>JBGPED010000001.1:0-54388 GCA_041482595.1 Acidobacteriota bacterium
CTCAAACCGGCCCTGGCGCGCGGCGAGCTGCGCTGCATCGGCGCCACCACGCTGGCCGAGTACCGCAAGCGCATCGAGAAGGACGCCGCCCTCGAGCGCCGCTTCCAGCCGGTTCTCGTCGGCGAGCCGAGCGTCGAGGACACCATCGCCATCCTGCGCGGCCTGAAGGAGAGGTACGAGGTGCACCATGGGGTCCGGATCAAGGACGCCGCGCTCATCGCCGCCGCGACCCTGTCGCATCGCTACATCAGCGATCGGTTCCTGCCGGACAAGGCCATCGACCTCGTCGACGAGGCGGCCTCGCGCCTGCGCATCGAGATCGACTCGATGCCCCACGACATCGATGTCCTGGACCGGCGTGCCATCCAGCTCGAGATCGAGCTCAAGGCGCTGGAGAAAGAACGGGACCCTGCGAGCCGCGCCCGGGTCGAGGAGGTCAAGAAGGAGCTGGCCCGCCTCCGCGAAGAGAGCGACAGGCTCAAGGCCCAGTGGAAGTCGGAAAAGGAGGTCATCCAGGACATCCGCTCGATCAAGGAAGCGATCGAGACGACCCGGAACAAGGTGGACCAGGCCACCAAGGCCGGCAACCTCGAGGAGGCCGCGCGTCACCGTTACCGCGACCTCAACGACCTGGAGAAGAAGCTGACGGAGGCCAACACGCGCCTGGTCGAGATGCAGCGCGGCCGCCCGATGCTGAAGGAAGAGGTCGACGAGGAGGACGTGGCCGCCATCGTGTCGCGCTGGACGGGCATCCCGGTCAGCAAGATGCTCGAGGGCGAAATCCAGAAACTCCTGCACATGGAGGACAGCCTGCGCGAGCGGGTGGTCGGACAGGAGGAGGCGGTCGCCGCGGTCAGCCAGGCGGTGCGGCGCGCCCGCGCCGGGCTTTCCGATCCGAACCGGCCGACGGGATCGTTCCTGTTCATGGGCCCGACGGGCGTCGGCAAGACGGAGCTGGCCAGGGCCCTGGCCGAGTTCCTGTTCGACGACGAGCGGGCGATGATCCGCATCGACATGTCGGAGTACATGGAAAAGCACTCCGTCGCCCGGCTGATCGGCGCACCCCCGGGCTACGTGGGCCACGACGAGGGCGGCCAGCTGACCGAGGCCGTGCGCCGCCGGCCCTATTCCGTCGTGCTGTTCGACGAGATCGAGAAGGCGCACCCGGAGGTGTTCAATATTCTCCTGCAGATCCTGGAGGACGGCCGGCTCACCGACGGGAAGGGACGGGTGGTCGATTTCAAGAACACGATCCTCATCCTGACCTCGAACCTGGCCGGGTCGCTCATCCAATCCTGGGAAGGCAAGGACCGCGCCAGGCTCAAGGAGAGGGTCGAGGAGGAGCTCAAGAAGGCGTTCCGGCCCGAGTTCCTGAACCGCATCGACGAAATCGTCCTGTTCAACCTTCTCGACCGTGATGACCTGCTGAAGATCGTCGACATCCAGGCCGCGCGTCTCGGCCGTCTGCTGCAGGCCAGGCAGATCACGTTGCAGATGACGCCGGCCCTGAGGCGTCATCTCGCGGACGCCGGCTACGATCCGCAGTACGGCGCCCGCCCGCTGAAGCGCACGATGCAGCGCCTGGTCCTCGATGCCCTGTCGCGCCGGCTGCTGGAGGGGACCCTCGAGCCCGGAGACACCGTCCGCGCCGACTGGTCGAAGGACGCGAACGAGGTGGTCTTCGAGAAGATGAGGAACCAGGAGCCGGTCGCCGCGGCCGGGAAGCGGGCGCGCTGAGGGCGCGCCCGATCGGGCCGGACGATCCTGAGAATCGCAAGGAGGAGCGCATGACCGTCGTCAAATGGGACCCATACCGTGATTTGTGGAGCCTCCAGGATCGCGTCAACCGTCTGTTTCAGGAAGGGATGGCCCAGCGGCAGGGACAGGAGGATTTGCAGGCCGGTCAGTGGACGCCGCCGGTGGACATCTTCGAGAACGCGGAGAAAATCGTGCTCCGCGCCGATCTCCCCGGGGTGGATCAGGACGACATCGAGCTGAGGGTGGAGGACGGCACGCTCCTGATACGGGGGCAGCGGAAGCTTCCCGGGGACATCCGCCCCGAAGATATGCACCGCGCGGAACGTCCCCATGGCACCTTCGTCCGCTCCTTCGGCCTGCCGACGAACATCGACCAGGCCGGGATCCGCGCCACCCAGAAGAACGGTGTCCTGGAGGTGATCCTGCCGAAGAAGCAGGAATCGAAGGCGAAGGCGATCCGCATCGAGGTGAAGTGACGCGGGTGGAATGGGCGCCCGCCGCCGGGCGGGTTACAATGCGACGCCGACACCGGACACACCGGCTGGCGCGCGACGAGGAGACGACACATCCGATGAACGCCTTGAAGACAGCATTCCTCCTGGGACTGCTCTCCGCCCTGATCGTGGCCATGGGCGGCCTGTTCGGCGGACCGAACGGGATGTACATCGCCCTGGGAGTGGCGGCCGTGATGAACTTCTTTTCCTACTGGTTCTCCGACCGCATCGTCCTGGCGCTGCACCGGGCCCAACCGGTCGGCCGCGAGCAGGCGCCCGAGCTGTACGAGATCCTGGAGCGTCTCACCGCGCGCGCCGGGATTCCCATGCCGCGCGTCTACGTCCTTCCGGAGGAAGCCCCGAACGCCTTCGCCACGGGACGGGACCCGCAGCACGCGGCCGTCGCCGTGACGCATGGAATTCTGCGCATCCTGAACGCCGAGGAGCTCGAGGGGGTCCTGGCGCACGAGCTGTCGCACGTGAAGAACCGCGACATCCTGATCGGCTCGATCGCGGCGACCCTGGCCGCGGCGATCATGGTGATCGCCAACATGGCCCGCTGGGCCGCGATCTTCGGAGGCGGCCAGCGCGACGACCGCCAGGGCACGAACCCGATCGCCCTGCTCGCCGGGATCATCCTGGCTCCCATCGCGGCGACGCTCATCCAGCTCTCCGTGTCGCGCGCCCGCGAGTACCAGGCGGACGCCAGCGGGGCGGAGCTCACGCACAACCCGTACGGGCTCGCCCATGCGCTGCAGAAGCTGGAGGACGCCAGCCGCCGGATCCCGATGCTGACTGCGGGGCCGGCCTCGAGCCATCTGTTCATCGTCAAGCCGTTCACGGGTGCGGCTCTGGCGAACCTCTTCAGCACGCACCCGCCGATCCGCGAGCGCATCCGGCGTCTCCTGGGGCACTGACGACCGGCCGGGCGCTGACCGGGTCGCCGATTGGAATCGATCATGAAAGAGAACAGCAGGACGGGCGGCACACAGGACGAGAGCCAGGAGAAGGCGTTTTCGGTGATCGATCGACGTCCGGCCTTCCGGAACGAGGCCCCGGCGGCCTTGGAGCCGCGCTACCCCTCGGTCGTCGAGGAGCTGAAGACCCGTGCCGAGGAGGCGGAGCGCCGGGCCCGGGAGATCAGCGCGGCCTACCGCCAGATCGAGGAGGAGCGCGAGGCCTTCCGAGTGCGCCTGGCGCGCGACCTTGAGCGCAGGGTCGACATTGCGCGCGTCGAAATGATGCGCAAGGTGCTCGGGGTCCTCGATGACCTCGACCGGGCGATCGCGGTCGGCGCCGGCTCACCGGACGCCGGCCCACTCCTGTCCGGCGTGACGCTCATCCGCGATCATCTCCTCCAGATCCTGGCATCCGAGGGAGTTCAGGCGCTCGACCTGGTGGGACAGCGCTTCGACCCCGCCGTGGCCGAAGCGGTCTCGGTGGAGGAGACAGGCGATCCCGTACGGGACAACCTGGTCCTGGCGGAAAGCGGCAGAGGCTACACGCTCGGCACCACACTCCTGCGCCCGGCGCGCGTCAGGGTGGCGCGCTACCCCGGGGCGGCGAGTCCGGACCCGCATCCAGAAGACGCGGCGCCGGTCGAAGGGGATTCGCGCGAAGCGGCTCTGCCCGGGCCCGGGAGCCGGGCGGAGTGATGTCGCTCCGCGGCAACCCGGGCCTGACAGCCGGTTCGAGCAGATCCTCAGGCGCCCTGCCGTCGATGTCCTCGGGACACTTCATGCCGAGGAGCCTGCAGACGAGCGGGGCCACGTCCACGGCCCGCAGCCGAGAGCACAGGGCGCCTCGCCTCACCCCCGCCCCCCAGGCGTAGAAGATCCCCTGCATCTCGGTCTGCTCGGGCGGGTAGCCGTGCATGCCCCGGGCCGGCCTCTCTTCCCCGCGACCGTCCGCGAAGTACGTTCCCGGCGGGGCGATGGCCACGAGATCGCCCGTGCGCTCGGGCTGCCGGTACCGTAACCCTCCGGGCAGCGATTCCATCCTGTAGACGGTCATCACGGGAACGCTCTTCAGTGCGGACTCGGCGGCGCCGCAGGCACGGAGGTCCGGGCAGTAGACGTTGCAGACGGCCCCCGTGGAGACGGCGCGGACCGGCCGCGACTCCCCCCGGCCGAACAGGTCCCGGGTCCTCAGCACGCGCGAGACACCCGCCATGCCGTGATCCGAGACGACGATCAGCGCCGATTTCGGCACTCGCTCGAGGGCCCGCAGCAGACGCGCCACCAGACGGTCGGTCTGACGCACCCGCTCGAGCACCGCCACGGACTCGGGACCGTCGGCGTGACCCGCGGCGTCCGGCCCGTGCAGGTAGGACAGGATCAGACGGGGGCGGTCATCTCCCTGCAGCGAGAGCCACCGGATGATGCGCTCGATCTTCTCCCGGTCGGTCGTCTCCGCCGAGTACGGCACGCGGCGTGTCGCCGCGACTCCCCGCCAGGGCGTGTACGAAAAGACCCAGTGGTACACGGCGGTCCGCACACCCTGACGCTCCGCCGTCACCCAGATCGGCTCGGCCAGGAGCCACGAGGCATCGTCGTCGCGGCGGTAGGGCCCGCGCCGGCGGTCGAGGAATTCGTTGTTGACGATGCCGTGCCTGTCGGGGAAGACACCGGTCGCGAGACTGGCGTGGGCAGGGAAGGTCGAGGAGGGGAACGGTGGCAGCAGCGCCCGGCAGGACGCTCCCTCCGAGGCCAGGCGCGCGAATGTCGCCGCCCCGGCCCGGGCGGGGTAGTCCCAGCGCATGCCGTCGACGGAGAGGACGACGACGGTGTCGGCGGGTCCGGCAGCCGTCCCGGCCTCCGCGCGCACCCAGGCGGCGGCCGCCAGGAACACCACGGCCAGGCCCCGGCCGGCCAGGGACGGGAGACCGCGGCGCTCAGGCAAGGTAGGCGAAGGCGAACCCGACCTGGGCGAACATCATCATGAGATACATGTGCGTCCAGGACGGGTGGTTCTCCGAACTGGCCAGGGCCGCCGGGTCGCGCAGGATGAGCCGGGCGGTCCAGGCCCCCCAGCCGGAGAGCGCCAGTCCCAGAAGGGTCAGCAGGGTGCGGTCCCCCGTCAGGATCGGGCCCGACCCGAACGGATCGGGGAGCCAGGCGCCGATCGGGATCAGCAGCCACGGCAGGCAGAAGAACGGTGCTATGAAGCGCGCCGCCTTGTCGACCCCCAGCCGGATCGGCAGCGTGAGGCAACCGTGGGCGGCGTCCCCCCCCATGTCGGAGAAGTCCTTGCTCGACGTGGCACCCAGGAGGAACAGCAGGAAGATCGATCCGATGTACCAGGGCTCCACGTGGAGCACGCTCGCGACCATGGACCAGCCCGCGACCTTGAGGAGACAGCCGCGCGGCACGGCGATGGTGAGATTGGCCCAGATGCCGAACCGCTTGGTCCGCCCCCAGACCGGGTCGGAGTACACCAGCGTGAGCACGAGACCCGCGAGGTAGATGAAGAAGCACTGGTGTTCTGCAAGGGGTGCTGCGACCTTCTCCCAGAACGTGCTGCGCGGGTAGACGACGATGAGCCAGGTGGGCAGAAGCGCCACGACGTAGAGGAGAACCGCGAAGCGCATTCCCGCCCTCGTGGAGATCGCCCCCGACGGCAGAGGTCTCTGCGGCTTGTTGCGACGGTCGATCTCCAGGTCGTGGTACTGGTTGATGACGTTGCTCGCGGCGTTCAGGAACGCGGCGGTGACGGATCCGAGCGCGATCATCGCCAGGACCGGGGTCGTGAAGCGGCGCTCCGGGTCCGGGCTGTGGGCCGAACCGAACGCCGTCAAGGCGCCCGACACGACGCCAAAGGTCGGAGGCAGAAGAGTGAAGGGCCGGGTGAATGCGAAGTAGAGCCGCGCCCGCGAGGCGAAGCTCCTGACCCTGGTCACCGCGATCCCGCTCATGCGCCGGGCGTAGGATACTCGCCGCCCCGCCGCCGCACAAATCGCGATCGCAACGGGCCGGATGGCTTCGAGAGCTAGGGGGAATGGACGATCCGCGGCACCGCCCCGCAGCGGCTCTCCATGAGGGGCAGGTATCTGTCCCGGAGAAGGGTGCGGAGGCGTATCTCGATCGCGATCCCCGCCCCGGCGGGCAGGTCGACTCCGGGGGCCTCTCCGGCCGCTTCTTCCGCAGCGGACTCCGGCTCCAGCAGCCGGACGACGGCCGCGCCGCGCCGCTCTGGAGACGGGACACCCGCAACCTTGCCGGCGGAGGACGCCAGCACGAAGAGTGACGTAATGTCGGGATCGACCGACGGCCCGTCCCGCCGCACGGCGCAGGTGTACCCTTCGGACGACAGGGCCACCGTCCCGTCCTGGTGAACAGATACCCGATAGGTCGTGTACAAGAACAGAAGGACCTGTCCAGGACGTCCGACCGCCGCGGACCGCAGGGCGGCCTCGGGAAGGTTCGCCTGCATCCGTGCGGCCCCCTTCCGTTCCTCCGCAACGTCCTGCCGCGCCCCACCGGCCTCGGCGACCCCGGCGGCGGCAGAGGCGGAGCCGGATCCCGCGGACGGCGCAGCGAAGTCGCCCGCCTCGATCGCCGGTCGTGTCTCGAGCCTCTCCCCTTCGCGGACCTCGCCGACGATCACGGGTGCCGGTGTTTCGGAGGGGCGCGCTGCCCGTTCCATCATCTTCCGACCCATGGCGGAAGGAGCAGCATTCCTTTTCGGCTGCGACTCATCCCCGATATAGCCCAGCTCCCTCAGAGACGCGACATCCCCGGGGTTCGCGGGGACGGCGGGCTGCGCCACCGGCTCCTTCTCGACCTTGGCGCGATCGCTCTCGACGATCGTGTCCGGGGCGGCCGACCGGGTGACCGGCGATGACAGCGGGGGCGCATGCTCCCGCCGCGTCGCCCATAGACCGATCGTCAGGACGATGCCGGCGGCCGCGGCGAGCCCCAGACGGTAGTACCCGATCCTGTGCCGGGGCGGCGGTGCTTTGGCGGCTCCCCCCGTTCCGATCTTCAGGCGGATATGCGACCGGAGATCCGCCGGGACGGGAGGTGCCTCCTCCCGTGTCGCGATTGCCGCCATCGCCTGGAAATCGTCCAGAAGGCCCCTGCAGGAACTGCACTCGGCGACATGCGCCTCGACGCCGGCGCGTTCGAGGTCCGCAAGCTCGCCGTCCAGGTAGGCGGAGAGCAGCTCGCGCGGGTGGACATCCCTCCGATCGGTCACGGATCCTCCCCGGCGACGCACTGTCGCAGCGCCACGCGCGCCCGCGCCAGGCGCGAGCGGACCGTGCCCAGCGCCAGACCGGCGAGTGCGGCGATCTCCTCGTACGAGCGGGCGTCCACGTCCCTCAGGGTCAGAACCGCACGCCAGGCGGCCGGCAGTCGCGACAGGCACGCCGCGAGACGCCGCATGAGATCGTCCGCCTCCAGGGCCTGGAGAGGCGACGGAGATCCCCGCAGGACCCACGCCGCCGCGGCCTCCGGTCCAGCCTCGAGGCGGTCGTTCCCGTCCTCCAGGTTCCGGAACGCCCGTCGCATCTTCTCCTCCTTGCGATCGAGGTGGTTCAGGGCCCGCGTCACCGCGATCCGGTGCAGCCAGGTCGAGAACTTCGCCTCGCCCCGGTAGCCCGCCAGTCCCTGGAACGCCGCGAAGAAGACTTCCTGCACGACGTCCTCGCTGTCCTCACGGTGACGCAGGATCCGCCAGACCACGGCCCAGACTCGCGGCAGGTGCCGCTCGACGAGAAGGTCGAAGGCCTCCCGGTCACCGCCTGTCGCCCGCTCGATCAGGCGCCCGTCGCCGGCCTCCGGGGCGGACTCGGGGGTCGCGACACCCGCCCCCTCACCCGGATCGACCTTCGAGCCTCTACCCATCCGCCACAGCATGCCACGCGCTCGTGCCATCGTGCTCATCCGTAGAGCGCCCCCAACATGAGACAGCCGGCGCCGCCCGGAAGTTCCCCGGACGTCCGCACCTTCGTCCAATGCCATCCGTGAGTAGGGCGCCGGGCTGCATGATTCAGAGCAGCGCCAGGAGGCCGATGCCGCTGAGCGAGCCGACCAGGGTGTTGGAAAAATTCACCGCCTCGTTGTCGATGAGCCCCCGGCTCTCGAGGGTGGCCCCCAGCACGGAGTCGGCGGTCGATCCGATGAACGCCGCGGCGAGCACGACACCGGTTAAGCGTCCCTCCAGGAAACCCGCCGCGACCGCCACTCCGCACACCGCGGCGGACGCGGCGATTCCGGCAAACGTGCCGAGCCAGGACACAGCGCCGTTGGTGCCGGCCGGGACCCGCAGAAGCGTGGTGATCAGGACCGGGCGGCCGCCGTACGCCCGGCCGATCTCGCTGCTCACGGTGTCGAATGCGGCTGTCGCGTAGGCGCAGACGAACGCCAGGCGGAAGACGTCCGGTGACGCGGCGGCGGCGACGAGGAACGCCAGGTAGACCGCGACGCCGCAGTTCGCCAGGGCGTGCCGTGCGGATCGCGCGCCTTTCTTCTCCTGCGCGATGCCGAGTCGCTGCTTGCGGCGCAGCCCGAGGCGCGTCGAGGCGCTCCCGAGGACGAAGAAGGTGATCAGGACGAGGAACCCCTCCCAGGAAGCAAACGTGAACGTCAGAACGCCGACCAGGAAGCCGGCGATCATCCCCGACCGGTCGACCGCGCCGCTTCGACGGAACAGGATGCCCAGGATGACGTTGATCGCCGCGCCCAGGAGAAGGGACCGCCACAACCCAGGGGCCGCCCGGACCAGACGCTCGAAATCGACCCGCATCAGGCCGGCCAGGAAAATGGCCGACAGGATCGGCACGGTGAGATTGTCGTCCAGCCGCCACGGGAGCGACTCCATGAAGGCGGCGAACAGCGACGTTGATGCCGCAAGGAGCGCCGCCTCCAGCGGTCTCCGCCCCATCCAGACGAGGACGGCCCAGGAGAAGACGAAGGCGGCGAAGGCGAAAGCACACGACCCCTCCGCCGTCTTGGATCGGTTCCAGGGGATCGGCGTCCGGCCGAGGCGGCGGCCGATCCAGCCGGCGGCGCTGTCCCCCGCCGCCAGGATCACCCACGCCGCGCCTGCGATCTCCATGTGGCGACGGAAGAGGAGGATGAGAAGGAGGACCGTCACCGGGTAGATGACGACTCCCGAGCGCCAGGGCGAGTCGCGCTCGCCGCGCCTGAACAGCGATGGACCGACACGCGGCAGGAGGAACAGGTTGAAGACGACCGCCCCGCCCGCCGCGCAGGCGGCCTGCACCGGAGTCAGGTAGGGAAGCAGGAACGCCAGTCCCCCCATGGCGAAGTGCACGATCCTGCGCGCCGTCTCACCGTGTGCCGTCATCGCCCGTGTCGCGTCGCCCCGGCCCGCGAGGCCGTCCGGGGCCGGAGCGCTTCGATCGTCCTGCCGAGTCCCTCGCGCAGGGGAGTGATCCGGTAGCCGAGCTCGCGGACCGCCCGGTCGCTCGAGTAGACCCAGTGGTGACGAAAGGTCGCGATGGCCCCGTCCGTGATGGCCGGCGGCCGGCCCGTCAGACGTGCCCAGGCGCGCAGGAGCCGGCCGGCCGTCTCGGCCATCCAGAACGGGATCGCGATCCGCGGAGGGCGCCGGCCGGTCAGCGCGTGCAGCAGGGCGAACAGCTCGTCCTGGCTGACGTTTTCGCCTCCCAGGATGTAGCCTCTCCCCGGTGTCCCCTTTTCCAGCGCGAGCCTGTGACCCTCGGCGACGTCGTCGGCATAGGCGTAACAGATGCGGGCCGGGGTGCCTCCGAGGCGGGTCCTCAGCCGACCGGCGAGGTAGTCCGTGAAAAGCCGGTCGAGCAGGTTCCCCTGCGTCATGGCCCCCGCGCCATAGACCACGCCGGGGTAGACCGTCACCACCGGGAGCCCGTCCCCCGCCCGCTCGCGCACCAGGCGATCGGCGACCCACTTGGTGCGCTCGTACTCGGTGCGGAAGCGGAACTCGCCGCGCTCAAAGGTCTCATCGCGGGGCTCCGGGCCGGTCGGTCCAAGCGCCCCGATCGTCGAGGTGTAGAGGATGCGCCGCACGCGCCGCCGTTCCGCGGCGCGCAGGACCGCCGCGACCCCCTCGACGTTCACGCGGTCGAACTCGCGCCGATCCTTCACCCACATCTTGACGAGCGCCGCCATGTGCACGAGAGCGTCGCACCCGTCGAGCGCCCGGTCCAGGGACGCGGGATCCAGGACGTCGCCTTCGACCGGCAGGCAGCCGGCCGGCACGCTCGTCCCGCGACCCGGTCGCGCCAGCGCCATGACGGCATGACCCGCCGACTGGAGGCGCGCGGCGACATGCGCGCCGAGGTAACCGGTCGCGCCGGTGATCAGGACCCTCATGGACCCGCCGCCCGACGTCGTTCCGCGCCGAGGTAGTCGTGGAGCGCCTCCTGCCAGGCGCGCGGGCTCTCCCCCGCCAGGCGGCTGTAGCGCGAGGTGTCGAGAGCGGAATAGGCCGGCCGGGCGGCGATCCGCCCGGCCTCCCCGGTCGTGATCGCCTTCAGCTCGCAGGCGCCGAACCCGCAGGCCGCGAGGATCTCCCGGGCCAGGTCATGGCGCGAGCAGACACCCGCATTGGCGAAATGCACCAGACCCCTGGCGTTCCGCGCGATGAGGAGGGAGAGTGCCTGGGCCAGGTCCGCCGCGTAGGTCGGCGAGCCGAACTGGTCGTTCACGACCCGGAGCGTGCCGCCGTTCGCGGCGCGCGATTGGATGGAGTCCACGAAGTTGCCGCGCCCGTGACCGTACAGCCAGGACGTCCGCACGATCAGATGCTCGGTGGTCGCCGCCGCGACGCGCCGCTCCCCGTCCAGCTTGGTGCGGCCGTACTCCGACAGGGGGGCGGGCGGATCGTCTTCGGTGTAGGGAACGCTGTGGCGGCCGTCGAACACGAAATCGGTGCTCACATGGACGATCCGTGAGCCCGTCGCGGCGGCGGCGCTCGCGGCGTTCCCCGCCCCCTCGGCGTTCACACGCCGCGCCCGGTCCCGGTCGATCTCGCAGCCATCGACGTCGGTGTAGGCCGCGCAGTTGATGACCACGTCCGGCCGGAGCCTCTCGATTTCCGCTTCCAGCCGGAAGTGGTCCGTCACGTCGACCTCGGCACGGGTCGCGGAGATCGTGCCGGGATACGCCTTCTCCAGCGTTTCGGTGACGGCGCGCCCCAGCATCCCGCCCGCGCCCAGGACGAGGGGCACGAGCGCAGGACCCGCCCTCACGGCACGATCCCCGGGAATGTCCCCGGGAGCGCACCCGCGGATCCCGACTGGAAATCGATCACGTTCCCCACTCCCTTGAGATTGATCAGGAAGCGGAACTCGCGCTGGCTGGAGCCCACAAAATTGCGGTTGAGGACCTCGAGCTGGAACCCGCAGCACTGCGTGTTGTACCCGAACCGGTACCGCTGGTCGCGCAGGCGCGGCTCGCCCGCCTGAATGTCTCCCAGATCGTAGTTCGTCTGCATCCCGAGGAGCAGCTTGCGGCCCCAGAAGCTCGTTTCCCCCTGCAGACCGATCTGGCTGCGGTTGAACGGCTGCGCGAAGCCCTGCCCCTGCTCGAAGAGGGCGCGCGATTCGAGGTCCCGGATGCTGGACCAGGTCACATCGAGAAAACCGCGCTTGAGGCTGCGCAGATTGGCGCTGAGGCTCGCCTCCCGGACCTGGCGGAAAAGAATATCATACGAGCCGCGCATGTCGACGCTCGTGTGCAGGGACGGGTTGACGCGCAGCCACGCCTGGACCGGTCCGAAATTGCTCTGCAGCGGTACTGTCGCCGACCCCAGCGCCGACGACACGCTGAGAGGTCCCAGGAAGGAATAGTCCTGGCTGATCTCGAGCGAGGCGATCTCGACCGTGCTCAGGCGTTTCTTCTCCTCTTCCCCCTTCGACTCCTGGGTCGCGCCGCCCGCCTTCTGCTGCTCCTGCTGCCTGCGCTGCAGAAGTTCGCGGGTCTTGGCGTAAGGGTCGACGCGGCCGCCGCCGCCGCCGAAGGTCGAATTCGCGGGACCGAACAGGGCGCTCATCTGCTCCGTACCGCCGATCGGACGCTTGGCGAACAGCCGGGACACGAGCGCGTAGGTTGCCAGATTGGCGTTGCCGCCGATGGAGTCGATCTGGTCGAACGGGATCACCCGATCCGGGTCGGCGACGCGCGACCGGTACGTGTAGCTGATCTGCGGCTCGAAGGTGTTCTTGTACTGCGGCGAGAATTTCGAGTGCGGGCGGTCGAAGACACGGCTGAGCTTCGGCCCGATCACCGTCAACCCGCCCTGGTAGATGCGCCGGTCGAACGACTCGTCGCTGATGATGGTGTCCTCGTGGTCCCAGACGCCGTTCCCTTCGCCGAAATCCAGGGTCCCGGGAAGGCGGTCGCAGCCGAGATCATCGGCCGCGTCGAAGATCTTATTCGGAGGGTTCTCCTCGTCCTGCTCGGCGTTCGGCTGACCGTCGCCTTCCCCGAAGTCCCCGGTGTTAGGAATGTTGTCGCAGCCGAGATCGCCGCGCTGGCTCTTGGTGTAGTAGGTGTCGCGGAAGCCGAAGCTCGCGTTCACATCGAACCACGGCACGGGCGAGAGCTGCGAGGAGAACACCGGGAACAGATCGAGCCGGCCGTAGTCCGTGCCCGGAGTTCCCTTGTCGAAGAGATCCGCCGATGACTCGAGGGTGAGGAAGAAGGGCAGATCGCCGAGCCGCTGCCGGCGACCGCGGAGCTCGATACCCGGGCGGATCCAGCGGGTGATTGTCTCCTCCTCCGTCTGGGAGAACGGACCGTCGAGCACGGGCGGGACAGCCACGTTGACCACCTGCTCCCGCCGCTCGCCCCGGAGGTTGAGCGAATAGAACCCCCAGGTGCGCGTCACGAACAGGTTGCTGACGGCCTGGGGGTTGGTGGACAGACGCAGGTCCCGCTCGAAATCCCGGTAGTAGTCGAAATCGCTGATGAAATTGGCGGTCGCGACCAGCTTCCAGCCCGGGCCGAAGACCTGGTTGTGACCGTAGTTGATCACCCACCGGTTGGTGGGAATCCCTTCGATGTCCTCCTGCTTGGCAATCTGATCGCGGATGAAGTAGCCGGTGAAGTAGCCACGACCGTTCTCACTCGGCATGTAACGGTATTCCAGTCCGGTGCCGTATCCCGCCAGCGACATGTAGTCGAGGTAGAGGGTCGCGTCCATGTTGCGGCGGATGGCCCAGTAGAGGGCGTTGCTGAGGATGGTGCCCGAGCGGCGGGAGAAACCGAACTCGGGAAACAGAAGACCGGAGGCGCGGTCGGATTTCACCGGCCAGATGAGGTACGGCGAGTAGAACACGATGACGTGCCCGATCTTGAACCGCGGATTGTGGAGGTAGGCGTAATTGTCCTGCCGGATCAGCGCGCGCCCGATCTTGAAGCTCCAGTACGGCACCGGCTGCGTGCAGGCGGTGAAAGTCGCGTCGTGCAGGACCATCTCGTCCTTGGAGATCTTCTCGACCCGGACCGCCTCGAAGTAGTACGACGGCTCCGCATAGCCCCGGGCCGTGTAGAAGACCCCCGTTTCCGTGTCCAGGTTGTAGGTGACCTTTTCGGCGGTCAGCCGCGACGTCCCCTGGTCGAGGATCACGTTGCCCAGCGCGGTGACATCCTTGGTGGACGGCAGATAGCGAACGTAGTCCGCCTGCAGCCGCGTATCACCGTACTTGATGTCGACGTATTCCTTGAGGATGAGCTCGTCCTTGCCGATGATCGAGCCCGGGCCAGCGGCGATCTCGAGGGCCTTGCCGCCCGGTCCTTCTCCCACGAACTTGCGCTGGCGCTCAGGTGGCGCCGGCGTGGGCGTCGCGGCAGGTTCCTGCTTCCCGGCGGACTCCTGCCGCGCGGCGGCGGCCCCCCAGAGGGTGGCCGCGAGAAGGACCCCGATGACGATCTTGGGGGCGGCGGGCATGCGATCAGGTGACTGCGACGCCGGCGTATCCGACGACCGAGCGGAGGTCCCCGGTCGTCTCTCCCGAGTGGGAGTAGGCCACGAGACGCGCCTCCCGGGCACCGATCCGCCGGGCGGCTTCCAGCCCCGCGACCGCGGGAGCGAGCCCGCACATGCTGATGTCCTCCTCCAGGACGACGCGGTGCAGTCCCTCCGGATCGAGGGCCAGGACACGCTCGATCGCCTTATGATCCTGCCGCGCCGCCACGGTCGCCGGTACGTAGTGGGACATGTCGCTGCTGACGATCAGCAGGACGTCCCCGCCCGCGTCATCGATCGCGGAAGCAACCGCCCTCCCGAGGTCGAGGAGGGTCTCCAGGTGCTGCGTCCCGACGCACACCGGCACGATTGTGACGTCGCCCACCAGGTGCTGCAGGAACGGCAGATGCACCTCGAGAGAGTGCTCGCGGCGATGCGCCGCCCAATCGACCCGCACCTCGCGGCAGCCCTCGAGGACACCCCGCGCCAGGGATGAATCGACGGGCACCCGGCCGAGCGGTGTGTCCCATTCACCCTCGTCGTTGATGGCCAGCGCCTCGCCCTGTCCCGTGTGGTTCGGGCAGAGGATGACGACCCGTCTGGCCAGCCGCACGGCCGTGTAGGTCTCCCCCGCCACGCGGCCGGAGTACATGTATCCGGCGTGCGGGACCATCAAGGCCACACCGCGCGGCTCCGCCGGAGGGAACTTGCCCTGCGTCAGGGCGACCAGTTCGTTTCTGAGACTCTGCGGGTCGGCCGGATAGAACTGCCCGGCCACGGCGGGTCTGCGGATCATCGCGCTCCCGGCCCATCGAACGATTCTCGAAAGGCCCGGTCATGCTAACAGATGGCATGGCCAAAGTAAAGAAAACGGGACACTTGCATTGTTTCCCTGGAATCCCTGTGCTACGATCCGTCACTCTAGGTCCAACCTGAGGCGGAGGAAGTCTCATGGCGCGGCGACGCGCACTTCACGGATCGACCACCCGGGCGCGCATCGCCCTGGCCCAGATGGAGCCGATCCTCGGCGACCTCGAAGCGAACGTGTCGCGGCACATCGCGTGGGCCAGGAAGGCGATTGCCAGGGGCGCCGATCTGCTCGTCTTCCCGGAGCTCAGCCTGACGGGGTACCTGCTCCAGGACCTGGTCGCGGACGTGGCGATGCAGCTTGGTGAGCCGGGGCCGATCCGGCCGCTTCTCGAGATGAGCCGGCGGATCGCGATGGTCGTGGGACTGGTCGAAGAGTCCACGGGTCATCGCTTTCACAACAGCGCCCTGTTCCTCGCCGGCGGGCGGGTGCGCCACGTCCACCGTAAAGTCTACTTGCCGACCTACGGCATGTTCGATGAGGGACGATTCTTCGCCGCCGGTGATCGCCTCGAGGCGTTTCCCACGCCCTTCGGCCGGATGGGGATACTCATCTGCGAGGACTTCTGGCACCCTTCGGCCGCACTGATCCTGGCGCAGGACGGCGCCGATTGCCTCCTGGTGCTGTCGGCCGGCCCCACCGAGGGGATCGACCGGCGCTGTGGATTGATCGGCCAGGCCACCTGGAGGAACCTGGCGATGCTGACGGCGCAGATGCAGACCCTGTTCGTCGCGTACGTCAATCGCGTCGGCTTCGAGGACGGGGTGAACTTCGCGGGCGGCTCGTGCGTCTTCGATCCGCTCGGCGAGTGTCTCGCCGAGGGACCGATTCTCGAGGACGGGCTCGTGGTCTGCGACCTCGAGCGTTCCACCCTGCGCCGGGCGCGCACGCTCTATCCCCTGCTGCGCGACGAGCGCCTGCCGGTCCTGGCGCGCGAGATCGAGAGACTGCTGACCCTCCCGGCGCCCGGCCGGACCCGGAGGAGTGCGTGAAGATCATCCTCGCCTACAGATGCCACGATCTCGGCAGGATGGAGTTCTATTCGCGCTTCACGCCTCTGGGGCTGGGGTACATCAACGCCCTCCTGCGGTCCCACGGGTACGACTCCCGGATCCTGAACTGCAGCGCCTGGTCCTGGAAACGGACCGAGTGTTTCCTGAGGCAGGAGCGTCCCGACGTCCTCGGGGTGTCGGTGTTCACCTTCAACCGCCACGAGGCGATGCGGCTGGCCGCGCTTGCGCGCAAGGCCGTTCCATCGTGCTTCATCGTGGCTGGCGGTCCGCACGCCACCCACCTGCCGCATCATCTCCTCTCGCACTACCCGCAGATCGACATCGTGGTGCGCGGCGAAGGCGAGGAGACGATGCTCGACCTGGTGCGGGCGCGGGACCACGGGGACCCGGACCTTCGCCTGGCCGGAATCCCCGGAATCACTTTCCGGACTCCGGAAGACGCGTCCGGGGAGCAGGGCTTCTCCGCGCGCGCGGTGTCCTCCGCGGCCCGGGGGACGAGGTGCCTCGACACGCCCGACAGGCCGGTCATCATGGACCTCGATCGGCTGCCCCACCCGGCCAGGGACCCGGCCACGGTCGGCGTGGACCCGGTGACTCAGTTCGAGTTCATCATCACGTCGCGCGGCTGCCCGGCGGCCTGCACCTTCTGCTCCTCCCCCGATTTCTGGGGGCGCGCCCTGCGGTTCCGCTCGGCCGCGAGCATGGTCGAGGAGGTCCGCCTGCTGCGCGAGCGGCACGGTGTCGTGTACGTCTCGGTGCGCGACGACACGTTCACGGTCCACAAGAAGCGCGTCATCGACTTCTGCAGCATGCTGATCGAGCAGAAGATCGATCTCCTGTGGGACTGCCAGTCGCGGGTCAACGCCGTGGACGAGGAGCGCCTCCTCTGGATGCGGCGCGCCGGCTGCACGCACATCCAGTACGGCGTGGAATCGGGATCGCCGCGGATGCTCGAGAGGCTCAACAAGGGGATCACCCTCGAGCAGATCCGCGCCGCGGCCCGGGCCACGCACCGCGTCGGGCTCAGTCTGTCGATCTACCTGATCACCGGGATCGACTCGGAGACCGACGACGATCTTGCCGCCACCCTCCGCCTCATCGAGGAGATCCGCCCGCACGACGGCCTGGTCTCGCCGATGACCGTCTACCCGGGCACGGCGCTGT
Organism: Acidobacteriota bacterium; assembly: GCA_041482595.1. GTDB lineage: Bacteria > Acidobacteriota > Polarisedimenticolia > Gp22-AA2 > Gp22-AA2 > Gp22-AA3. The sequence continues at coordinate 17,217 of JBGPED010000001.1, forward strand.
ACGAGGAGGCGAAGACCCGCTTCGGCCTGGGCGACGACTACTGGGCGCGCGAGCGACGCGAGGCGTACTACGTCCGCGAGGACCCGTGGACCCGGCGCTCGGTGCGAACGCTGTCGGCCGCGCTGCGGCGGACGGGGCGTCAGGCGGCCTATGGCCCGGACGATTTCGAGCGGCAGCGCGCCGTGGTGGGCGACTGCTACGCCCTGCGTCTCTCGGCCGGCGAGTACTGGCAGCGCCGCGGAGCCTGGGGCCGGGCGGGTGCGGAATACCTGGCGATCCTGCGCGACAACCCGCGCTCCCTGTGGGCGCGCATGCGCCTCGGAACCCTGTCGCTGCGCCGGGGGAAACTGGCGGAGGCCGCCGCGCAATTCCGCGCGGCCGCCGAGGTCGCGCCGGCCTTCCACCTGGCGCACAGCCTCCTCGGCGGCGTCCTGCTCCGGATGAAGCGTCGCGACGAGGCCGCCGAGTCCTTCGTCCGCGCCCACCTCCTCGACCCGGGCGATCCCGAGACCCGGTCCCGGGTGCGCCGCCTGGCCCCCGGCTGCCTGTCGATCGATCGGGAGCGCGCGGCCGTTTCGATCGCCTGAAGTCGCTTCCCCCCCACGCACCGCCGCTCCCCAGTCGGGACGGTACACGATCATCGTCCGGTCGCCGCAGATCAGGTTGTCGTGGAGGTCCACGCGATAGATCGCCTCACCGAGACTCTCCTGGAAAAAGCGGCTGGGATACCAGGACGGGAAGACGACGACGTAATCGGGCCTCCGCGCCCGCAGGAATTCGAGAAGACCGGCTTCGCTCGCACCGTTCCAGCCGCGGCCCGCTGCCGCGGCGGGCGTCGTCCGCCGCAAATAGGGAATGACCTCCGGCGAGGCGAGCCCGGTCAGGTCAAGGATCGGCGCGCCCGTGACGTAGCCGATGGCGCCGATGTCGTTGGTGGCGATCGTGCCCGGGCCTCCGGGCCTCTCCTTGAGCCAGCGCCCGATGCGCATCTGCATGTCGGTGATGTTCTTCACCTCCCTCGCATACCGGTCCATTCCCCCCCAGGTCCCCCAGGCGGAGAGCGCCACGATGACGCCGATCGTGGCGCGCCGGAGGCCCCGTCCCGACAGACGTCCCGGAAGGGCGAAGAGGCCGATGCCGCCGGAGACGACGATCGTGGCGACGATCGGAGCGATGTAGCGCTGCTCGTGGAAACCGGGCCCGCCGAACGGTGCCGTGATCGCCATGACGGATGGCAGCAGAAACCCAATCATCCAGGGCAGGTGCGTCCGGGGCCCCCGTGCCAGGAAACGCCGGAACCCGACCGGCGCCAGCAGAAGGAGCGCGCCATTGTCGCGCAGCAGCGCCGCGAGGAGCGGGACGAGGTAGAGGGACGGGTTCGAGACGACGATTCCCGGCACGACGTCCGTCCTCCCCTCGATGAGGGCCGCCAGGACGCCGTGCCGGCCGACCTTCGCCTGAAACGAGCCGGGAAGCCACAGCCCGGTGAGGATCCGGTTCAGCAGGAACGGGGCGATGGACGCGCCCGCAGCACCCAGTGTCGACCCGAGCGCCCTGGCCTTCGAGAACGGACGCATCCGGAGCAGCGAGTCCGCGAGAACGAAGGCCGGCAGGAGGGCCAGCTCGGGCCGGGCGGCCCCCGCGGCGGCCGCCAGACCCAGCGATGCACGGGTCCGGCCGTCGCACGCGGTCAGGATGGTTCCCAGGACGAGGGTGGCCGCAAGACTCGTCTCCATCCCCGACAGGCTCGCCCACGGGAAAGGATGGGTCCCGATCAGCAGGAGGCTGCACAGGAACGCCGCCCCGCGGTCATGCGTGACCCGCGCCGCCAGACGATACGCGACCGCCGCCAAGGCGGCCGTCGCCGCGAGCCCGGCCAGGTAGGCGGCCCACGGGAACGGCAGGCCGGCGGCGGCCGGCACGGAGAGGAGCAGGGTCCAGAGGGGCGCGCTGGACGCGGCCGACGGTTCTCCGGGATTGAAGGCGAACCCCCGGCCCTCCGCCAGGGTCCGGGCGAGGCGGGCGTGGATCCAGGCGTCGTCGAGCGGCAGGCCGGCCTCGCCGGCGGCGCGCCCGCCGGCCAGAAGATACAGCGCGCCGATGAGCAGGATCGCGACGGCGACCGCGGCGGCGCGTTTCACGCCATCGCTTCCAGGATCCGGATACGCGCTTCGATGGGAGGATGGGTGCTGAACAGGGCCGACGAGTCCATCCCGTAAGACTTCAGGGGATTGACGATGAAGAGGTGCTGGGTGGCGCGGTTGGCGATCTCCAGGGCAGCCGGATCGTCCGCGATCCTGCGCAGGGCGGAGGCCAGACCGAGCGGGTTTCGCGTCAGCTCGACCGCCGAGGCATCCGCGAGCAGCTCGCGCCTGCGGGAGATCGCCATCTGGATGAGGCGCGACGCCAGGGGCGCGAAGATCGCCAGCACGAGGGCCGCGAGCACCAGGACGGCCCTTCCCCGCCCCGACGATCGACTGCCGCCGCGAACGCGCCACGCCCGTCTGGACCAGTCGGAGAGGAGCGCCACCGTCCCGACCAGGATTCCGACGAGTGTGGCGAAGCGCGCGTCCAGGTTGCGCACATGGCTCATCTCGTGCGCCAGCACACCCTGCAGCTCGGCGCGATTCATCTTCTGGAGCAGCCCTCGGGTCACCGCCACCGAGGCGTGCTGCGGGTCCCGTCCCGTCGCGAACGCGTTGGGAGCAGCCGACTCGATCACGTAGAGGCGCGGCTTCGGAAGCCCCGACGCGAGGCAAAGCTCTTCGACGACGTTGTGCAGGACCGGCTCCCTCTCGGAAGACGCCTCCGCGGCGCTGCTCGCCGCGAGCATCATGCGGTCCCCCGCATAGTACGAGGTGAGCGCGCCGGCTGAACCGAAGACCAGGCCGAAGACGAGCCCGGCGGCGCCCAGACCGGACGACTCACCGATCCCCCAGGCCACCGCGACCACGAGCCCGGCGAAGATCACCATCAGGAGCCAGGAGCGGCGCGCATTCACGGCCTGCTCGGCGTAGAAGTTCCTCCGGCCGGCCGGCGGCGGCGAGGCGGGTCCGCCCGGCCCGGGGCCGGCCCCCAGGGCCGCGCCGCACAGATCGCAGGACTCGGCCCGTCCGCGATTGGCGTAGCCGCACTTCGGGCAGGTGGCCCGCGACATCCGAGACGCTACCTCAGATCGACCTTGACCGGTTCCCGCTCGCCCGCGGGGATCTCGAAGTACGCCTCCTCTTTGAAATTGAAGAGCGAGGCGAGCGCGTTCGTGGGGATCACCTGGAGCCGCGTGTTGTAGCGCATGACCATGTCGTTGTAGAACTGGCGGGCGAACGCGATGCGGTTCTCGGTGGAGGTCAGCTCTTCCTGAAGGCGCGTGACGTTTTCGTTCGCCTTGAGCTGCGGGTAGGCCTCCACGACCGCGAACAGGGATCGGAGGGCCCCGGAGAGCGCCGCCTCGGCGGTCGCCGTCCCCTGCACGCCCGAGGCCACGACGGCCTGGTTGCGGGCCTTGATCACCTTCTCGAGCGTCTCCTGCTCGTAGCCCATGTAATCTTTCACGACCTCCACCAGGTTGGGGATGAGATCGTGCCGCCTCTTCAGCTGCACGCCGATCTGCTGCCAGGCGTTTCGCACCTGGTTGCGCAGGCTGACCAGCCCGTTGTAGGCGCCGATGAATCCGACCAGGACCACGAGGAGGAGGACGACGAGGACGATTGCGGCCACCATGTTTCTCTCCCGGCCCGGGGCGCGCCCCCGGGCCTCGCGTCACGGATTATAACGCCGACCGATCCGCCTCCACCCGGTTGGTGAGACGTCCGATCCGCTCGATGGACACGGTCACCTCGTCGCCGGGCTCGAGGGGCCCCACGCCTTCGGGGGTCCCGGTGGCGAGAAGATCTCCGGGAAGGAGCGTCATGACCCCGGACACGAAGCTCACGAGCTCGGCGACGCCAAAGATCATGCGAGACACCGGGGACGACTGGCGTCTCCGGCCGTTGACGAAGGTCTCCACCGCGAGATCGTCCGGGCGCAGGCCGACCGCGATGACCGGCCCGCAGGGGCAGAACGAGTCGAACCCCTTGGCGCGCGTGAACTGGACGTCCGTCTTCTGCAGATCCCGGGCCGTGACGTCGTTGACGCACGTGTATCCGAGCACGTGGTCGAGCGCGCGCGACGCGGGCACGTGCCGCGCCCTGCGGCCGATGACGACGCCCAACTCACCCTCGAAATCGACGCGTCTGCTGGCCGCGGGCAGGAGAATGGTCCCACCGGGCGGCAGGATGGACGACGGGGGTTTCAGGAAGAGCAGCGGCTGGTCGGGCACGTCGTGGCCGAGCTCGGCGATGTGATCCCGGTAGTTGCGCCCGACCCCGACGATCTTCGACGGCACGCACGGCGGCAGTGACTCCCACCCGGCGAACGGCAGGCTCTCCCGCGCGGCACTCTCGAAAAGGACGAACGGATCGCCTGCGAACGGATCACCCTGGATCGGGCGCGCCCGCTCGTCGTCCTCGAGGAGAGCGAAGAAGGTCTGGCGGCCGTCGCGGAAGCGGGCCAGCCGGAGAACGGGTCCCACGGGTCACTTCGCCCGCTCGAGGTACTTCCCTTCGGCGGTGTCGATGCGCACGACGTCACCCACGTCGATGAACTGCGGCACGCTGACCTGGAGCCCGGTCTCGAGAACGGCCGGCTTGCCGCTGTTGGAAGCCGTCGCTCCTTTCATTCCCGGCTGGGTCTCGACCACTTTCAGGTCGACGGTGATCGGCAGCTCGACCCCCACGGGGCGGTGCTCGTAGAACTCCACCATGACCTTGGTGTTGGGAACCAGGTAGTCGACCGCCTGCCCAAGGTCCTCCCGGGTGATGGCGACCTGGTCGTACGTAGCGGTGTTCATGAAATGGAACTCGTCCCCGGAGGCGTACAGGAACTCCATCTCGTGCTCCTCCAGGTCCGCCTTCTCGACCCGATCCTCCGAACGAAACCGGTACTCGAAGCTGTTCCCGGACTTCAAGTTGCGCAGCTTGGTCTGCACCATGCCGCGCCAGTTGCCGGGAGTGATGTGCTGAACGCTCAGGACGCGGCACAGGGTTCCCTCGTGGAGGATTGCCATGCCGGAACGCAATTGTGTCGCCTGGATCATCGCTCGGTCCTTCGCCTTGGATGCCGGTGGTGCGCCCGCGGATCGTTCCGACCAGCGGATTATACCGGCCGCGCAGGGGGCCTGCAAGCCGCACCCGGCGCGCCATGCGCACAGGACGGCGACCGTCGTTGACAGTTCTCCCGTCGCGGACTTAGGCTCTCGGAATGATGGCGCGCAGCGCGAACCCCACGTTCGAGGTCCCGGCGGATCTCGCCTTCGACGCTTCGACCGCCACCGCACTGCTGGTCGATTTCATCCGGCGGGAGATCCGCAAGGCGGGGTTCTCGCGCGCCGTGCTGGGGCTTTCCGGCGGCGTCGACTCCGCCGCGGCGGCGGCTCTGGCCGTGCGGGCGCTGGGGGCCGGGAACGTTGTCTGCGCCATCCTGCCCTACCGCACGTCGAGTCCGGACAGCCTGAGTGACGCCCGGCGCATGGTCCGCCTCCTCGGGGCCCGGAGCGTGCGACTGGCCATCACGCCGATGATCGACGCCTACTTCGCGGGCCGGAGACAGGCGTCGGCGCTCCGGCGCGGCAACAAGATGGCGCGCGAGCGGATGGCGGTGCTCTACGACCTGTCCGCCCGCGAGCGGGCGCTGGTCGTGGGCACGAGCAACAAGACCGAGCTGCTCCTGGGGTACGGGACAATCTTCGGTGACCTGGCCTGCGGCATCAACCCGCTCGGAGATCTGTACAAGACGCAGGTCCGGGGGCTGGCGCTGCACCTCGGCGTGCCCCGCCACATCGTCTTCAAGGTCGCGACCGCCGATCTGTGGCCCGGGCAATCGGACGAGCAGGAGATCGGCGCCCTCTACGAGGACGTCGACCGGCTCCTTCACCTCCTGGTCGACCGACGCGCGTCGCCGGAGGAGGCCATCGCCCTCGGATTCGCGCGCCCGATGGTCCGGCGCATCACGAATCGCATCCGCGCCTCGCAGTTCAAGCGGCGGACGCCGCTCATCGCGAAGGTCTCGCCGCGCACCGTCGGGATCGACTTCCTCTATCCACGCGACTGGGGGCGCTAGGAGGGTGGGCGCCGATCGCGGGCCGCGGGGAACTCTCTACGTCGTCGGCACCCCGATCGGCAACCTGGACGATCTCTCTCCCCGGGCCGTCGAGGCCTTCGCCGCGAGCGATCTCATCGCCTGCGAGGACACGCGCCGGTCCCGGACTCTCCTGTCCCGGCACGGGCTCACGACACGGCTCGTGAGCTATCACAAGTTCAACGAGATGCGCCGCCTCCCGGACATTCTCGATGCGCTCGGTCGCGGCGGCCGGGTGTCTCTGGTGAGCGACGGCGGAACTCCGGGGATTTCCGATCCGGGAGCGCGGCTCGTGAGCGCCGCCCGGGACGCCGGCCACGTCGTCGTCCCGATCCCGGGTCCCTCGGCGATCACGGCCCTCATCTCGGTCAGCGGCCTCGACCCGGGCCCCTTCACATTCATCGGCTTCCTGCCCCACCGCAAGGGTGAACGGCGGAGAGCCCTCGAGGCCTTGCGCGCCGAGCCGCGTCCCCTGCTGCTCTTCGAGTCACCGCGACGCGTCGTCGCGACGCTCACGGACGCGCTCGAGATCCTGGGCGACCGCGGGGCGTTTCTGGGGAGAGAGATGACCAAGATGCACGAGGAGTTCGTCGCCGGCACGGTCCGCACGCTGCTCGCGGCGTTCGAGGGACGCGAGCCCCGGGGCGAAATCGCGTTCCTCCTGGCCGGGGCCGTCCGATCGCCCTCGGCCTCCACAGCACCGGCCACGCCGGAATCACGGCCCGGCGAGGGGCCGGGCCGCAGGGTGCGTCTCCTGATCGACGCCGGGGTGGATCGCAAGGAGGCGATGCGGCGCGTGGCGCGGGAGACGGGTCTCTCGCGTCGCGACCTCTATCGTATGATCCTGCGCGAGCGGGAGGAGAAGTGAGCCCCAGGAAGGACAAGGACCCGGCCTTGCGCGTGCTGGCGTCGAACCGCCAGGCGTTCCACAACTACTTCATCGGGGAGCGTCACGAGGCCGGGGTGGCGCTGCTCGGGACCGAGGTGAAGTCGCTGCGCGAGGGGAAGGCGAACCTCAAGGACGCCTTCGCGCGCGTGGACGGCCGCGAGGTCTTCCTGCACAACTGTCACATCTCCCCCTATTCGCACGGCGGCTATGCCAACCACGATCCGCTGCGCCCGCGCAAGCTGCTCCTGCATCGCCGGGAGATTCTGAAGCTGGCGCAGGATACACGTTCCGGCGGCCAGACCCTGGTGCCGCTGCGCCTCTACCTGTCGAAGGGCCGGGTGAAGGTCGAAATCGCGCTGGCGAAGGGGAAGAAGCTCTGGGACAAGCGCCAGGCGATCAAGGAGAGGGACCAGGAGAAGGAGGCGCGCGCCGCGGTGCGTGAAAGGCGCGGCTCCTGAGAGGCCGTCCGGGGGCGGCCTCTGCGGCGGTCAGCGAACGATACCCTCCAGCGGGCTGCTCGCCCGGGCGTGGAGCTTCTTCGGGATCCGCCCCGCCTCGAAGGCGAGCCGGCCGGCCTGGACCGCCAGCTGCATGGCGCGGGCCATTTTCACCGGATCGTCCGCGCCGGCGATCCCGGTGTTCATCAGGACTCCGTCGGCGCCGGTTTCCATCACGATGGCGGCGTCCGAGGCCGTTCCCACCCCGGCGTCCACGATGACCGGCACATCCCGGATCTCCTCGAGGAGGATCCTGAGGTTGGCGGGGTTCTGGATCCCGAGACCCGAGCCTATCGGCGCGGCGAGCGGCATCACCGCCGCCGCTCCGGCGTCGCGCAGACGCTTCGCGACCACCAGGTCGTCGTTGGTGTACGGCAGGACGGTGAACCCTTCCTTGACGAGAATCCGGGTCGCCTGGAGCAGGCCCTCGTTGTCGGGGAACAGGGTCTTCTCGTCGCCGATGACCTCCAGTTTCACCAAGTCCGAGAGACCCGCCTCGCGCCCGAGGCGGGCGGTGCGCACCGCCTCATCGGCGGTGTAGCACCCTGCCGTGTTGGGCAGGAGCGTGACCCGGGTGGTGTCGATGAAATCGAGCAGCGACTCGCCGCCGCGCCGGGACAGATCGACGCGCCGGACGGCGACCGTGACCATCGAGGCGCCCGACGCCTCGATCGCCCGTCGCATGATGTCGAAATCCGGGTACTTGCCCGTGCCGACGATCAGACGCGACGGATAGCTTCGCCCCGCGATGGTGAGGGTTCCGGTCTGCACGGCCCTTATCCGCCTCCGACGAACTGCACGAGCTCGATGCGATCCCCGTCCCTCAGGGTCCTGCGGCCGAAGTCGACGCGCCGCAGGACGTCACCGTTCAATTCCACCGCCACCCTCCCCGGCGCATAGTCCAGAGTCTCCAGGAGGGCCAGGACGGTGATGTCCGGCGGCGCCTCGCGATCCTCCCCGTTGAGGACGATGGTCACGTGCCCCGCTCACCCCGCGGCCTTGCGCGCCGGTTTCTTGATCACTTGCTTGATTTCCGCGCTCTCCTTCCCCGATAAGGCCTGGATGATGAGAGCCGCGGTCCCCTCCTCGAGGAGGGGCAGCGGGCAGGAGAGGGACAGCTGCCCGGCGTCGTCGGTCGACCCCTCCACGAGGGTCTTGGGCTTGTCGACCGTGCTGATCAGCTTCACCCTGACCTTCGCCCCGGCAACGCCCTGGCCCGTCGAGGAACGGCCGACGAAAAGGTCCAGGCGGGCCATCTCGCCCTCGACGAATCCGTCCGAGCCCGCCATCCGCAGGGCGATCCGTTCCGTGGCCGCCTCCGACCGCAGCCAGTCCATGACGACTTCGTCGAAGCTCTTGTGGGAGATGATCCCCTCGCCGAAGGGCCGGATCTGCTTGCTGTCGTACTTGCCTTCGCGGATATCGAGGATCATGCGATTGTGCTGCGTCTCGATCCGCTCGGCGATCTCCTTTTCGTCGATGCCCTTGACGAGGAGATCGGCATAGGACGTGCGGCGCGCCGCCAGGACCTCTCCACCCACGTAGATCAGGGTCTCGATGATCGGATTCTGCCGGCCCTTGTCTTCGGTCTGGACGTGGTAGGTCTTGCCCTGGTGCTGGACGTCGGTGTTGAAACCCGTGACCATGCGGCCATCTTAGGGCAAGCCTCGAAAGGCCGTCAAGGACGCGGCCCCGCGGGTGATCCACCTGTGCTACAGTCCGGGCCGTCATGACGGCCACGATCGGCGACGGCACTGCGGTGGTTCTCTGCGAGGGCGGTTTCGGGACGACCGAGGGGAAGACGGCGCACGGCCTGGTGCGCCACACGGAGCGTTACCGGGTCCTGGCCGTCATCGACGGAAGCCTGGCGGGCCGGGACGCGGGTGAGGAGCTCGACGGCACGCCGGCCGGCATCCCGATCGTATCGGACCTCGACGAGGCGATTCGGGTGGCGGGGCGCCGGCCCGATCATCTGGTCGTCGGCGTCGCCACTCACGGCGGGGTCCTGCCGGACAGGTTGCGCCCGACGATAGCAAAGGCGCTGGCACGCGGGATCAACGTCGACTCCGGCCTGCACGAGCTGCTCGGCGACGACCCGGAGTTCGCCGCTCTGGCCCGAAAAAGCGGCGCCCGGATCCGCGACGTCCGGCGCACCCCGCCCCGGCAGGAGATGCACGCCTTCACCGGGCGGATCCTGGACGTCACCTCGATCCGCATCGCGGTGCTCGGGACCGATTCCGGGGTCGGCAAGAGGACGACCTCCGTCCGACTGGTGCAGGGTCTCTGCTCGCGCGGGATAAGCACCGTCCTGGTCGGGACCGGCCAGACCTCCTGGATGCAGGGCGTGCGCTACGGCCTGATCATGGACAGCCTGGTGAACGACTTCGTCTCCGGGGAGATCGAGCACCAGGTGCTGCGCGCGTTTCGCGAGGAGAAGCCGGACGTCATCGTCATCGAGGGCCAGGGTTGCCTGACCCACCCGGCCTACCCCGGCGGCTTCGAGATCCTGGCGGGCGCCCGGCCCGACGGCGTCGTCCTGCAGCACGCTCCGGCGCGGACGCACTACGACGGCTTCCCCGATTTCCCGCTGGCGGGTGTCGAGAAGGAGATGACGGTCATCCGCCTGCTCAGCGGCAAGCCGGTCGTGGCGATCACCCTGAACCATAAAGGCCTGGCGTCCGAGGAGGTGCGGACGCAGGCGGCGGCCTACCGCACGCGGTACGGGATTCCGTGCTGCGACGCGCTCCGGGACGGAGTGGAGCCGATCATCGAGGAACTCCGTCGCCGGTTCCCGCGCCTGCCGGGATGATCCGCGTCGCCCGCGTCGAGGTGATCCCGATTCCCTTCCGGCTGGTGGAGGGTTACCGCATCGCCGGCCATTCCTACTCGATCGCCGAGAACATCATCGTCAAGGTCGACACCTCCGACGGACGCACCGGCTTCGGCTGCGCCGCTCCGGCGGAGGAAGTCACCCGTGAGACACCCGCCGCCGCCCTGCACGCCCTGGACGATCGGCTGGTCCCCCTTCTCCGCATGTCCGACGCCGCCGATCCCGCGGACTTCGCGCGGCACGCGCTCGAGGCGGCCCCCTCGTCGCCGGCCGCCCGCGCCGCCTGCGAGATGGCGCTCTTCGATCTGGTCGGGCTCCGCGCGCGGGTCCCGCTCGCGCGCGTCCTCGGGATGAAGCGGGATCGTCTGCCGACCAGCATCACCCTCGGGATCGACGAGCCGCGCCTGACGCTGGAACGGGCGAAGCGGCACGTGGCCGCGGGGTTCCGCATCCTCAAGCTGAAGATCGGCGAGAACTGGAAGGACGACCTCGGGACCGTGCGCCTGCTGCGCGAAGCGCTCGGTCCCGGGATCCTCCTGCGCGCGGACGGCAACCAGGGATACGGGGAGGATGCCGCGCACCGCTTCCTGTCGGGCCTCCCGCCGGGGTCCCTCGAGCTCCTCGAGCAACCGACGGCCGCCGCCGACCTCTCGATCCTGCGCCGCCTCGCCGACGAGTTCGATCTGCCGATCATGGCGGACGAGTCGGTCCTGGGCGCGGCCGACGCACGCCGCCTGGTGGAGGCGCGCGCCGCCGACCTGGTGAACATCAAGCTGATGAAATCCGGGGGCATCTGCGAGGCGCTGGACATCGCGCGCGTCACGCATGCCGCCGGGATCGGAGGCATGATCGGATGCATGGACGAATCCCGCATCGGCATCGCCGCCGCCCTGCATTTCGCCCTGGCCGCTCCCAACGTGGAGCGCGCCGATCTCGACGGGCACCTGGACCTCGCGGACGACGTCGCCAAGGGCGGCGTCGTGATCGCGAACGGTGACGTCCTGCCTGTTCTCGACAGGGACGGGCTGGGGGTTTCGGTCAGCCTCTGACGGCGGCCACGGCCTGGCCCGGTTTCCGACCGCGACGACCGGGGACGCGGAGACCGTAGGTCCGGATCTTGCGCTGCAGCGTCCGCACGCCGATGCGCAGGCTGCGGGCCGCGTGCGTGCGGTTGCCGTCATGACGCTGGAGCGTGCGGCGGATGTGCTCGCGCTCCATCTCCCGCAGGGACACTCCGACGCGGGGCCGGGCGTGCGGAGTCTCGGGACCCTCATCCCCGCGCACGCCGGCCGGCAGGTCGCTCTCGTGGATGGCGTCCCCCGGGTGCGTGATGGCCGTGCTCTCCAGCACATTCTTCAGCTCCCGCACGTTGCCGGGCCAGGGGTGGCGCTGCAGGCGGCGGACCGCCCTCGCGGTGAGGCGCCGCGCGCGCAGTCCGTTGTCGCGCCGGATCTGCTCCAGGAGGACCCGCGCCAGCTCGGGGATGTCCTCCTGGCGCTCGCGCAGGGGAGGCACGCGGATGGCGATGACCTTGAGCCGGAAATAGAGATCCTCGCGGAACCGGCCGCGACGGATCAGGTCCTCCAGGTCGGTGTTGGTCGCGGCGAGCACGCGCACGTCGACGCGCACCTCGCGGCTTCCGCCCACGCGCATGAATTCCCTCTCCTCCAGGACACGCAGGAGCTTTGCCTGCGTGAGCAGATCCATGTCACCGACTTCGTCGAGGAAGATCGTTCCGCCGTCGGCGAGCTCGAACTTCCCCTTCTGCCGCACGACCGCCCCCGTGAACGCGCCCCGCTCGTGCCCGAACAGCTCGCTCTCGATGAGATTGACGGGGATGGCGGAGCAGTTGATCGCGATGAAGGGCGCTTCCCGCCGAGGCGAGTTGAAATGGATCGCCTTGGCCACGAGCTCCTTCCCCACGCCGCTTTCGCCAAGGATCAGCACCGTGCTGCGCGCCGCGGCCACCTGAAGGATCTGATCCCGCACCCGCCGCATCCCCGCCGACCGACTCACCAGGTTGCCGACGAGATATTTGCGGCTCAGCTCGTTCTGAAAATGAATGGCGCGGTCGCCCGCGTGCCGCCACTCCAGGATGCGCTCCAGGCGGGCGCGCACCTCGGCCTTCTCCAATGGCCGGACCAGGTAGTCGTCGGCCCCGTGCTCGAGGGCATGGATCGCAACTCGCACGGCATCCTCGGTGGTGAGCACCAGGATGGACGGTATGGACGTGTGCGCGCGGAGCCGGGCCACGACGCCGTCGGCACCTTCCCCGACCAGCGACGAATCCAGAAGGGCCATGTCGAAGTCCTCCCGTGACGCCAGCTCGAGCGCCGCGGCGGGAGTCGCAACCGAGCGCACGTCCATCCCCAGCCCCCGGAGCATCAACTCCACTTCGAAGCGCTGGGCCGGATCGATCAACAGGATCTGCTTGCCTTGTACGAGCACCGGGAACCTCGATCGGACGTGTAAGGCTGTCACTTTGGCGCACTTCTGTCAACGATAAAATACGTCAGAGTGACCGAGTGATGGGATTCGCGGACCCGGCCGACCGCCACAGATCGTGGCAGTCCCGCGATTACCGCCTGGAACAGACTATTTTACATGGAGTTAGAACGACATTATGCATCGTGAGATGTCGAACCGGATTGCAAGAACCTGGCAGAATTATTGCATGTTAGAATGGGCAACCTTCGGGAGGACGTCCGGGATGAGGATGAAGAAGAAAGCCGCCGTCGGCAAGAGGCAGTCCGCCAGGATTTTGAACGGAATGGTCGACTTCAATTACGCGAACGTTTCATATCAGATCGACCCGACCCGCAGGAAGGTCTATCAGCGGTGGATCGAGGTCGAGACCGCCAAGACGTGCCTGATCATGGGGGCCTGGTCCCAGACGCGGGCGCAGGAGAAGCGGGCGGTCTAGAGTTTGTTGCCTTTCTCTGACCAGCCCGCGAGGGCTGAGGTACGTCACCGGAACCACACAACTCACACCTGATCAGAGCCGCTTCGGTAATCATGAAGCGGCTCTCCTTTTTTTGCCTCCCACTCGGACACGCTCCTAGTCCTCGATGGCGCTGAGATCGGCCTTCGGGAAGGGCGGACCGGGACGCGCGAACAGGTACCCCTGGGCGTAGCGCACCCCGATCGACTGGAGGCAACGCAGCTCCTCGACGGTCTCGACGCCCTCGGCGATGAGCGTGATCCCGGAGCTGGTCGAGAATCGGGCGATCGTCCCGGTCAGGTCCTGCTTGATCGGGTGCAGGTGGATGTCGCGGATGAGCGCCATGTCGATCTTGATGAAGTCCGGCTTGATCTCGGCGATCGATTTCAGCCCCGAGTATCCCGAGCCCACGTCGTCCACGGCCAGCCGGAATCCGTGGAATTGGAGATAGCTCAGGAGCTGGCGCAGGGACGTGAAATCGCGCACGGCGGAATGCTCGGTCAGCTCCAGCACGACCTGCGACGGCTTGAGGTTCGAGTCACGCAGGAGCGCGAAGGTGGCTTCCGAGCGCAGCGCGGGGTCGTGAATCGAGTCGGGCTCCATGTTCAGGAAGAGAAGCTGCTCGTCGGTGAGCCCGCGTGCCGAACGGATCGCCCGCTCGCGGCAGAGCCGCTCGAGCTTCCACACGGAATCGTTGTCGTAGGCCGCCTTGAACAGCTGGTCCGGCCCGGCGAAGGCATCGGGCGAGACCCGGGTCAGAGCCTCGAACCCGACGATCCGCTTCTCCAGGAGATCGACGACCGGCTGGTACACGGGGTGGACGGCCTCCGTCTTCAGGATCATCTTCAATTTCAAGGAGGCGTCGTGCTGCTCCTTCTTGCGCTGCTGGAGTGAATCGGTGAACGCCTGCTCCAGGGCCGAGTACACCAGGCGCTCGAAGCGCACCGAGGCGTTCTGCATGAGGACGGTGCAGCCGACATAGAGACCGAAGGTCTCCTGCACGTCGGCCGGCAGGCGATCCCGCACGAACCGCTCCAGCCTGGCCGCGACGCGGCGGCGCACCTTGTCGATGTCCGGGTAGGCGACTCCCTGCTTGCCGCGCGGCGGCGACAGGAGGATCACGAACGCGTTGCCGCTGATCATCACCTCGGACACGTAGTCGTCCCGCCGGAGCGCGACCTTCTTGATCTCGAGCAGGAAGGCGGCGACGCTGCGCACCAGCGCCTCGTATCCCTGCCAGCCGAGGGTCTGCTCCCCGCGCTCGTTCTGCAGCACGCTGATGGAAAGCAGGCCGAGATGATGCGATTCCTTCAGCAGGCGGCGGATGCGGCCGAGGAGGAGCGGGACCGTGGGCAGATCGGTCAGCTCGTCGTACAGCAGGTCCGTGAGGGCCCCGGCGGTGCTCCGGCCCACGAGCTCCCCTCTCTGCTTCAGATCCTTCACCAGTTTCCTGCGGCGACTCTGCATGGGGGGTGCGGCCTCAGCCGTTGTTCACGTTGTAATAGGTGTCTTCCGTGCCGTCGGAGAAGTACTTCGTCTCCGCGCGCATGACCCTGTTCCGCCCCGCCTGCTTGGCGCGGTACAGCGCGGCGTCGGCGGCCGCGATGAGGTCCGTGCCCGTGCGGCCGTCGTCGGGGAACGTGGCGACCCCGCCGCTGAGGGATACAACTTTGAGCGGTTGGCTCTCCCGGTTCGCGTACGGGTGATCGGCGACCTTGGCGCGGATGCGCTCCGCCGCGACCAAGGCCCCATCCTTGGGAGTCTGCGGCAGGATGACGATGAACTCCTCGCCGCCGTAGCGCGCCGGCGTGTCGTCCGGCCGCACCATGTCGCGCAGGATCTGGCCGGTGAGCTTGAGGACCTCGTCACCCGCCTGGTGCCCCTGCGTGTCGTTGTAATGCTTGAAGTGATCCAGGTCGAAGATGAACAGCGACACCGGGTAGTGCCCCTTCTCCGCCCTGAGGATTTCCTCCGACAGACGGCTCATGAAGAAGCGCTTGTTGAACAGCTTGGTCAGACCGTCGGAGTTCGCCATCTCCTGGACCTGTGAGAACAGCGCGTTGTTGTGCAGCGCGATGCTGCCCAGGTCGGCGATGAGGTTGAGCAGGGTCTTCTCGTACTTGTAGTGCTTCGTGATCCCGCCGATGCTGATGACGCCCAGCACGCGCCCCTCGTGCACCATCGGCGCGCACAGCTCGGTCTTGAAACGGAAGTGGGCCGGGACGTCGAGGCTCGCCCCCGATTGGCGCATCTCCCTGATAAAATCGTTGGTGTCCATGGGGACCCTGTGTTGCGCCGCCCAGCCGATGCGGCCCTCGCCCATCTTCACCTGGAAGCCGATCTTCACGTCCTCCGCCAGTCCCCGCTGCTGGACCAGGATCAGCGTGTTGACGCGATCGTCCAGGAGGAAGAGCAGGACCTGGGTGGGAGCGAACAGACGCTCGGAGATCTTGGTGAGCAGGGGCGCGATCGCGCGCCGCTCCATGCGCGAATTGATCTCTTTCGTGAAGTCGGGGAGCAGGAGGAAGAAGTTCGAGAGCGCGGTGTTCTCGGCCTCCAGGCGGGCCGCGGTGGATTTCAGGTCGCGCAGCGCCGATACGTCGCCTTCGGACCGGACCGGGCGGCGCACGGACCGCGATCCGCCGCCCATCCGTCCCAGGAGCCAGCCGAGGAGCACCGACCCCAGGATGCCGCAGGCCCATCCCCATGGCGGCACCCCGCGGAGGGTCGCCAAAGCCGCGCTGATGGAATCCATCTGGTTCCGACTCCCCGTCGGCCCTCCTGGAAGGAGGCATGATCTGCGTTCGCCCGCGCAAACTTAAGGTCCTGAGATGGGCAATTCAAGGCACCCGTCCCCGCCGGACGGTCGCCTCGGCACCGGGCGCGACCCCTCGATCGGTCATCCCGGATGGAGGCGTCAATTTCCCGACGAGCACTCGCGGAGGGGCTGGCTGGCCGCCGCCTCATCTCGACCCGGCCACGGCGTTTCTTGACACCTGCGGGTCGCCGCTCTACAGTGGCCGGCCTTGCACTCGCGAGGGCGGCCGGGGGCCCCGCGGAGATCATCCTGACATGGTCGAGCGTCGATCCGACGGTCCGCCCCGGCGCGTTCTGCTTCTTCTCCTCCTGTGCACAGCACTCGCCTCCGGCGTCCTTCCCGGGTGCCGTCGAAGGGCGCCCGACGGGGAGACACGCATCCTCAAGGACGGGCTGGGGCGGACGGTCCAACTGCCCCCGCACGCACGACGCATCGTGTCGCTGGCACCGAGCGTGACCGACGCGCTTCTGGCGCTGGGCGCGCGGGATCGTCTCGTGGGCGTGACGGACTTCTGCGTCCTGCCGCCCGGGGACGCGCCGGTCGCGCGCATCGGAGGCATGCTGAATCCAAGCCTCGAGACGATCCGCGATCTGCGCCCCGATGTCCTGGTCGCCACGACGAGCGGCAACGATCCCTCCCTCGCCCGGGAAGCCGCCTCGCTCGGCCTGCCGCTTTACACGATTCACACACCCGATGTCGAAAGCGTCCTCCGCTCCCTCCTCGATCTGGGTCGTCTGATCGATGAACAGGAGCGTGGACGGGTCCTCGTCGCCGACCTCAGGTCGCGACTTTCGGCCGTCGCGTCCAGCATCGCCTCCGACCGGCCCGTCAAGGTGCTGTTCGTCGTCTGGGGCGATCCTCTGGTCGTCCCCGGACGCTCCTCCTTCCTGACGGACGCCCTCGCGCGCGCCGGCGGCAGCTCGATCACGTCCGATGCCCCGGCCGCGTACCCGGCCTTCGACGTCGAGTCGGCGATCGCGCGCGCCCCCGAAGCCATCCTGACCACCACGCAGAACCGGGCGGTCCTGGATCGCCTGCGCGTGGAGCCGGCCTGGTCAAGGGTGCCGGCGGTGAGATCAGGCAGGCTCTTCGTGGTGAGCGAGATGATCGAGCAGCCGGGTCCCAAGGTGGTGTCCGGCATCGAGGAGGTCGCCCGGAGGCTTCATCCCGGCGCCTTTTCCACGCCGGGCGCGGCCGCTCCCGCCGCCCGCCGGCGCGGGGAGCGCGTGTCTCCATAAACGAGGAAGCCGTGCGAGCCTTGGGGCCCGCACGGCGGGGGAATCGGAGGCGGGCACCCGTCTGCCCGTCCCCAATGCTTGAATTGTCCCACGCTCCTTCGCGGCGGCCCACTCCGCCCTGCAAGCTCCGGTGCATCCATGCAGCAGGCTTCATTGTAGGATAGCCGTCTCTGACGGCGGCCGCGACGGCCGGAGGGAGGACGATGGGATTCCTGAAAGGACGGATCGAGGACTACAGCTCACCGCTGGCCGGTCTGCCGGTCAGGCTGTACACAGGCTACTTCTTCCTCAAGTACGGACTGGCGAAGTTCACGGGGGAGTTCAGCGGGACGGGACTTCACGAGACCCTGAGCAAGTGGGCCGAGGGGCCGGCCTACCACTTTTACGTTCCCTTCCTGCAGACGGTGGCCATCCCGCACGCCTCGCTGTTCGCGCACCTCGTGACCCTCGGGGAGATCGCCGTCGGGACCCTGCTCCTGCTCGGCTGCGCCACCCGGCTGGCGGCCCTGGGCGGGCTCTTCCTGTGCCTCAATTTTCTGTTCGCGAGCGGCGCGCCGATCCTGAGCACCGAGCAACCGGCGATGTTCACCCTGCTGCTCGTCACGATCTACGCGGCCGCCGCGGGACGGGCCCTCGGGCTCGATGCCCTGCTGAAGCACCGGCTGCCGCGCTGGGTGGCGTGACCCATGCTGCACAACGTGCCGGTCGCGCGGATCCTCGGCTTCCTGTTCCTGGGCAGCGTGATTCTGATCGGATTCGTGACCTACGAGGGATACCGCACCTCCACGGGCGGCCTGGCGGCCTCCGCGCACATCCGCTTCGCGCTGTTCGGGATCATCGTCGTCCTCTTCACCCAGACCATGACCCTCTTCTATTTCGTCGGGACCGGCAGCCGCATCAAGAAGGTCGTGCAGCGGTACCGGCTCGCCACGTCGTTCGTGGAGCGCACCCGGCTCTTGAAGGCGCGCCTGTTCCCCTGGCTGACGTTCACGCCCCTGGTCACCATGGCCGCCTTCATCATCGGAGGGGGCGCCCACACACGCGCCCTCCCGGGCTGGATGCACGGCCTCCTCGCCCTGCTGGCGCTGGCGATGAACCTGATCACGGCGGCCGTGGCCGTCGCCTGCATCTCCGACAACATCGTGCTGATCGAGGAGATCGACGCCGCCCTGCCGGAGACGGCGGCGGAGTAACAGGAAAGGCTAGGCCCCGCCGAGGACGACCGTCAGCGCGAAGCCGACCTCAATGTGGTCCTGGTCGCCGCGGGAGTTCGAGCTGTAGCGCACCTGGCGCGCGTCGATGCGGAATCCCGCCTTCTCGCCACCGAAGAACCGGATGCCGCCCCCGTAGTTGTACATGAAGGTGTTCTCGTCCCCGACCAGCAGATTGAGCGTCGGCTCGAGATCCGGATCGGCCGTCTGTCCGAAGATGCTCGAGTTGATCAGCCCGACTCCGCCGGTGGCGAAGGCCACGACCTTGCCGCGGTGCTGCAGGAAGAAGTTGTAGACGTAGTTGGCGTGCGCGACGATGAGATCGACGCTGACGCTCTCTTGCTTCCTGGTGTCTGTTGTCACCGCGATGGGCGGCGGGTCGAGGTGAGTTTCCGTCTTGTGCTGGAAGAAGGTCCCCGTGGTCGCCGTGCCGCCGAAGCCGAACTCGATCATCTGTTTCTTGGTCCAGTGGTAGCCGAAGCGGAAGCCGTAGGACAGGCTGTTGTCGATGTGCGAGGTGGTCACCTGCACTGTCCGATTGGTGTTCGGGGCCGAGAAGGTGGTCTTGTCGATCGTGCCGTCCCCCAGGTGCGGGTTTCCATAGAAGATCCATCCCAGCTCGGGGGTCACTTCCCAGGCCTTCTCCCGATTCTGCGCCCAGGCCGGTCCGGCCAGGATCGCGGCCGCCACGGACGCGACGAGCACCCCCCTCCAGATGAACGGACTCCGCATCGCCCCTCCCACGCACAGGGCGGCCCGCGCCGCTTCCGCCGTGCCGCCTTCCGGAACTGAGAGACTTGGAAAAGACGGCATACCTTTGCAGAAGCCCTTGTCCCTGTCAAGATCAAAGTGCGGGCTCCCGAAGGGGCCGCGGCGCGGCCGCAGCGCCGCTTCGGCCGGCCGTGCCCCTCGAGGCCTGCCCTTCCCAATCCCCCGCCCGGCACCTAGAATGAGGGCATGTCACGCGGCGCCGTGGAACGCAGCACGCTCTGGAAGATCCGGGAGGGCCGGAAGCGCGAGGCCTCCGACTGGGTCGTCGTCGAGGAGCCCCTGGAGATCCGCATCGACGGCGAGAGTCTGGCCGTGATCATGCGGACTCCCGGCCACGACGTGGAGCTGGCGGCCGGGTTCAGCCTGACGGAAGGGGTGGTGCGTTCGATCGACGCCATCGGCACCATCCGACAGTGCCGCGCCGAGGGCGACGGGGAACTGAACGTCGTCGAGATCTCGCTGGCCCCGGGTGTCGTCTTCGACCACCAGAGACTGCGCCGCAACCTCATGGCGAGCGCCGCCTGCGGCCTGTGCGGCAAGGCGTCCATCGAAGCGCTCGCCACCCAGGCCTCGCCCCTGGCCACGGATCTGCGCGTGCGGCGCGAGGTCCTGGAATCGCTGCCGGATCGACTTCTCGCCGCCCAGGAGAGCTTCGGGCGCACCGGCGCCCTGCACGCGTCGGGTCTGTTCGCCGCGGACGGCCGCCTGCGGGTGTGCCGGGAGGACGTCGGGAGGCACAATGCGGTGGACAAGGTGGTCGGACGATCGGCGCTCGACGGATCGCGCACCGACGACGCCATCCTCATGGTCTCGGGACGCACGTCCTTCGAGATCCTCCAGAAGGCCGCGGTCGCGGGCATCCCGATCGTCTGCGCCATTTCCGGGCCGACGACGCTGGCCATCGAAACGGCGCGCGCCTTCCATATCACCCTGGTGAATTTCCTGCGGGGCAGCGGCATGAACGTCGCCTCCTGCCCGGAGAGAATCGCCGAAAAGTGAATGGCCGGGGTATCGTGTAGAATCGAGGATGCGAGGGCGGGCGGCGGGATGCGGCAGATGGATGAGACGGGGTATTACCAGCGGGGATTCGGCCTCAAGGACGCGATCCGCCCCGAGTTGCGGGCCGATTACCACAGCGGCATCGTGGAGAGGCTCAAGGCCTCCGGCTACCGGCTGCAGACCGGCGCGCTGACCTTTCTCCTGGCCCGCGAGTTCGGCTTCTGCTACGGGGTCGACCGCGCCGTCGAATACGCCTACGAGACTCGCAAGCGGTTTCCCGATCGCACGATCTACCTGGTCGGGGAGATCATCCACAACCCGCACGTCAACGCCCGCCTGAAGGAGATGGGGATCAGGTTCCTGCGGGACCCGGACGGCGGCGGTCCCGGGTTCGACGCGGTCCGCCCCGAAGACGTCGTCATCCTCCCCGCGTTCGGCGTGACCGTGGAGGAGATGGCCCGTCTCAAGGCGAGCGGCTGTGTCCTGGTCGATACAACCTGCGGGTCGGTCCTGAACGTCTGGAAGAACGTCGACCGCTTTTCGGCCACGGGATTCACCGCCCTGATCCACGGCAAGTACGCGCACGAGGAGACCCGGGCTACCGCCTCCCGCACGACCCAGTATCCCGGCGGGCGCCACTTGGTGGTCCGCGATCGCGCCGAGGCCGCGCTCGTCTGCGACTATATCCGCGGCGGCGGCGACCGTTCCTCGTTTCTCGCCCGTTTCTCCGCCGCCTGCTCTCCCGGCTTCGATCCGGACGTCCATCTGGGTCGCATAGGCCTCGCGAACCAGACGACCATGCTGTCTTCGGAATCCCTCGAGATCCAGGGGATGATCCGGGCGGCGCTCGAGGACCGCTACGGCGGGGGGGAGATTCCGGAGCGCTTCCGCGCCTTCGACACGATCTGCAGCGCCACACAGGACCGCCAGGATTCCGTCCTCGCGTTGATCGCCGAGAACCCCGACCTGATGGTGGTGATCGGCGGGTACAACAGCAGCAACACCACCCACCTCGCCGCTCTCGCGTCCAGGACCGTTCCGACCTACCACATCCAGGACGCGTCCTGCATCGTCGGGAACGAGGTGATCCGGCACAAGCCTTTCGGCAGCCCGTTCGAGATCACGGCCCGTGGCTGGCTCCCGGATGGGCCGGTCGTGCTCGGTCTGAGCGCCGGCGCCTCCACACCCAACAACAAGATCGGAGAAGTGGTCTCGACCATCGCCGCCCTTCGGGGCGTGACGGAGATCTGAGGCCCCCCCCCGACCGGACGGCGGCGACGGTCGGGCGACCGCCGCCGGGACGCGTCATGTCAGTGAACGTCGTCGCCGGCCGGATCCCGGCCCGCGGCCTGACTCAGCGCGATATCGCGCCAGCGTTCCTCCAGCACCCGGACCAGCAGGCGGCAGCGCTCCCGCACATCGTCCAGGCCGAGCAGCGCCATCTTGAGCGGCAGCTCCATGGCCAGACTCTGGCAGAGCGTGTTGACCACGGCCGCGAAGGGGATGTCGCTGTCGAGGGCCAGGGGCTGGGAGACGCGGCCGGAGATCTCCTGGAGAAGTCCGGCGCACGACGCGAACAGGCGCTTCTTGTCTTCCACAACACCGGGGCCGTCCACCTCGTTCCGGTCGTCCAGGACACGCACCCGTGCGACGCGGTAGGGGGTCTCCCTCTCGAAGGACATGACCTCCACCCGCGCCACCCCGCGCAGGCGGATGTTGAACCTTCCGTCCGGCAGTCGCGCCTCTTCCTCGATGAGACCCGCGCACGCCAGCGGGAAGACCTCGGGGGTCCCGTCATATCCCTGCTCCCAGCCCGGCTTCAGGAGCGCCATGGCGATCAACCGGTCGCCCTCCAGGACGTCCTCGGTCATCTGCCTGTAGCGCGGCTCGAAGATGTGCAGCGGCAGGGAGGCGTGCGGGAAGAAGACGAGATCCGGCAGAGGGAAGACCGGGACTGTCCCCCGCGATCTCAGGGTCTCGAGCGCCCGCGCGCGCAGGTCCACCATCCACCTCCCGGACGCGTCGCGGAGGGCCCGCTCCCCGTCCACGGCAGTTTACCGCCTTGGGGGGCGGGCCGGGTGGATTGTTTCCCCCGCGCCCGATGTGGTAGTTTGCGCCTTTGCGGGAGAGAGCGCGCATGCCCCCTTACGAGTGTCACGTGTTCGTCTGCACGCACGGCGAGTACTGTCCCTTCGACGGATCCGCCGAGGTGCACCGCTTGCTCAAGGAAGGGGTCGCGGCGCGCGGCCTGAAGGGACGCGTGCGCGTCAACAAGGCCGGCTGCTTCAACCAGTGCGGCAACGGCCCGATGGTCGTCGTCTACCCGGAGAATGTCTGGTACGGGGGTGTCACGCCGGACAAGGTGCTACGCATCCTGGAGGAGCACATCGCGGGCGGCCGGCCGGTGGTGGATCTGAAGTACGAGGCGCTCCCCGGACCGAACAAGAACGGCGCGCGCATGGCCGCCATCAACGCCGCGCGGTCGGCGCTCAAACCGACCGGGTCCGGCACGGACTGAAAGACGATGCCCAGACGCCGATCCCCCTGGATCTCCGGCGCGGCGCTGTGCGGCGC
Source organism: Acidobacteriota bacterium (assembly GCA_041482595.1). Taxonomy (GTDB): domain Bacteria; phylum Acidobacteriota; class Polarisedimenticolia; order Gp22-AA2; family Gp22-AA2; genus Gp22-AA3. The sequence continues at coordinate 40,159 of JBGPED010000001.1, forward strand.
CGCGGCCGGCGCGATCCTGTCCCTGACGGTCCGGCTTCTCCCGTCGTCCGGAATGCCGGCACCGAAGCTGCTGGCCTCGCCCGCCCTGCTGATCGCCGCCTACGCGATCGGCGTCCTCGTCACCTATCGTCGCCGCGAAAAGGAGGACGTCCACCTCTTCCTGGAGGTCCAGGAGGAGCTCCGGTTCAGCCAGGACCACATCATGGCGAACGAAACCTACCGATCCCTGAGCGCCTACCTCGAGATCGCCGCGCACCAGATGAAGGAGCCGCTCCAGGCGCTCCTCCACGGACTCAAGACCCTGGAGGTCGAGAGCGGGCTCCCGGACACTCTGCGGGAACGGGTGGGGGGGCTCAAGAGCCAGGGCGAGACCCTCCACGAGACCCTGCGCCACCTGGCGGGATATGCGCTCACCAAGCCCGGACGGGCCCCGTTCAGCGTCAATATCCTGCTGCACGAATCGATTCTGCTCTGCCGGCGACGCGCTTCCGAGAGGAAGGTCCTCTTCGAGGAGCGCTATGCCGTTGTGCCGCCGGTGATGGGGTCGGCGATGCGCGTTCACCAGGCCCTGTTCAACATCATCGTCAACGCGGTGGAGGCGATGCCCTTCGGAGGCGGCACGATCGTCGTCGAGACGGCGCACCAGGGCGACCGCGTGATCGCGCGCGTGCGGGACTCGGGGATTGGCATACGCCCGGAGCACCTGCCTCGGGTGTTCGAGCCGTTCTTCACGACCAAGCCGGAGAAGAAAGGCGTGGGGCTCGGCCTGTGGACCGCCCGGCAGATGCTCGACATCATCGGGGCCGACATCACGATCAAGAGCGCGCCGCACCAGGGCACCGAAGTGACCATCAGCTTTGCGCAGGCGGCCCCGCTGCGTCCGGGACGCGAAGGGACCGCCCACCCCCCCGAGCTCGGGAAGAACACCGCGGACGAAGGCGATCGCCGGATCGCGTGAGGTCCGGACGCGGCCGGAGTCACCCGCGATCCCCCGGGCGGCGCGTCCCGCGCGGCAGCGCCAGGGGTCTCAGGGCGCGGCTGCGCCCCGTCCGAGCAGGTTGGCGACGACGTAACCGGCGATGCTCGGATTCTCCTTCAGGCGTCGCACCGAATACGCGTACCAGTGCGGACCGTAGGGGACGTAGACGCGCAGGCGGTGGCCGGCCTTCCGGATGAGACCGCGCAGCTCCTCGTCGACCCCCAGGAGCATCTGGAACTCGTAGCGGTCGCGCGACAGGCGCTTCTCGTCGATGAGGCGCATCGCCTCCCATACCAGGTCCTCGTCGTGCGTGGCGATGCCCACGTAATGCCCGCGGTCGATCATGTCCTCGAGAATCCGGGCGTAATTCTTGTTGACGACCCCGCGGTTTCGATGGGCGATCGTCCGGGGCTCGACGTAGATCCCCTTGCAGAGGCGGACATTGGAGCCCCGCGGCAGCCCTCGGGCGTCCTCGAGGCTTCGCCGAAGGCACGCCTGCAGGACGACCCCCACGTTGTCGAACCCCTCGCGCCTCAGCCGCCCGTGCAGGTCGAGCGTGGGCGTCGTGCAGCTCGAGTCCTCCATGTCGATCCGCACGAAGTTCCCCTGCTCGCGGGCCGCCAGGACGAGCGCGCGGACGTTCGCGAGGCAGAGATCGAAGTCGAGCTTGAGGCCCAGCTGGGTCAGCTTGATTGAGACGCTCGAGTCGAGCCGCTCCTGGTGGATGACGCGCAGGGCGCGCTGGTACTCTCTCACCGCCGAATCCGCGAGCTCGCGCCGGTCCACCTCTTCACCGAGGACGTCCAGCGTCGCCATGTACCCGCCGCCGTTCAGCTCGCGCAGCACGCGCACCGCCTCCTCGAGGGAATCACCGGCGATGTAGCGCCGGGAAAAGATCCTCACCACGGGGCGCGGCACGAACGGCAGCGAGCGCGAGATCAGGTAGTTCAGGACGGTCACGTGGCCTCCCACGAGAGGACGAGAGTCGCCTTCCGGCACGCGATCCTACCAAAAGCGCGGCGACCCGGCCTCCGTGCCCTCCGCGGCGGGTTTGACACCCCGGAATCGCATTGGCTATAGTCTTGCCCCTGCTTCGACACTCCCACGGCGAGGTGCACGGTGGCGCGCAAGACGCCGAAATCCAGGGCCGAGTCCAGCATCGACGTCCTGCTCCGCGAGGAGCGGGTGTTCCGTCCCGGCGCCGAATTCCGGCGGCGCGCCAACGTGCGGGACGCGTCCCTCTACAGGAAGGCGGCCCGCGATCCGGAGGGGTTCTGGGCGGCCTGCGCCCGTGACATCGTCTGGCTCAAGCCCTGGAAAAAGGTCCTGGCGTGGAACCCCCCGCGCGCCCGCTGGTTCGTGGGCGGGAAGCTGAACGCCAGCGTCAGCTGCCTCGATCGCCATATCGGCACGGCCGTGGGAAACAAGGCCGCGATCCTCTGGGAGGGAGAGCCGGGCGAGGAGCGCACCCTGACGTATGCGCAGCTCTTCCGCGAGACCTGCAAGTTCGCGAACGTCCTGAAGGACCTTGGGGTGAAGAAGGGGGACCGGGTCACGCTCTACATGCCGCTCGTGCCGGAGCTGGCGATCGCGATGCTGGCCTGCGCACGCATCGGAGCGGTTCACAGCGTGGTTTTCGGCGGGTTCTCGGCCGAGTCCCTCAAGGAGCGCATCAACGACGCCAAGGCCACCGTTCTGGTGACGGCCGACGGCGGCTTCCGCCGCGGCACCGAGGTGCCGCTGAAGAAATTCGCGGACCAGGCGCTCCTCGGCACACCCAGCGTCAGACACGTGGTGGTCGTTCGACGCGGCGACTTCCCGGTGCAGATGAAGGAGGGGCGGGACCGTTGGTGGCACGACCTGATGCGCGGCCGCTCCGCCGCATGCCCTCCGGAGCCGATGGACTCCGACGACATGCTCTACATCCTCTACACCTCGGGGACCACCGGCAAGCCGAAGGGGATCGTGCACGCCACGGGCGGGTACATGGTGGGCGTGCACGCCACCACCCGCCTGGTCTTCGACCTGAAGCCGGAGGACGTCTACTGGTGCACGGCGGACATCGGGTGGGTCACCGGACACTCCTACGTCGTCTACGGCCCTCTCTCGAACGGCGCGACCGTCCTGATGTACGAGGGCGCTCCGGACTGGCCTGACCGCGGCCGGTTCTGGCAGGTCTGTGAGAAATACGGCGTCACGATCTTCTACACGGCGCCGACGGCCATCCGCGCCTTCATGCGCTGGGGCATCGAGTGGCCGGAGAAGTGCAATCTCGCCTCGCTGCGACTCCTCGGCACGGTGGGAGAGCCGATCAACCCGGAGGCCTGGATCTGGTATCACAGGTATATCGGCGGCGGGCGTTGCCCCATCGTCGACACCTGGTGGCAGACCGAGACCGGCATGATCATGATCACGCCGCTCCCCGGAATCACGGTGACCAAGCCCGGTTCGGCGACCCACCCCTTCCCCGGCGTGTCGGCGGAGGTCCTGGACGACCGCGGCCGGGTCGTGAAGGAAGGAGGGGGTTACCTGGCGATCACCCGCCCCTGGCCGGCGATGCTGCAGACGATTTACGGCGATCCGGACCGCTACGTGAATGAATACTGGTCGAAGTGGGACTCGAAGACCTATTTCCCGGGCGACGGCGCGAAACGCGACCGCCAGGGGTACTTCTGGCTGCTGGGCCGGGTGGACGATGTCCTGAACGTGGCGGGCCATCGCATCGGTACCATGGAGGTCGAGAGCGCCCTCGTCGACCATCCCGCGGTGGCGGAGGCGGCCGTGGTGGGCAAGGCCCACGACCTCAAGGGCCAGGCCCTGGCCGCGTTCGTCACGCTGAAGGAAGGAATCGCCAGCGATGGCGGTCTGGTGGACCAGCTGAAGGCCCACGTGGTGCACAAGATCGGCGCCCTGGCGCGCCCCGACGACATCGTGTTCGCCGCCGAGCTTCCCAAGACCCGCTCGGGGAAGATCATGCGCCGGCTTCTCAAGGACATCGCCGAGGGGCGCGCTCTCGGCGACACGACGACCCTCGCCGATCCCGCCGTCATCCAGGCCCTGAAGCAGAGATACCAGGAAGACTGAGCGTCCACCCGGCGGGGCGTCACGGCAGCGGGCCGCGGGGCCGAGTCGCCTCCTCTTCAGCCGACGATTTTCACCGCCTTGTCCAGGTCGCTCACGACCATGACCACGACCGCCTTGCCGGGCGTCTGGGTGATGCCGGTGTAGGCGTAGTCGATGTTGATCCCCGCGCCCGAGAGCCGGGAGCAGATGTCTCCGAGCGAGCCGGGCTGGTCGGCCATGTCGACGGTCAGGCAGTCCTCGATCGAGGCGTACAACCCCTCCTTCTGCAGCGCCTCCCTCCCCTTCGCCGGATCGTCGGCGATGATCTTGGCGCGTCCCTCGAACACCGCCAGGGCGCGCATGTTCACCCGGGCCTTGCCGAGCGACTGGGCGACCTGGGAGAGGGTCCCCGGCTTGTTGGCCAGTTGGACGGTCAACTGCTTGGCTCGCGGCATGGGTCTACCTCCTGAGGAACTTTCGGGCCAGCCCGAGGAGCGGATCGAAGTATCGGTCCACCACCCGTTCCTTGAGCGGGATGATGCCATTGTCGGTGATCTGGATGTGCTCCGGGCAGACGTCGGTGCAGCAGCGCGTGATGTTGCACAGACCGGACCCGAACTCTCCCCGGATCGCGGGGATCCTGTCCTCCGCGTCGAGCGGGTGCATCTCGAGAGACGCCAGGCGGATCATGAAGCGCGGCCCGACGAACGCGTCCTTGCGCGACTGGTCGCGCAGGACATGGCAGACGTCCTGGCACAGGTAGCACTCGATGCACTTGCGGAATTCCTGCACCCGGTCCACGTCCTCCTGCATCATGCGATACGGCCAGGCGGACGTTCCCGGCCGCGGCCGGAACGGCGGGATCCTCTTGTTCTGCTCGTAATTCCAGGAGACGTCCGTCACCAGATCCCTGATGACCGGGAAGGTCTTCATCGGCTGCACGGTGATGGTCTCGGAGGCGGTGAACTGGTTCATGCGCGTCATGCAGGCGAGCTTCGGCTTCCCGTTGATCTCCATGCTGCAGGAGCCGCACTTCCCCGCCTTGCAGTTCCACCGCACCGCCAGGTCGTTGGCGAGCTTCGCCTGGATCCGGTGCAGGACGTCCAGGACGACCATGCCGGTATCGACGTCCACGCGGTACTCGACGAAGGCGCCACCCGCCGCCGTGCCGCGCCACACTCGAAAGAGGCGCTCAGACACGGCCGGCCTCCAGGTCCTCGATCTTGGCGAAGGCGATGGCGGCCAGCTCCTTCGGCGGCTCCTGCCGGTCGACGACCTGCGTCTCCATGCGTCCGTCCCTGCCCCTGCGCACCATGATGTTCACCTTCTGCCATTCGTCGCGCTCCCCGGGGTGATCGACGCGCGTGTGCGCCCCCCTGCTCTCCTGCCTCACGAGGGCGGCGCGCGTCACCGCCTCGGCGGTGATCAGGAGGGAGCGCAGGTCGAGCGCCTCGTGCCAGGCGGCATTGTACTGGGACGCGCCGGGAGCCTTCACCTTCGCGGCCTCGGCCTTCAGCTTTTCGAGCTCCTCGAGCGCGGTCCGGAGCTCGCTTTCCGTGCGGGCGATGCCGACGTATCGACCCATGACCTCCTGGAGGTGTTCGTGCGTGACGTAGGGATTCGTGCCGCTCTCGCGGTTCAGGATGTCCGTGGCGCTGCGCACCGCGGCCCGCACTTCGTCCTCGTGGACCCGCGGCACGGCCCCGAGACCCTTGACATACTGCACCGCACCGATGCCCGACAGCCTCCCGAAGACGAGCAGGTCGGAGAGCGAGTTGCCCCCCAGCCGGTTGGCGCCGTGCATCCCCGCCGCGGCCTCTCCGGCGGCGAACAGACCCGGCACCGTGGACATCTGGGTGTCGGATTCGACACGCACGCCTCCCATGAAGTAGTGCAGCGTCGGCCCGACCTCCATCGGCTCCCGGGTGATGTCCACCTCGGCGAGCTCCTTGAACTGATGGTACATGGAGGGGAGCTTCTTCTTGATCGTCTCGGCCGGCACCCGTGAGGCGATGTCCAGGAACACCCCGCCGTGGGGCGAGCCACGGCCTTCGTTGACCTCCCGGGTGATGGCGCGCGCCACGACGTCGCGCGTCAGGAGCTCCGGCGGCCGGCGCGCGGTCTTGTCCCCCTTGAGCCAGCGGTTCGCCTCCTCTTCGCTGGAGGCGGTTTCGGTGGCGAACTTCTCGGGGATGTAATCGAACATGAAGCGCTTCCTGGCGCTGTTCAGGAGAACGCCGCCGTCCCCACGCACGCCTTCAGTCACGAGAATGCCGCGCACCGAGGGCGGCCACACCATTCCGGTGGGATGGAACTGGGTGAACTCCATGTCCATCAAATCGGCGCCCGCCTCGTAGGCCATGGCGTAGCCGTCACCCGAATACTCCCAGGAGTTGGAGGTGATCCGCCAGGCCCGGCCTCCCCCGCCGGTCCCCAGGACGACCGCCCGGGTCCTGAACAGGACGAAGCGGCCCGATTCGCGCCAGTAGCCCAGGACTCCGGCGATGCGCCCTCCGTCCAGGAGGAGTTGCAGGGCCGTGCACTCCATGTAGACGCCGAACCCCTTGTGGATCGCGTGGTCCTGCAGCGTGCGGATGATCTCGAGGCCGGTCCGGTCGCCGACGTGCGCCAGGCGGGGATAGCGGTGCCCGCCGAAATTCCGCTGGCTGATCAGGCCGTCCCGCGTGCGATCGAACACCGCGCCCCATTCCTCCAGCTCGCGCACGCGGTCGGGAGATTCCCGGGCGTGCAGCTCGGCCATGCGCCACTGGTTGAGAAACTTGCCGCCCCGCATCGTGTCGCGGAAGTGCACCTTCCAGTTGTCGCGTCCGTCGACGTTACCGAGGGCCGCCGCCACGCCCCCCTCGGCCATGACGGTGTGAGCCTTGCCCAGGAGCGACTTGCACATCAGGCCCGTGTTCAGGCCGCGCGCGGAGCACTCGATCGCGGCGCGCAGACCCGCGCCGCCGGCGCCGATGACCAGAACGTCGTGCTCGAAGGTCTGGATCTCGCTCACGTCGAGCATCGGCTAGCCCCAGGTGCTGATGTCGTGAATGACGCCCATCGACAGCAGGCGGACGTACAGGTCGGAGAAGGCGACCCAGAAGAGGCTCACCCAGGCCCACTGCATGTGATTGGCGTTGAGGGCCGACACGCCCTTCCATATCCCGTGGCGCAGGACGCTGCCGCGATCGCAGGAGAAGCAGTCGAGCCTCCCCCCCACGAGGTGGCGCCAGGAATGGCACCCAAACGTGTAGGCGGCCAATAGCGTCGGGTTGACGAGCAGGACCACGCTCCCCACGCCGACGCCGATCCGTCCGTCGCGGAAGAAAGCCTTGAAGGCGTCAATGTAGAGGATGAAGATGAACGCGATGGCGAAATAGAGCGCGTAGCGGTGCAGGTTCTGGACCAGCAGGAGCCCGGTCTCCCCCCGGTAGCGGTCACGCGGGACGGGACCGACGGCGCAGCCCGGGGGCGTGCCGAAAAACGAGCGGTAGTACGCCTTGCGATAGTAGTAGCAGGTGGCCCGGAACGCTCCCGGGAAGATCAGGATCAGGAACGCGGGGGACGCGGGCAGGAACGACGGCCACCACGCCGGCCACGCGCCGAACCAGGCATGCTCGAGAGGGACCGCGCCGGGGACGGCCGGATCGACGAACAGCGGCGGCGAGTAGAACGGCGAGAGATACGAGCCGTAGGAGTAATACGACCCCTGGAATGCGGCCCACGTCGCATAGACCGCGAAGCCGCCCAGGCCGAGGATCGTCAGGAGCGGACCCACCCACCAGCGATCCGTGCGCGCCGTCTGCGCGAATCCGACCAGGTGACCGCCGGCGCGCGCTGCCTCTGCCATCCATCGCCTCCGTTTCAGGTGCCCTGAAGTTCGGCGGGGCGGATTCTAACCTAGGAGCGTGTCCGAGTCATAGCATGGTTCGCGTTCGCGGGCGGGCAGGACCTCCGGGCAGGTGGTCCACTGCCCCGTGAGGAGCGTCTTCACGAATTCCTCGGGGAGTCCTTCCCCTCGCATGTCGCGCGCCAGTCGCTCGTTGTCGTACACGACCGGGACGAAATCGACGCCCAGGGGGAGGAGCTGGTTCGCCAGGCCTCCCGGAAGCCGCTCCGGGCTTGCGCCGGGAAATCGGCGTCCCCATCTTCATTGCATGCGGGGCAGGGTGCTATACTGCCCCCCTCGAGGTGGAGCTCCCGAGCCGGCCCGATGGCAGGCGCGGTCGAGCCCGCCGCGAGGCGCTGCCCGCGGGACGTGACCGGCCAAGGAGGCTGGCCCCGAGGACGGGAGCGCGAGGAGATTCAATGCCAAAATCGATGTTCGTCAACGTGACCGCGGAAGAAGAAAACCGCGTCGCGATCGTTGAGAACGGCGTCCTCGACGTCTTCGAGATCGAAACCCTCAGCAAGGAACATCTCAAGGGCAATATCTTCAAGGTCGTGGTGGAGGGGATCAACCCCGCCCTGGAGGCCGCCTTCGTCAACTACGGGGGTGAGCGCGCCGGCTTCCTGCCGCTCGACGAGGTCAACTTCAAGCTCTATCCCAGCCGCAACGGCGGCCAGGCGGCCGGCAAGGGCCGGGGTGCGCGGATCAGCCGTCATCTCGACAAGGGGATGGAGGTCCTGGTCCAGGTCATCCGGGACGCCTTCGGCAACAAGCCCCCGACCATGAGCACCTACTATTCCCTGCCGGGACGGTATCTCGTCCTGATGCCGGGGGCCGACGCCGCCGGCATCTCCCGGAAGATCGAGAGCGTCGAGCAGCGCGAGCGGCTGCGGAAAATCCTCGACGAGCTGACGGTGCCGCCCGGCTTCGGCGTGATCGTGCGCACCGCGGGCATGGACACGAGCCCGCGCGAGCTCCAGGCGGACCTCGAATCGCTCATGGAGCTGTGGAGGACCATCGAGACCGCCGCCGAGCAGGTGAAGCCTCCCGCCCTGATCTTCCAGGAACGAGATCTCGTCATCCGCACCATCCGGGACTACTTCACCTCCGACATCGAGGAGGTCCTGATCGACGACGAACCCGCCTACCTGCGCGCCCGGAAGTTCTTCGAGGCCCACATGCCCGACAAGGCGGACGTGGTGAAGCTCTATACCGGCGACAAGCCGATCTTCACCAAGCACAACGTCGAAGACCAGATCGAGCGCATCTACAAGCGCACGGTCCAGCTCAAATCGGGCGGCTCGATCTCCATCGATCAAACCGAGGCACTGACCGCCATCGACGTGAACTCGGCCCGCTCGATCCGCTCGGCCAGCAGCGAGGACACCGCCACGCGCACCAACCTGGAGGCCGCGGAGGAAATCGCCCGGCAGTTGCGCCTGCGCGACATCGGCGGCCTCATCGTCATCGATTTCATCGACATGGAGTCGAGCAAGCACATCCGGCAGGCGGAGCGGGCCTTCGCCGATGCCATGTCGCGAGACAAGGCGCGCTACGACGTCACGCGCATCAGCAAGCTCGGCCTGATGGAGGTCTCGCGCCAGCGCATCCGTTCCACCAAGGCCTCTTCGTCGTTCATGGAGTGCCCGACCTGCCAGGGCGACGGCACCGTCCGAACTCCCGAGGCCGCGGCGCGCGCCGCCTTCCGCAAGATCCAGGCGCGCGTCGTGAAGGGCGACATCTCGGGCGTGAAGGTCTTTCTGCCGCCGGAGGTCGCCCTCCACCTTCTCAACCAGAAGCGGGACGATCTGGCGCGTCTCGAGGGGCGCTACAGAGTGTCGATCGAGGTGGCGCCGGAAGAGCGCATGAAGGCCAGTCAGTTCGAGATCGAGGAGGTCCGCCGCGAGGAGCCCGAGGTGGTGCCGATGGTCACCGCCGACACGGTGGACAAGGCGCTGGTCTCGGGGACGCTGCAGCCCGTGCCGCGGCCCCTGGAGACGCCGGAGAGCGCGGCACCTCCCCAGCCGCAGCGCGAAGCGGCCGAGGGCACCTCCCGTCGCAGGCGACGGCGCCGTCATCGCAAGACCGGAGGCGCCATGACCACGCCCCATCAGGACGCTGCGCAGCGGCCCGAAGGCGACATGGCGACCGCCCCGGCCCCTCCCGGCGGCGCACCGGCCTCCCCCGGGGCGTCCGATGGGCGCCCGGGAGACCAGGACGAGTCTCCTGTCTACTCCGAGGGACCCGAGGACGAGACGAGAGTCCGGATCCCGCCGCGGGCGGAAGGAGTCCCCGGCCCGGCCATGCCGCGATTCGCGGATCTCCCGGCGACGGAAGGTCTCCAGGGTACTCCCCATCGCAGACGGCGCCGGCGGCGACATCGTGGACGGGGGGGACCCGGGACGCACGCGGCCGCATCGCCGCAAAGCGAAGCCCGGTCAGCGTTCGGGAACCAGAGGGGAGGAGCGACGCAGCGCGGAAACGGCTCCGCCGACTCGGCCCGGCAGGAAGCCTCGGCGCCCCCGAGATCCGAGCCCGCACTGTCGCCACCCGCTCCTAGACCGCCCCAGGAAATCGACGCCGGCCCGCCGCCGGCCGGGCGGGCTGCGACCGAGGGCGTCCCGGCGGACGCGCAGGCCGAGGCCAAGCCCAAGCGGCGCTGGTGGCGGCGCTCGTCCAGCAAAGGCTGATCGGAACGGTTCATGGCGCTCAAGCTCCTCCACTTTGAGGCCTGTCCCTTCTGTGAAAAGGTCAGGCTGTCCCTCAAGCACATGGAACTGCCGTACGAGGCCGAGGTCATCGAGCCGGGCGATCGCAGGCGGGTCGAGGAGGTCTCCGGGCAGAGACTGGTCCCGGTCCTGTGCGACGAGGAGCGCGTCATTCCCGATTCCACCCGCATCCTTCGCTACCTCATCGCGCGCTATGGCGACACGAACATGCTCCCGGGCGATCCGGCCGAGCAGGCGCTCGCCTGGATCGTGGAGGATTACGCAGACGAGGTCCTCGGTCCTCTCCTGCGTTCGATCCTCGAGGACCGGACCGCTTCCGGCGCCCCCCTGCAGCCCGCCGAGCGCCGCGAGCTCGAGCGGCACCTCGAGACGCAGTTCCGCAATCTCGAGCAGCTCTTCTCGCAACGCGCCCACGCGTTCGGAAACAGACCCGGGCTGGCCGACATCTCTCTGTACGCCTTCCTCGGCAGCCTGGTTCGATTCGGCCGGCGCGAGATCTCCTCCGGGTTTCCGCACCTGAAATCGTGGTACGGCAGGATGGAGAGTCTCTAGGAGTCCCGCGATCAGGCGGCGACCAGGACCTGGAAGAATTCCTCGATCGCGTCGATGAACTGTGAGACCGAGATCATGCTGTTGATCTGCTGGCGCAGGACCCGGCCGTTGGGCAGGCCGTGCGTATACCAGCCGGTGAAGGTGCGGATCTTGTGCAGGGCGAAGCGCTCCTCTTCGCGCTCGCGCAGAAGCGAGAAGTGGTACAGGATGAGGTCGCGCCGCTCTTCGATCGAAGGTTCCCGGGGCAGGGCGCCCGCCCGCGCCGCGGCGATCTGACGGAAGATCCACGGGTTCTTGATGGCCGCCCGGCCGATCATGACGCCGTCGCATCCGGTGGCCTCCCAGAGGGCAAGAGCGTCGGCAGGCTCCTCCACATCGCCGTTGCCGCTCACGGGGATCCGAACCGCCTCCTTGAGCCTGCGGATACGCTCCCAGTCGGCCTTGCCGCTGAACATCTGGCGCGCCGTCCGCGCGTGCAGGGCCACGGCATCCACCCCCTCCGACTCGCAGATCCGCCCCAGCTCGAGATAGTTCGATCGCGCCTCGTCCAGGCCCACTCGGAACTTGACGGTGAGCGGAATGGTGACGCGTCGCCGGACCGTCCGGATGATGTCCCGGGCCAGCCCGAGGTCGCCCATCAGGGCGGCGCCGGCACACCCCTTGAGAACCTTGTTCGCGGGACAGCCCATGTTGATGTCGACGACGTCGGCGCCGAGCGCCTGGACGAATTCAGCCGCCTCGGCCATGCGCTGCGGATGGCTGCCGTAGATCTGAATGGCCAGTGGCCGCTCCTCCTCGGAAAACTCCATCATGTGGCGCGTCTTCTCATTGCCCCGGGTCAGCGCCTCCGAGGAAATGAACTCCATCGTGACCAGGCCGACTCCGCCGATCCGCTTCAGGATGAGGCGGAAATACTGGTCGGTGATCCCGGCCATGGGGGCCAGGATGGTGGGCTCGTCGAGAGCGACGTGACCGATGCGCATCATGGGACTCGTATTCTCGCACGGCGCTATGCAGGCGCTGCCAAAAAAAACGAGCGCCCCGTCCCGTCTCCGGGAGGGGCGCTCGAGGTCTCGTTCCATTCCGCCCGAACTAGGGGTTAGGATCCGATGGGCTCTGCTGCCCCGGCGGAATCACCGACTTGCAAAACTTGGCACAGGAGGAAGCGAAATCGCAAAGGGCGGGACTCGGGTCACAGCCAAGAGCGGCTTTGCAGCAATCCTGGCAGATCCCCCGGTTAAATGAATCCAGGCACTGCGTCGGGAGATCGGTGTCCGGGCTGATGCTGGAGGCGCTGCTGGCTAGCCCCGCGACGGCAGCAAGCTGGTCCGCCTTCCCCGCCGTGACGGCACTGTTGGGGTTCGTGCTGGAAACCCGCAGCCCCAGATCGGCGAGGATCCTGGCGGCCGTCCCTTCGGTAAGACTCGCGTTCACGTCGTCGATCTTCACACCGAGCGACTTGAGGGACTGGACGGCGGCGCTCGGGGTGGTCACCGGCTGACCGATCGCCTTCGTCACCTTCACGGCAAAATCACCCACCGTGACGGTGGATTTCTGCGCGTTGCTCGCCGCCGCAAATCCGGCCACGGTCAGCGCGGCGCTGACCGCGAGGACCAGCAAGGACTTCCTCATCATTTGGGCTCCCCCCTCAGGTGGCTACCGAGTCGGTATCTATAGACTATGGATCAATCCAGTCGCGCCTGGCCGTCCGTGACTTCAGAGTTAGGGATAAGCGCACCCTAATCTACGGCTAAACAATTCGGGCGTCAAGCAGCTTTTTCCGCGCCCCGGCTTCCCATGGACAGAGGGTGAGGGTGTCCTGACTCTTTATTCAGCAGGGTTATTTTTCACCACATGGGCAAGGTGGCCCATGGATGGATGTCTCCCGGTACCCCTCAGGGAAGGGGCTCGCTCGGGCTCGGCTTGTTGATCACCATGCACGCCTTGGCGCAGGAACTGGCCCCGCCACCGAGAGCCTTGCAGCAGTCGACGCAAAGACCATGGTTCTTCTCATCGAAGCAGGTATCCACGGTATCCGTCAGGCCGGACTTCCCGATGGTCGACCCGGTCTTGGGTGCTGCCGTGGCCAGCGACGAACGGAACTGCCGTACCAGGACGTCGGCCTGCTCTCGCCTCAGGAGACGATCAGGATTGGACGTCGTGGCGGCAATGCCCGCCTTCTGGAGAATGGCGACCGCGCCTGCCTCGGTGAGGGGTGCTTTCACGCTCTTTCCGAGATCGGTCGTCATGAGCCGCCTCGAAACCTCGGTGGCTCCGGCCATCCGGGCAACCAGGGAGAGATCGCGGGAGAGGTCGCTCGCGGTGACGCCTGAGGCGGGTTTGCCGGTCGCTGCGAAAGTCAGCGCGATCGCGCCCAAGGCCATCGCCGCCAGAAAAATCGAAGTCTGCACTTTCTTCATCGTTGCCGGCCTCCGTATCTACGCTGGAAGGAACACAGGACACCCCGTGCGGCCACGGATCATTTACGGCGATCCGTCAGGATTGTCAACGCATTTTGCGGCATTTTGCGGCCGATCGAACATGGCGAGCCGATCATACCTGTCTTGCCCGAGCCGTGCGGACAATCACGTCTTCCAGTGTCTCACCGAAATCGCTTGACAACCAGTCGCTTGACGGTACTAAAGGCAAGAACTTCACGAACAGATGGCCGACTCTGGATCTTCGGAGGGATCGTGACCAGGACGCCTGGAGGGAGGCGTTTCGGTCGCCCGACCGAACGCGCAGCGACGTCATCACCCTCCCCCGCACCAGGACCGGATGGGGGGGGCGACGCCACGCATGCGGGCTGACGCTCGAACCGGCATCAACAGGCTCATCTCCTGCGCGCTGGCGGTGTGCGCGCTGGGGGTGGTGGCGCGCCTGGTGGTGGCGGCCGGGACGATCACGCTGTACGTGGACGACAACAGCACCTGCACGAGCGGCTGCGGCAGCCAGGCCGCCCCGTACCGCACCATCCAGGCCGCCATCGACGACGCCGACAACCAGCTCATCGCC
>JBGPED010000002.1:0-39660 GCA_041482595.1 Acidobacteriota bacterium
GATCGATGAAGGACCCTCGACCGCGGCGATGTTCGACGCGGGGCTGATCCCGGAAGGGTTCCGCTGCGGCTTCGTAGCTCTGGTCGGGCGTGCCAACGTCGGCAAGTCGACCCTGATGAACCGCATCGTCGGTGCCAAGCTGTCGATCGTGTCGGAGGTGCCGCAGACCACCCGCTTCCCGGTGCGGGGCATCCTGCACCGGCCGGGCCTGCAGGTGATCTTCATCGACACTCCCGGGATCCACAAGCCGCGCTACCGAATGAACGAGGAGATGGTGCGTCTGGCCACGCGCGTCCTGCGCGAAGTCGACCTGGTGGCCGCCCTGGTCGATGCCTCCGAGGGTTTCGGCCCCGGCGACCGCTTCGTGTTCGATCTGCTCCGGCAGGCCCGCTCGCACAACTTGCTGGTGCTGAACAAGGTCGACCTGACCGCGAAGGAGAATCTGTTGCCCCTGATGGACGAGGCGGGCCGTGCGGGACTGTTCGACGAGATCGTCCCCGTATCGGCCATGACCGGTGAGAACTGTGACCGGCTGGAGGCGGTCATCGCGGCGAAGATGCCGCCGGGGCCGCCGCACTTCCCCGAGGACATGCTGACGGATCTGCCGCAGCGGCAGGCAATCGCCGAGCTGATCCGCGAGCAGGTCTTCCGGCAGACGCGGCAGGAGGTGCCGCACGCCACCGCCGTCATGATCGACCTCGTGGAGCGTGCCGAGAACGGTCTGACGCGCGTTCGCGCCACCATCGTCACCGACAAGGAGTCGCAGAAGGGGATCCTGATCGGCGAGGGCGGCCGGATGATGAAAGAGATCGGCACCGCCGCGCGCCACGCCGTCGAAGAGTATCTGGGATCGCGCGTGCACCTCTCGCTGTGGGTGAAGGTCAAGAGAGGCTGGCGCGACGACACGGCGCTCCTTCGGCTCATCGGTCTGCCGCTGTCGTAGTTGTCCAGCCATTGCGATAGAATGACCGCCCTTTTCGGGGAGACGGGGCGGCGCGATGAAAGACAGCACGATCCTGGTGGAGTCGATCAAGAAACTGCTCCGCCGGAGCGCCACCGTCCATCTCCTGAACATGCTCGGGAAGGTGCGGGCCGCCGATCTGGCGGAGGCCTTCAAGTCCCTGGACGAGGAAGAGAAGTCGGCGACGTTCCGCCTTCTCGCCGAGCGCGCCACGGCCCAGTCGGCGGCCCTGCTCGGACTGATCCACCCGGCACACCGGCCCGATCTCCTGCGCGGGATGAGCCCGGAGGACCTGGCGCCCGTCCTGCAGCGCCTGCCCTCCGAGGAGGTGGCGGAGATTCTCTCGGGCGTCGCCGGGGACGTCCGGGAACGCATACTGTCCCACATGCAGAAGGAGGCCTCCGAGGAGATCCAGGACCTGCTGGAGTACGAGGAGGACACGGCCGGCAGGATCATGACGACCCGTTATCTGGCCCTGCCGGAGCACACCTCGGTGCAGGAGGCGATCGCCGCAGTGCAGAAGGCGCAGGAGGCGGAGATGGTCTTCTATCTCTACGTGCTGGACGCACAGGGCCGCCTCAAGGGAGTGCTGTCGCTGCGCAAGCTGCTGTCGGTCCCGCCCGCGACCGAGCTCAGGGAGATCATGACGACCGACGTGATCACCGTCCGCCCGGAGACCGATCAGGAGGAGGTCGCGAAGATCGTGTCGCAGTACGATCTCCTGGCGATCCCGGTGGTGGACGCCGACGGCGTCCTGGCGGGCATCGTGACGATCGACGACGTCATCGATGTCATGCGCGAAGAGGCGACCGAGGACATCTACAAGCTGGCCGGCACCTCCGACGAGGAGCGGCTGACGAAATCGACGTTCAAGGCGGCCGGGCTCCGGCTGCCCTGGATGTTCGCGGCGTTCGGGGGAGGGCTCCTGGGCGCTCTCGTCATCAAGGCCTACACGCCGCTGCCTCCTCTGGCCTGCTTCATCCCGGTCGTGCTCGGCATGGGCGGCAACATCGGGACACAGGCGGCCACGATCATGGCCCGCGGCCTGTCGACCGGGCGGATCTCGCTGCGCGTCGCGGGCGGGGTGATCTTCAAGGAGATTCGGATCGCGCTCCTGCTCGGCTTCATTTTCGGGGCGCTCCTGGGCATCGCCGCCATCCTGCTGATGGGGCTGGGCCGGGTCGAGGGCCTGGCCGTCGGCCTGTCGCTCTGGTTGTCCATGGGTCTGGCGTCGGTCCTGGGGGCGGTCCTGCCGATGCTCCTCAAGAGCGTGCACATCGACCCCGCGGTGGCCACCAATCCGTTCGTGACGACGTCGGTGGACCTTCTCGGCCTGCTCTCCTTCTTCGTGGTGGCCGGGCCCCACCTCGCCGACCGATGACGGCGGAGGGAGCGAGGGTCCAACGTGCCGGTGAGGGAGACCGAGGCGATGGTCATCCGGTCCCACCCCCTGGGGGAATCGGATCGGATCGTGACCTTCCTGACGCGCGCGGCCGGGAAGGTGCGGGCCGTGGCCAAGGGGGCGCGGCGGAGCCGGAAGCGGTTCGGGAGCAGCCTGGAATCGCTCAGCCGCGTCCGGCTGCAGTACTTCGAACGCGAGGGGGCCGACCTCGCGCGCATCGAGACGGTGGATCTCCTGGAGTCGTTCTACGGGCTTCAGGAAGAACCGGAACGGGCCGCCGTCCTGGCCTGCATGGCGGAGGTCGCCGACGCCTTCGCCCGGGAGCAGCAGGAGGACGAGCCGTACTTCCGCCTCCTGCACGCGGTGCTGCGGGCGGTCCGCGATGGGCTCAACCTGGAATGGGCGGCGCGCTATTTCGAGATCTGGACGCTCCGGCTGCACGGTGTCCTGCCGTCCCTGTCGTCGTGCGGACGCTGCGGGCTGGATCTCGGGGCGCGCGGAGGGACCTACGATCGGCGGGGCGGTGTCGTCCTGTGCCGGACGTGCGCGCCGGGCGGCCTCCCGGGCGGCGTGCTCCTGCACGCGGACGCTCTCGGGGCGGCGGCGGAGATCCTGAAGGCGGCTCCCGCGGCCCTGATCGGGCGCAAGGCGGGGCTGCGGTCGCTTGCGCCGCTCCAGGAACTGGCGGAGATCGTCTTCCTCGATCTGACCGACCGACGCTTCAAGAGCTACGAGGTCCTGCGCGCGCTGCGCGGGGGCCGCTGAGACCGGATGAGCAGGAACAGGTGAGGACGTGCCTCTCAATTTCCAGCAGTTGATCCTGGCGCTGCAGCAGTTCTGGGCCTCGGAAGGGGTGGTGCTGCAGCAGCCGTACGACGTCGAGGTGGGCGCCGGGACGATGCACCCGGACACGTTTTTCCGCGTCCTGGGGCCGGAGCCGTGGCGCGTGGCCTACTGCTCCCCCTCGCGCCGCCCGCTCGACGGGCGCTACGGCCAGAACCCGTTCCGCGTCTACCGGCACTACCAGTTCCAGGTCATCCTGAAGCCGTCGCCACCCGACGTTCAGGATCTCTACCTCAAATCGCTGTCCGCCTTCGGCATCGACCCGAAGGCCCACGACATCCGCTTCGATGAGGACAACTGGGAATCCCCCACGCTCGGCGCAGCCGGCGTCGGCTGGCAGGTCCTGATGGACGGGATGGAGATCACCCAGTTCACCTACTTCCAGCAGGCCGGGGGAGTGGAGCTCGCGCCGATCTCCGCCGAGATCACCTACGGCAGCGAGCGCATCTGCATGTTCGTGAACGGCGTGGACAACGTCTTCGATCTCGAGTGGACGCCCGGCGTGTCCTACGGCGACGTGCGGCTCCAGGAGGAGATCGAGTTCTCGAAGCACAATTTCGAGGCGGCGGACGTGACGCTCCTGAACCGCCTGTTCGAGCAGTACGAAGTGGAGGGGCACCGGCTCCTCAAGCTCGGGCTGGTCCTGCCGGCGTACGATTACGCCCTGCGCTGCTCCCACACGTTCAACGTCCTGGAGGCGCGCGGCGCCATCAGCGTGACGGAGAGGACCGGATTCATCCAGAAGGTGAGGCGGCTCTCGGTCGGGTGCGCCAAGGGATACATCCAGGCGCGCGAAACTCTCGGGTTCCCGCTCCTCAGGAAAGGGGCGTTCGCGCCTCAGGCCGGGCGCCGATGAGCTCCCGCGCAGGCGGCACTCTTCTCCTGGAGATCGGGACCGAGGAGATCCCGGCCCGGATGATCGAGGGGGCTCTCCGGGACCTGAGGCAGGGTCTTCTGAGAGAGCTCGAGGATGGCCTGCTGCTGCAGGGCGCCGGCTCCGGGGCGGACGCGCGCGCGGAGGTGTTCGGGACCCCGCGGCGTCTTGCGGTCAGGGTCAGGGACGTGCGCGAGCGGCAACCGGACCGCGAGGAAGAGGTCACGGGGCCGCCCGCCAGGGCCGCGTTCGATGCCGGCGGCAGGCCGACGAAGGCCGCCGAGGGGTTCGCCCGCGCCCAGGGGGTGGCCGTCGGCGATCTGCGGCGCATCGCCACGCCGAAGGGTGAATGCGTCGGAGTGCGCAGGAACGTGCCGGGGCTGCGGGCGACGGACGTCCTGGCGAAGAGGATCCCCGTCGTCGTGGGCTCCCTGACGTTCCCCAAGATGATGCGCTGGGGCAGCGGGGAGCACCGTTTCGTCCGGCCGATCCACTGGATCGTCGCCCTCCTCGATCGCGAAGTCATCGACATGACGATCGCGGGCGTCCGATCGGGGGACCGCACGGTCGGGCACCGCCTCCGCGGGGCGCCGTGGATCACGATCACCGATCCGATGAAGTACGTCGAGCTGCTGCGCACTCATCTCGTGGTGGCGCAGATCGAAGAGCGCAGGGGAGCCATCGAAGAACAGCTCCGTCAGGCGGCGCGCGGGCAGGCCGCGGTCCTGGCGGCCCCCCCGGGATCTCCGGCCGGGGCGGAGGGCGACTCCGAGCTCCTGCAGGATGTCACCCACATGGTGGAGGCGCCGCGCGTCGTCGCGGGCGAATTCGACGCCTCCTTCCTCGATCTGCCGGAAGAGGTCCTGGTGACGGCGATGCGCCACCACCAGAAGTCGTTCTCGCTGCGGAAACCGTCCGGAGGACTCCTGAACCGTTTCCTGGCGATCGCCGACGCGGAAGGAGATCCGCAGCACGCCATCCGCAAGGGCAACGAGTGGGTGCTGCGCGCCAGGCTCGCGGACGCCAGGTTCTTCTGGGAGGAGGATCGCAAGACGACGCTCCGACAGCACGCCACCGCCCTGGCGCGCGTGACGTTCCACGAGAAGCTCGGCTCGTTCGCCGGGAAATCGGCGCGGATCGTCCGCCTGGCCGACGCCGTCCTCGGACTCTTCGTCCGTTCGGGCCACAGCGCCGACGGTGCCATGGTCGAGGAGGCGGCCAGGCTCTGCAAGGCCGACCTGACCACGCAGATGGTGAAGGAGTTCCCCGAGCTCGAAGGGATCGTCGGAGCGCTCTACGCGAGAGCGGACGGGCTCCCCGAGGGCGTGGTCCAGGCGATCTACGCGCATTATCTGCCGCGCGGTGCTTACGACCCTCTGCCTCCCACCCTCGAAGGAGCGATCGTGACCCTGGCGGACCGGCTGGACACACAGGCGGGTATTTTCCTGCTCGGTCTGGTCCCGACCGGATCGCGCGATCCCTATGGCCTGCGCCGATCCGTGCTGGGGGTGTGTCGCATCCTGATCGAACACAGGGTACGCGCGTCGCTCTCCGATCTGATCGACCGGGCCCTGCGCGGCTACGGGGAGGAGGCGATCGGCGGGAGCGTGCCGGCGCCCGAGGCGAAGACCAGGCTCCTGGAGTTCTACCGGGGGCGCCTGCAGTTCATCGGCGAGGAGGCCGGTCTGCGCCAGGATTCGGTGCGCGCCGCTCTGGCGGCTTCGGCGGACGACCCGTACGACGCGCGGCTGCGCATGGCGGCCCTCGACGCGATCAGGGAGGACTCGGGCTTCGTGGCTCTGGTCCTGGCGCACAAGCGGATCAAGAACATCCTCAAGGATCGGCCCGCGTCCCGTTACGAGGCGGCGAGCCTGAAGGAGGACGCCGAGCGCGCCCTGGACAAGGCGCTGCGTGCCGCTGTGCCGGCGATCGAATCGGCGGAGGCGCGCTCCGACCACCTGCAGGCGCTGCGGGAGATCGCCCGCCTCGGTCCCCTCCTCGACCGTTTTTTCAACGAGGTCCTGGTGCTGGCCGAGGACACGCGCCTGCGCGACAACCGCCTTGGGCTCCTGCAGTCGATCGGCCGGCTGTTCCTGCGGGCGGGGGACTTCTCGGAAATCGTCGTCGAGGGCGAGCCCGCGAGGACTCAACCGCCACGCGACATGGCGCGCGCGCGGCCCGGGGAGGCGGGACGCTGATGCCGCGAAAATTCATCTACTTCTTCGGCCGCGGCCGTGCGGAAGGGGACGGCGGGATGCGCGACCTTCTGGGAGGCAAGGGGGCCGGTCTTGTGGAGATGACGCGCATCGGCCTGCCTGTGCCCGCCGGTTTCGTCATCACGACCGAGGCGTGCGGACTGTACATGAGGCGCGGGCGCGAGGCGCTGCGGCGCGCCATCGGCCGCGATCTCGAGCGCCATCTGGCCCGCCTGGAACGTCTCGTGGGCCGCCGGCTGGGTGACGCGCGCGATCCTCTCCTGGTCTCCGTGCGATCGGGAGCGGCCCGTTCCATGCCCGGGATGATGGAGACGATCCTCAACCTGGGGCTGAACGACCGCACCGTGCTCGGGCTGGCGGAGCGGGGCGGCAACCGGCGATTCGCCTTCGACTCCTACCGGCGGTTCCTCTCCGCCTACGGCAGCATCGTGCTGGGCCTGCCCCGCCACCCGCTCGAGGCCCACCTGGAGGAGGCCAAGAGGCGTCTCGGTGTCACCGAGGACACCGAGGTGCCCGCCGAGGCCCTGGAGGAGATCTGCCGGCGCCTGCAGGCGCACATCCGCGAGGCGGCAGGCGGGCCCGTGCCGCAGGAGCCGGTGGAGCAGCTCTGGGGTGCTATCGAGGCGGTGTTCAGGTCATGGATGGCAGAGAAGGCCGTCACCTACCGGCGGGTCGAGGGCATCACCGGTCTGCCCGGCACCGCCGTGAGCGTGGTGCAGATGGTGTTCGGCAATCTCGGGCCGACCTCCGGCACGGGGGTCTGTTTCACGCGCGATCCGAACACCGGCGAACGGTCCCTCTACGGCGACGTCCTCATCAACGCCCAGGGAGAGGACGTCGTCGCCGGCGTCCGGACGCCGATGACCCTGGGGGAGATGAAGAAGCGCCTGCCCGCGGTCTATCGCGATCTGGAGCGGGTGCAGCGGATCCTGGAGCGGCATTACCGCGACATGCAGGACCTGGAGTTCACAATCGAAGACTCCCGCCTGTACATGCTCCAGTGCCGCACGGGCAAGCGTTCGTCTCGCGCGGCCTTCCGGATCGCCCGGGACATGGCGAGAGAAGGTCTGATCACCCGGGACGACGCCGTGCGCCGCGTCGGTCCGGAGGACATCGAGCGTCTCTTCTACCCCGTGCTCGATCCAAAGGTGCCGCGTCGCGAGCTGGAGAAGCGCCTGCTCGCCACGGGGATCGGGGCGGTCCCGGGAGCCGCCACAGGCGAGGTCGTGCTGACGGCCAGGGAAGCGGAGGAGGCGGCGGGCGCCGGGCGTCAGGTCATCCTGGTTCGGCGCGAGACGTCGCCCGAGGATGTGGCCGGGATGCATGCGGCGCAGGGGATCCTGACGGCGACGGGAGGGAAGACGTCGCATGCGGCCGTCGTGGCGCGCGGCTGGGGGAAGACCTGCGTCGTGGGGTGCGAAGCGCTGTCGATCAACGCGGCGGCCGGGACGATCCGGCTCGGCGAGCGGACCCTGCGCCGAGGCGAGTCGATCACTCTCGACGGAACCGGCGGGGCGGTCTACGACGGATCGCTGGCCCTGGTCCGGCCCGAGTTTCCGGAGGCCTACCGCGAAGTCATGACGTGGGCGGACTCCGCGCGGCGGCTGGGAGTCCGCGCCAACGTCGACACGCCTTACGATGCCCGCAAGGCGGTCGAGATGGGCGCGGAGGGGATCGGCCTGTGCCGCACGGAGCACATGTTCTTCGACAGCGCGGAGCGCCGGCTGGCCATCCGCGAGATGATCCTGGCGCAGGGGACGGAGGCCCGCGAACGGGCGTTGTCGAGGCTCCTGCCCTTCCAGCGCCAGGATTTCGAGGGGATCTTCGAGGCCATGGACGGGCGTCCGGTCACGATCCGGTTGATCGATCCGCCGCTTCACGAGTTCCTGCCGGAGGGCGAGGACGAGCAACGGTCCCTGGCGGCCCACCTGCAGCTTCCCCTCGAGACAGTGGCCCGGAGGGTGGCGCAGCTGCACGAGGCCAATCCGATGCTCGGTCATCGCGGCTGCAGGGTCTGCCTCGTCTACCCCGAAATCCTCGACATGCAGGTGCGGGCCATCCTGGAGGCGGCCGCGGCCGTGCGGCGCAGGGGGATCCGCGTCCAGCCCGAGATCATGCACCCGCTGATCATGGATCCGAAGGAATTCGAGCTGGTGGAGACGCGCACCCGCGAGGTCGCCAACAGGGTCCTGGCGGAGCAGAAGATGAAGATCCCGTACCTCGTCGGCACGATGATCGAGGTGCCGCGCGCGGCGCTCCTCGCGGGGCCGATCGGACGCCGGGCCGATTTCTTCTCCTTCGGGACCAACGATCTCACCCAGATGACCATGGCCCTGTCGCGCGACGATGCCGGGAGGTTCCTGCCCGACTACGTCGACGAGAAACGCCTCGGCATCTTCGCGGAGGATCCGTTCCAGACGATCGACTCCGAAGGAGTCGGTCAGCTCATCCTGCTCGCCATCGAGCGGGGACGCGCCGCCCATCCCGGTCTGAAGATCGGCATCTGCGGCGAGCACGGCGGGGACGCGCGCTCGGTGCGGTTCTGCCACGCGGCCGGCATGGACTACGTCAGCTGCTCCCCGTACCGCATCCCGATCGCGCGCCTCGCCGCCGCCCAGGCCGCCATCGAGGAGCGCCGGGTGCTTACGCCGGCCCGCGCGGCGGGGGCACGGCGGCGGGCGCGCCGCGCGTCCGCGAACGGCCGGGAGTCAAGAGCCGCGGACAGGAGGCAGCGTGGTCGTCGGCATCCTGTCGCGCAGGCGTAGTCTCTACACCACGCGCCGCCTCGTGGAGAGCGCCCTGAGGCTGGGCCACGAGGCGCGGGTGCTGAACCCTCTGCACTGCGTCCTGGTCCTGAGCCGGCGCGCCCCCGAGATCTATTACCGCGGGCTCGAGTCTCGCGTGTCCGACCTCGATGTCGTGCTGCCCCGCATCGGCGCCTCGATCACCGAGCACGGGCTGGCGGTCGTCAACCAGTTCGACATGATGGGCGTGCCGCTGGTGAACAACTCCCAGCCGATCGCCCGATCGCGCGACAAGCTGAGGTCGCTGCAGCTCCTGTCGCGCGCCGGGCTCGACATACCGAAAACGGTCATGGCGAGCGACCCGTCCCAGATCCACCGCGCCCTGGAGATCGTCGGCGGCCCGCCGGCCGTCCTGAAAGTGGTGAAGGGGACGCAGGGGATCGGCGTCATTCTCGCGGAGACCGAGCAGTCGGCGCTGACGGTGCTGGAGACCTTCTGGAACCTGGGGATGAACATCCTGGTGCAGGAGTTCATCGAAGAGTCGGAGGGTCGCGACATACGCGCCTTCGTCGTCGGCGACAGGGTGGTGACCGCGATGCGCCGCCAGGCATCGATCGGCGAGTTCCGGTCGAACGTGCACCGGGGCGGCACGGGGACCGTCGTGGACCTGGACGAGAGCTATCGCCGCGTGGCGCTCGAGGCGACGCGCGTCATGGGGCTTCAGATAGCGGGCGTCGACATGCTCGAGTCGCAGACCGGGCCCAAGCTCGTGGAGGTCAACTCGTCTCCCGGGTTCGAAGGGCTCGAGAGGGCGACGGGCGCCGACATCGCCCTGGCGATCGTCGAGTACGCGGCGGGGTTCGCGCGCTCGAAGAAGCGCAGGAAGACGAACGAGAGTTAGGAGCGTGTCCGAGTCATGGCGCTGAAGATCGGTGGCCGGGACATCCGCCGCGGAACGGTCGAGCAGATCCTCCTGAAGGCCAGCGAGTACTACACCGCGACCCCGGTCAATGTCCCGGTGATCGTCATCCGCGGAGCGGAGCGCGGACCGGTCGTCTTCCTGACGGCGGCCATTCACGGCGACGAGCTGAACGGGGTGGAGATCGTCCGCCGCGTGATGACCGGCTACACGCCGCAGCAGCTCAAGGGGACGCTGATTTGCGTCCCAGTGGTCAATCGCGTCGGTTTCCTCACCCATACGCGCTACCTGCCGGGCCGTCGCGACCTGAACCGCTATTTTCCGGGCAACCCGGGAGGAAACGCGGCGGCGCGCTATGCCCACACGCTGTTCACCGAGATCGTGGTCCGCTCGAGGTTCGGTGTCGACCTGCACACGGCCAGTCTCGGGCGGACGAACCTGCCGCACCTGCGCGCCGACATGGCGTGCAAGGACGTCCGGAAGATGGCGCGTGCGTTCGGCACCGAGATCATCATCGACTCGCCGGGCCCGCCGCGCACGCTGCGCCACGCCGCAACCACCGCCGGCGTGCCAACCATCATCTTCGAGGCGGGGGAGACGTTCCGATTCCAGCGGAACATGGTGGCGAGAGGTGTCGCCGGCGTGCGCAACGTCCTCGCGGCCCTGAGGATGACCCAGGACACGCGGCGCGAGCCGCGTTTCCGCGTCATCGTGAAAGTGTCGGAGTGGGTGCGGTCCGTGAAGGGCGGCATCGCCGACATCGTTGTGCGCCCGGGCGAGATCATCTACGCAGGGGAGGAGATCGCGTCGATCACCAACCCGTTCGGACGCGAAGTGTCGATGGTCCGTTCCCCGCTGACCGGACTGATCATCGGGATCACGACCATGCCGATGGTGAACCCCGGGGACGCCATCTGCCATATCGCCAAGCTCGAGAAGACCCTGGCGACCGTGGAGACCTTCTGCGTCACGGATTCGCGCGGCAAGAAGATGCTTCTGGCGTAGGCAGGGGAGACCGAAGGTCATGACAGCGATCCGGATCCTCGAGCCGAACGTCGCGAACCAGATCGCGGCGGGGGAGGTCGTCGAACGCCCGGCGTCGGTGGTCAAGGAGCTCCTGGAGAACGCCCTCGACGCCGGGGCCGCGCGGGTGGACATCGCGCTTCAGGGCGGCGGCGTCGACCGGATCCGGGTGGCCGACGACGGCTCCGGAATGGAGCGGGACGACGCGCTCCTGGCGTTCGAGCGCCACGCGACCAGCAAGATCCGCCTGGCATCCGATCTGAAGGCCATCCACAGCTATGGTTTCAGGGGCGAGGCCCTGCCGTCCATCGCGTCCGTGTCGCGCGTGATCCTGACGACGTGCACCGGCGGCCCGCAGGGGACGCGGGTCCGCCTGCGGGCCGGGAAGGTCCAGGCCGTGGAGCCGGCGCCGCACCCGCGTGGCACGACCGTCGAGATCGAGGGACTCTTTCACAATGCGCCGGCGCGTCGGAAATTCCTGCGTTCGGCGGCCACCGAGACCGGCCACGTCGCCGCGCTCGTCAGCCGGACCGCCGCGGCCCACCCCGGCATCGCCTTCACGCTCACGAGCGGCGAGCGTGAGCTGGCGCACTTCACGGCGGCGGCGGACTACCGCGTGCGGGTGGCGCAGATCGTCGGAGCGACGGAGGCCGCCACCCTGGTCCCGATCGAGCGGCGATCCGGAACGCTGCGGATCGTGGGCCTGGCGTCGGCCCCGGCCCTGCATCGTTCCACGTCCGCCGACCAGAGCCTGTTCGTGAACGGCCGGCCCATCCGGGATCGGCGGATCCTGCACGCCGTCCAGGCTGCGTATGCCACGCTCCTGCCGCGCGGCAGGTACCCGGTGGTCTTCCTGTTCCTGGAGGTGCCTCCCGACGAGGTCGACGTCAACGTCCACCCGGCCAAGGCGGAAGTCCGCTTTCTCAGGCCCGGAGCCGTGCATGACCTGGTGCGCGAGGCCCTTCTCGAAGGGCTCGGAATCACGCGGCCGTTCCACCGGATCGCGTCGTTCTCGCCGGGCGTTGCCGAGGCGCAGGCGGACCTCCGAGGGGCGGGATACGGGGTCGCGCCGCCGGGGGGGCCGGGCACGACGCACCATGGAGACACGGCCCCCACGGCGGATGTCCACGCCGCCGCCTCTTCGATCGGCGGCGATCCCGGGGCCGGTGCGATGGAACGGAGCGCGGCGCTCTTCGACGCGGCGTCTCTGGCCCCCCTGGCGCAATTCCGCGATTCCTACATCCTGGCTTCCTCGCCCGACGGACTGGTGATCGTCGATCAGCACGCGGCGCACGAGCGGGTGCTGTACGAGAGGCTCATGGCCCAGAGTCGATCCGGGAGCGTGGCCGTCCAGAAGCTGCTCTTCCCGGTGACGGTCGAGATCGGTCCCGCCCAGCGCCAGGCGTTCGAGGGGGTGCGGGACGATCTCGCGGCCCTGGGATTCTCCGTCGCCTCCTTCGGGGAGGGCACACTGATTGTCGACGAGATCCCGGCCCTCCTTCCGGCCGGGACCGTGGCGCAGCTGCTGCGGGAGCTCCTCGCCGAAGTGCTGGAATGGCGCCGGCCCGAAGGTCTGGAAAGGCTCAGGCACCGCCTCCTGTCGACGGCCGCCTGCCACGCCGCCGTCACCGCCAACCATCCGCTCGACGCCCCCCGCATGCGCGCCATCGTCACCGACCTCCTGGGAACGACGATGCCGATGACCTGCCCACACGGCCGCCCGGTCCTGCTGCGGCTCACCCTCGATCAGATCGAGAAGGAGTTTCACCGGAAGTAGCAGCATCCCGAGGCACTTGGACGTTGCCGGACCCGGCCGATCACCGTATACTCTCCGCATCTTATGGGATGGTCCAGGACCCTCAGGCTCCCGGTTCTTCAGATCCTGCTGGCGTTTCTCCTGCTGGCCCTGTCCGTCGGCGGCGCGCGCGCCGACGTTGCCCTGCTGCGCAACGGTCGGTCGCTCCCCGTGACCGACTACCGGAGGGACGGGGACCGGATCCTGCTTTTGATCGAAGGGGGCGGGGAGATCACCCTGCCCAACGAGCAGGTGGTGGCGATCCGGCGCGAGCCCGCGGCTCCCGCCCCCCCGGAGAAAGGGACGCCCTCGGTGCACGCGGATCCGATCCCCGGCCAGCCTCTGCTCTCGGCGCCCGAGCCGCTCGCTCTCGCGGTCCCCGGGCCTCGCGTCGATGCCGACGGACCGATTGAGATCGCCCCCGGGGAGGTGTTCGACCGAGGGGCGCTGCGCGACCTGGCGGCGCGGATCGCGCGCAAGCACCGGGTCGACGAGGGGCTCGTCCTGGCCGTGATCGAGGTCGAGTCGCGCTACGACGCCTTCGCGGTGTCACCGCGCGGCGCGATGGGTCTGATGCAGCTCATGCCGGATACGGCCGCGCGCTTCGCCGTGCGCAACGCCTTCAATCCGGTGGAGAACGTGGACGGCGGCGTGCGCTACCTGAAGGAACTCCTGACGCGCTACAGCGGCCAGGTCCGGCTGGCGCTGGCCGCTTACAACGCCGGGGAAGACGCGGTCGATCAGTTCAAGGGGATCCCGCCCTTCCGCGAGACCCAGCAGTACGTCGTGCGCGTCCTCAAGGCGCTGCCGAGATGACCCCCCGCCCTCACGGTCTGCAGCGGGCGTGGGGCGGCACCCCTTCCTGAAGCTCCAGGATTCCGCGCTCCGCTGATCGGAAACGCCTGACCTCGCTGGCGGTCCGGAAGTGCGACTGCGCCGCGCCGCGATGCCCCCGGGCCTTCTCGACCAGGCCATGGTAGAGCTCGATCCACCCCGCCATCCAGGCGGGGGGATCCGGGGCGCGCTCCTGCGCCGCGTCGAGATCCCTTTCGGCTTCCGCGAATCGACCCCGGTCGAAGTGGATCTTCCCCATGAGAAACCGGGGCAGGGGGTCGCCCGGATGAGCCGCGGCGGCGGCCCCCAGGAGAGCGAGTGCCTCCGAGTCATTGCCGCGGGTGAGCGCGGCGAGGGCCACGTGCACCTGGGGCGCCAGGCGTGGCCCGTGTGGATTCTTCGCCACGAGGGCCGCGGGACTATGGCCGTCCTCCGGGACGGGCGCCGGTGCTATCTCCTGCTCGCCCCCCTTCTGCGCGATCTCCGTCGCGACGCGCTCGGACAGCTGGCGTTCCCGCGCGGGCAACGTGGCGCGGTCTCCCACGTCCTTCAATGTTTCGCCGGCGCGCGCCAGGCGCCAGTCGGCGGTCAGGGCCTCGGCGAGATACAGCTTCAGGATGCGCCGCTGCTCCAGGCGCTCGGTGCTCTCGCCGGAGGCGGAGGCCAGGGCCTCTTCGAAGGCGCGGATCGCCTCCGGGTAATATCCCAGCCTCATCTTGACGCCGCCGATGGATCCGAGCAGGAGGGGCGAGGCCGGGTCTTCGGCCAGCGCCGCGTTCAGGTGGCCGAGGGCGTCGTCGTAGCACCGCTCGTCCTTGCTCCCGCAGATGAGGGCCAGAAGAAGGCGCGCGTCGGTGTTGAAATAGGCGTTGGATGACGCCGTCGTCCTGAGCTGCCTGAGACCGAGCTCGGCGTCCCCTTTGGGCATGAACAGGAGACCGCGCGCCAGGCCGGGCAGCTTCTCGGTGTAGTAGTTGTACGCGCCCAGCCCGAACAGGGCCTCCCGCTGGGACGGATCGATCTCGAGGGCCGCCTCGAGCATCTTCTTGCCGCGTCTGGCCTCCTGCGCCGCCCTGAAGAAGTTTCGGCGCAAGCCTTCCACCTGCGAGCGCAGGATGTGGGCCGTGCCGATGCAGGTCAGGAGGCGGACATCGCCGGGCGTGGTTTCGAGCCTGAGCCGGCCGCTCTCGACCACGTGCCCGGCGGCCCGGAGGAACGCCTCGTCCAGGGTGCGATCGGATCGATCCTGGATCATGCGCCACCAGAAGGTGAACGCGATGAACAGGTCGGGCGCGGGATCCCCCGGCGCGGCGCGCGCCGCCTGGCGAAAGGACTCCTCGGCTTTCGCGTAGAGACCATCGTGGAGATCCTTCAGACCCGAGCGGACGAAGGTGTCGGCCGTGGCCGGGAGGGAGGATGCGGCCGGCGATTCCGGCGCCGCGGAGACGACGGTCATCGCGCCGGCAAGAGAAAGGGCCACCACGAGGAGAAGGGTGCTTCGACCCGGAGAGCGCCGCACGTATCGAGGCTCCACGCCTTCGTTTACTATAGCACGCCATTCGATGGACCCCGGGGCCGCCCCGCGGTCCCGTGCGTTCGCGGAGGTGTTCGTGATCCGGGGCCCGCACCGCGCCGTGCTCTTCGATCTGTTCGACACGCTCGTGCAGATCGATCCGGAGGCCTACCTCGAGGGAAAAAGGGAAGAGGCCCGTCTCCTGGGTGTCGATCCCGAGCGGTTCATCGCGGCCTGGATGGAGGTCAGCGACCGGGCGCAGAGTGGTGACCTGCCCGATTTCACGGCGCGGCTGCGCCACGCCGCCAGGGCCTGCGGGGCGAATCCGGCCGACGTCACCCTCGGGCGCGTTGCCCTCCTGGAGGAGCGGATGACCACGATCACGTCGCTCTATCCTGACGTCCTCCCCACACTCGAAGCGCTGCGCCGCGACCGGCGGCTGCGGCTCGGCCTGGTGAGCAACGCCTCGTCCACGGCCGCTCTTCTGGTGCAGCGGCTGGACCTGGCCCGCCACTTCGATCACCTGGTGTTCTCGTTCCGCGTCGGTGTCCTGAAGCCTGACCCCGGCATCTACCTGACCGCGTGCCAGGCCCTCGGAGTTCGGCCCGAGGACTGCCTGTTCGTCGGGGACGGAAACGGGTTCGAGCTCGACGGGGCTCGCGCGCTGGGGATGGAGGCGGTGCGCATCGAGCGCCCCGTCCGGCCGGGACCGTTCCGCAAGGGTGAGAGTCTCACCTTCGATGCCTCCGTCGACGACCTGACACGTGTGCTGGCCTTGGTCAGGCCCGCCGCCTGACCGCGACATCCGGACAACACCGGATTACACTTTCCGTCATCGCCGCTACGAAAATCGTCTTGCGCCGTGGCGCGGCCGGCCGGTTTCGAGTTCGTGATCTCCGCAAGACTCTCATAGAACACGCCTTCTGTCGTCCGTCCTCCCGATGTCCCGTGGAACGGTTCTTGCTGGTCTTCTGGACACGGAATGCGGAGGGGACCGTGACACCCAAGGCCAACGTCCTGATCGTCGATGCGAACAGCGAGGCGGTGCGCGCCGAGTCGGGCGTGCTGACGCGCGCCGGGCACCGGGTCGTCACGGTGGACAGCGGTGCTTTGGCGCTGGAGCGGCTGAAGGCGCAGAGCTTCGATCTGGTGATCGTCGACCACGATCTGCCGGACATGAGCGGGCTCGATGCGCTGGCGCGGTTCAAGGAATCCTCTCCGGAGACGCCCGTGGCGGTCTCCGCCGCCCATCCGGAGGTCGACGCGACCATCGTGGCGCTGCGCAAGGGGGCGTACGACTATCTCCGCAAGCCGGTGACCGATGATGACCTGATTTCCCTGGCGGACAAGGCCGCCCAGATCAAGCAGATGGGGTACGAGCGCAGGCGCGCCGCGGAGGAGCTGCAGTCGGAGAAGGTGAAGAACTTCGAGCTCAGGCGCAATCTGCAGAGTCAGCACACGTTCAGCGCCATCCTGGGCAAGAGTCCCAAGATGAAACAGATCCACGACGTGCTCCAGGAGGTCACGGCCACCGACTCGACCGTGCTGATCATGGGCGAGAGCGGCACGGGGAAGGGCCTCCTGGCCCGCATCCTGCACTACAACTCCCCGCGCGCCGATCGTCCGTTCGTGGAGGCGAACTGCGCGGTCTATTCCGAGGGGATCCTGCACTCCGAGCTTTTCGGTCACGAGAAGGGGGCGTTCACCGGCGCGGTGAAGCAGAAAAAGGGCCGCTTCGAGCTGGCGGACACCGGGTCGATCTTCCTGGACGAGATCGGCGACATCTCGCCCGCGACGCAGCTCATGCTCCTGCGCTTCCTGCAGGAGCGCCGCTTCGAGAGAGTGGGAGGTGAGGAGACCATCGAGGTCGACGTGCGCGTCATCGCGGCCACGAACAAGAACCTGCAGGAGGGCATGGAGCGGGGCAGCTTCCGGAACGACCTCTTCTACCGCCTCAACGTGATTCCGATCCACATTCCCCCGCTCCGCGAAAGGGTGGAGGACATCCCGATCCTGGGCATGGAGGTCCTGGAACGGGTCGCCAAGAAGATCGGCAAGATCATGCGCGGGTTTTCCAGCGACGCGATGGACGCGATGACCCGGTACTCCTGGCCCGGCAACGTCCGCGAGCTGGAGAACGTCATCGAGCGCACCGTGATTCTCGCCAAGAGGGACCTGATCGAGATCAGCGACCTGCCGCCCAACCTGAAGGACGGGACCACGGAGAGCGCCGATGTCAAGCTCTCTCTGCACGAGAACGAGCGGCTGTACATCCTGAAGACCCTGGCGGAGTGCAACTGGAACAAGAAGCTGGCGGCCTCCGTTCTCGGCATCAACCGCTCCAGCCTGTACAGCAAGCTCAAGAAGTACGACATCGGTCGGAGCCCGGTGAACTGAGTGGAGGGGCGCCGCCGGCGGGGGGCGCGCCAGCCCGCGCCGGCGCCGGAGTCGCGGGCATGAAGGACCTCAACCCGGGCACCCGGTTCTACATCCTGGCGACCTACACGGCCGCCCTCCTGATCCTGCTGGACGTCCTGCACGGCGGCACCCTCATCTTCGACACCGAATTCCTGATGCTGGCCCTGATCGGGGCCGTCATGGCGCCGCACACGGTGCACCTGGGGATGCGCGTCGAGATGTCGATTTCGCATCCCTTCATCCTCGCCACGATGATCCTGCTGGGCACGGCCAACGCCGTGCTGATCTCGATCCTCTGCATCGCCAGCCTGTGCTTCATCCGCACGCCCCGCATGGAGTTCTACCGCGCGCTCTTCAACATCTCCTCGTTCGTCATCACCACCTTCGCCACCTGCCGCACCTACGTGTTCTTCGGCGGCAGCGCTCAGGGCGGCGGCGCGGTTCCGCTGGTCGCGCTCATGGTCGCGACCCTGGTCTTCTACCTGGTCAACACCTACAGCATCTCCGGGGTCGTGGCGCTCAACGGGCGCCTGAACCTGTTCAAGGTGTGGCACGAGAACTTCCTGTGGTCGGCCCCCTCCTTCTTCGCAGGCGGGTCGCTGGCCCTCGGGATGTCCTACTTCCTGCAGCGCTTCGGGATCTACTCGTTCGTCCTGTCGCTGCCGTTCTGCGTGCTCATCTACTACTCGTACAAGCTGTATCTGGACAAGCTGGAGGAGAAGAAGCAGCACCTCGAGGACATCGAGCGGATGAACGCCGACCTCGAGCGCAAGGTGAAGGAGCGCACGCAGGAGCTGGAGGTCGTGAACCAGAAGCTCCAGGAGTCGAACCTCGAGCTGCAGCGTGCCAATTCACTGAAGAGCGAGTTTCTGGCGAACATGTCGCACGAGTTGCGCACCCCCTTGAACGCCGTCATCGGGTTCTCGGAGCTCCTGCTCGACACCGGCTCGGGCGCTCTCAGCGAGGACCAGAAGGACTACGTCGCGGACATCCTGTCGAGCGGCCGACACCTCCTGGAGATGATCAACGAGATCCTCGACCTGTCGAAGATCGAGGCCGGCAAGATGAAGGTGAGCGCCGAGGAGTTCGAGATCGGACCGGTCTGCGAGGAGGCGATGGCGCTGCTGCGTGTCGAAGCCGGCCGCAAGCACATCGAGATCGTCCTCGAGGTCGAGGACCCCGCGCTCGAGGTGCGCGCCGATCGCAACAAGATCAAGCAGATCATGAACAATCTCCTGAGCAACGCGGTGAAGTTCACCCACCCCGGCGGGCGGGTGACGCTGCGGACGCGGCGCGTGGTCGACCGGCTCTCCGTTTCGGTGATCGACACCGGGATCGGCATCGAGCAGGAGGACCAGGGGCGCATCTTCCAGGCGTTCACCCAGGTCGACGGCTCGTACGCCCGCCGATACCAGGGCACGGGGCTCGGCCTGACGCTGGTGAAGAAGTTCGTCGAGATGCACGGGGGGAGAGTGACCCTCGAGAGCCGCTTCGGCGAAGGGAGCGATTTCACCTTCACCATCCCGGGAGTCCTGACCCCCCGGCCCCAGGCCGAGGCGGCTCCCCTCGCCGACACGCCGGAGGGTGTCAGCCGGCTGACGCACGCCGCCGGACGGCAGGGGAACCTCATCCTCGTGGTGGAGGACAACCCAATTAATCTGAAGTTGGTGCGCGACATCCTCAAGGCGAGCGGCTATCGGGTCGCCGAATCGACGACCGGAGAGGAGGCTCTGGATGCCTTGAAGTTCATCCGTCCCGACCTCATATTGATGGACATCCAGCTCCCGGGGATGGACGGGCTCCGGGCGGCGCGTCTCCTGAGGGACAACCCGGAGACCCGCGACATACCCGTCGTCGCCCTGACGGCGCATGTCATGAAGGGAGACGAGGTCAGGGCGAAGGAGGCCGGGTGCGCGGGATACATCCCGAAGCCGATCGAGCCGGGCGAGTTCTCGCGACAGATCGCCGCCTTCCTGCAGCGCGGCGGCAACCCGGGCACGAGCTGACGCGATGGACCCGATGAGCGCGCCCCTCCCGACCGATGGCCCGCCCGCCCCCGCGGACCGGGCCGCTACCGGCACCGTCCTCGTGGTCGACGACGACCAGCGCAACGTGCGGTTGATGGAATCGATCCTGAGGGGCAGCGGATACCAGGTGGTGAAGGCCTACAACGGCGAGGAGGCGCTGCGCGTCGTCGAGACGGCGCCGCCCGACATGCTCCTGCTCGACGTCATGATGCCGAAGATGAGCGGGTTCGAGCTCTGCCAGAAGCTCAAGGAGCGGTACCAGACACGCCTTTTGCCGATCATCATGGTCACGGCCCTCAACGCTCTCGAGGACAAGGTGCAGGCGCTGGAGTACGGCGCCGACGACTTCCTGAGCAAGCCGATCAACAAGGTGGAGCTCCTCGCGAAGGTGCGCTCCGTCCTCCGGGTCAAGGCGCTGCACGACGAGCTGGAGAAGAATCGCCTGGAGATCGAAATGAAGAACCAGGAGCTCATCCGGATGGAGGGGTTCAAGGAATCGATGATGCAGATGGTGGTCCATGACCTGAAAAACCCGCTCGCCAGCATCATGGGCAACGTGCAGCTCATCCAGATGCAGAGCGCGGAGAATGTGAACCCGGTGCGGCTCAAGGAGCTCCTGCAGCGCACGCAGGAGAGCGCCCGCCAGCTGATGCGGATGATCCTGAACATCCTGCAGATCGGCAAGCTCGAGGAGCAGAAGATGCCGCTCAACCTGGAGCCGGTCGCCCTGCAGCGCCTGGTGCAGGACAACGTGGACGAGATGATGGGGTTGAGCGTGCGTGACAACATCCGGGCCGAAAACCACGTCCCGCCGGACCTGCCGTCGCCGCGGGCGGATCGTGAGTTGATCAGCCGTGTCATCGCCAACCTCTTGAACAACGCCTTCAAGCACACGCCGGGCGGCGGCCAGGTCATCGTCGACGCCCGGCGGGACGGCGACGCGGTGATCCTCACGGTCAGTGACACGGGCGAGGGCATCCCCGAAGACCTGCAACCGCGCATCTTCGAGAAGTTCGTGGCGGGGGAATCGGACACCTCCAAGCGCATGCTCTACGACTCCGGGCTGGGGCTCACGTTCTGCCGGCTGGCGGTGCAGTGCCACGGCGGCAGGATCTGGCTGAAGAGCAAGCCGGGAGAAGGCACGACCGTGTTCATCTCCTTGAGTCTGGCCGGTCCCTCGGAAGGGCGGGCCGGGGCGGCCCGCGCAGGGGCCTCGGCGGCATGAGCACCGAGAGGGCCGCGGCTCCCACCGGCAACGAGCTGCCCGCCGCCCCGAAGTCGCCGCGCGGCTTCTGCTCTCCCGCGGCGCTGGCCGAGATCATCCGCGACCTCTACCTGGACGAGAATACCGGCACGCTTCACCTGTCGCGCAGCGGTGTGGAGAAGAGGATCCTTCTCGACCGCGGCATGATCATGGCGGCGTCCTCCTCCCTGCCGGACGAGACGCTCGCCGCCGTCCTGGTCGAGCGTGGCTGGATGCAGCCGGAGGAGGCCGAGGCGCTGAAGGGCCTGGACGATCGCCAGGTGGGGGAAATCGCCGCGCGCCGGGGACTCCTGACCTCCGTGATGCTGCAGCAGGCCAACCGGGATCTCGCGCAGCGCATCCTGACCGCGCTGTTCCGCTGGGACGACATCGAGTACCGGTTCGAGGAAGGGCCGGTCACCGCGGGGCTCCTCGAGAGCGACGTCGTCGTCAGCTTCGAGATGATCATCCGGGCCCTGCGCTCGATGGTCGGGTTCGAGTCGATCCGCGAGGCTCTCGTGCGGCAGGACCGCACCCTGCGGCTGTCGGATCAGGTCTATCTCCCGGTCGACCGCCTGACGCTGGCGCCGATCGAGGGATTCCTCCTGTCGCGCGTGGACGGTCAGACCAAGGTTCGCGACGTCCTGGCGCAGATGCCTCCGGCCGACGAGGAGGCCGCTTCGCGGTTCCTGTTCGGGCTCCTGATTCTCGGCCTGGTCAACTTCGCCCCGGCGATCTCGGCAGGACCCCTCAGCTGCGGGGACCTCGTGCGCGGCGAGGAGGAAAAGAAGAAGCGCGAGGATCGCGAGCGGACCGAGGTGACGGACTACTACAGGCTGGTCCAACAGGGGACGCCCCAGGCGATCCTCGGGATCACCGAGGAGGCGACCCAGGAGCAGGTGAAGACGGCCTACCTCGAGCGCAAGGAACGATTCCAGCCCGCGCGCTTCATGAAAAAGGTGCAACAGGACCTCCGGGAAGAGCTGCAGATCATCGAAGCGCGCCTCCTCGAAGCGTTCCTCAAGGTGCGATCGGAGAAGCTGTTCGCCGCCAAGGCCGCGGGCCAGGGCACCGAGAAGGTGGTCAACCTGGACCTGGAAAGCCTGTCGCTCCGCAAGGAGCTGAGCAAGACCGAGAAGCAGTCGATGGAGGAGGAGAAGAGCCGCATGGCCGAGCAGTTCTTCAACAAGGCCAGGGACTACTTCAAGATGGGGGACTACTTCAACTGCATCCGCTACTGCGAGTTCGCCACGTCCTACAGCGATCGGAACGCCGCCGTGTTCGGTCTTTTGGGCCAGGCCCTGATGCGCAACCCGGACTACCGCTGGCAGAAGAGGGCGGAGAGCGCGTTCCAGCGCGCCGCCGAGCTCGAGCCGTTCAATCCCGGCCATTTCGTGGCCCTGGGTCACTTCTACGAATCCCACGGGCTCCTTGCCAAGGCCAGGAGGGAGTACGAGAAGACGCTCGAGCTCGTCCCGACCCACGCTGAAGCCCTGGCGTCGCTCCGCGATCTCGAGAAGAAATAGACCGACCCCTTCCCCGAAACCCTTGTCCCCCGCACAATTGACAAAGATCTCCTGCGTGCTATAATGCGCCGTCCTCCTGGACCGAAGCGTCATGTACATAGAAACAAAGGAGATAGGGCCCGAGGGGCTGACGATCAGCCGCTCGATTCAAGGGTTACGGCTCCCCTCGGGCGATGCCGAAGGCACCCAGGTGGACTCGGTGCATCTGAGCGGTGAGCTGAGCAAGCGCGAGGACGGAGTCTCGTTCTCCGGCCAGATCCGCACGTCGGCCCACCTCGCCTGCAGCAGGTGCCTGGAGGAGTACTCGCTCCCCCTCGACCTTCCGTTCGACCTGATCTACACGACCGCACCGGACGGGGCGGCGGGGGAAGGCAATCGAATCGACGACGACATGGTCACGCGCGTTCACTATGACGGTAAACGGATCGATCTCGGGGCACTCCTGTCCGAGCAGTTGTTTCTCGGTCTGCCGCTCAAGCCGCTCTGCCGCCCGGACTGCCTCGGTCTCTGTGCCCGTTGCGGGACCAATCTCAACGGCGGTGACTGCGCCTGCGCGGAGGAGAGGACCGAGGATCCTCGTCTCCGGGTCCTGAAGAACCTCCTCTAGAGCCACAGGGAAGGAACGCTCGCATGCCGAATCCGAAACGACGTCATTCACGCGCACGCCGCGACAAGAGACGCGCCCACGACGCTCTCACTCGCCCGAACCTTTCGAAATGCCCGAACTGCCAGGAGGACAAGCTGCCGCACCGGGTCTGCCCTCATTGCGGGTACTACAAGGGAAGGGAAGTCATCGAGGTCGGCGAGATCTAGGACGTGGTTCGGCCGCCCGCCCCGCCGGCCCGCACAAGCCGCGTCACCACTGCCGGGCGGTCCTCCGACCCGGGTTCGTTCCGGTGCGCGCGTTCGGGAAGGGTGCACACGTGGAGATGTCGATCGCCATCGACGCGATGGGAGGCGATTTCGCCCCCTCGCATCCCGTGGCCGGCGCCGTCCTGGCGGCGCGCGAGTACGGGGCGCGTCTCATCCTGGTGGGCCGCAAGGACGCGATCGAGTCCGAGCTTCTGAAGCATCGCGCCGGCGGGCTGCCGATCGAGATTGTCCACGCCAGCGAAGTGGTCGAGATGCACGAGTCTCCCGTCACCGCCTTCCGGCGCAAGAAGGACTCGTCCATCCGCGTCGCGGCGACCCTGGTGCGCGACGGGCGCGCGGCGGGAGTCGTCAGCGCCGGGAACACGGGGGCGGTGATGACCACGGTCAAGATGATCTGCGGCGTCCTGGAGGGGGTGGAGCGGCCCGCCCTGTGCGCGGTCGTTCCGAACCTCAAGGGACCCTCAGTCTGGCTCGATGTCGGCGCCAACATCGACTGCAGACCGGAGCACCTCGTGCAGTTCGCCGTGATGGGGCACCTGTACGCACGCGAAGTGCTCGGCGTCAAGAACCCGCGGGTCGGTCTGATGAGCATCGGCGAGGAGGACAGCAAGGGAAACGAAGTCACGCGGGAGGCGTTCCGCGTCCTCAAGGAGGCCCCTCTCAACTTCATCGGCAACGTCGAGGGGCGGGACATTTTCAACGGCAAGGCCGACGTGATCGTCTGCGACGGCTTCATCGGAAACGTCTCGCTCAAGGCCGTCGAGAGCGCCGCGGAGGCGATCCTCCACTTCATGAAAGAGGAAATCGCCAAGTCGTTCCTGGCAAAGGTGGGTTACCTCCTGGCGCGCCCGGCGTTCCGCAACTTCCGCAAAAAGGTCGACTACGCCGAGTACGGGGGGGTGCCGCTCCTCGGCGTGCGGGCGGCGGTCATCATCTGCCACGGAGGATCGTCCGTACGGGCCATCAAGAACGCCGTGCGCGTGACCCAGGATTTCGTGAGGAACCGCGTGAACGATCGCATCCACGACGAAATCCTGAAGATGACGGCGAGCCGGGGCGCGGGCGACGGGATCCAGGCCGGCACCCACGCGAAGATGGGGGGGCTCGATGACGTGCGGTGAGAGACGGGCGATCATCCGGGGAACGGGCTCGTCCCTGCCGGAGCGCGTCCTGACGAACGCCGACCTGGAGAGGATGGTGGATACCTCGGACGACTGGATCACCTCGCGCACCGGTATCCGCGAGCGGCGCATCGCGAGGGACGATGAGTACATGTCGCAGTTCGCGACGCGCGCCGCGGAAGCGGCGCTCCAGTCGGCCGGCCTTTCCGCCTCCCAGGTCGACCTGATCATCTGCGCGACCGTCACCCCCGACATGCCGATACCCGCGACCGCCTGCATCGTCCAGAACAATCTGGGGGCGGCCGGGGCCGCCGCCTTCGATCTGGCGGCCGGGTGCTCCGGTTTCATCTACGCGCTGGCGGTCGCCGACCGCTTCGTCGCCACGGGTGATTACGGCGCCGTCCTGGTCATCGGGGCGGAGCTCCTGTCGAAATTCACCGACTGGCGCGATCGGACGACCTGCGTGCTGTTCGGCGACGGCGCGGGTGCCGTGGTCCTGACACCTGGAGCGGCGCCCTACGGTGTGCTGGCGTCCGCCATGCACGCCGACGGCAGCATGGCGGACTTCATCTACGTCCCGGCCGGCGGCACGCGCGAACCGGCGTCGGAGCGTAGCGTGACCGAGAGACGCCACTTCATCCGCATGCGCGGCAACGAGACCTTCAAGATGGCGGTCCGCTCGATGGAAGAGTCCTCCCGCGCGGTGCTCGCGAAGGCCGGTCTCGCTCCTGCTGACGTCAACCTGTTCATTCCCCACCAGGCGAACCGTCGGATCATCGACGCCGTGGGCAGTCGTCTCGGCCTGCGGGAGGACCAGGTCTATGTGAACATCGAGCGCGTCGGGAACACCTCGGCGGCGTCGATCCCCGTGGCCCTGGACGAAGCCGTGCGCAAGGGGCTCGTCCACAAGGGGGACAACCTTCTCTTCGCGGCGTTCGGCACCGGACTGACCTGGGGCGCGGCCGTCTGCAAGTGGGGCTGGTGAGCGCCGTCCGGAGAGTGGCCCTCGTCTTCCCGGGCCAGGGGTCCCAGAGCGTGGGGATGGGCCGGTCCCTCTACGAGACGGAGCCGGCCGCACGCGCCATCTTCGAGCGCGCCGACCGGGCCCTGGGCTTTCCGCTCAGCCGGGCCTGCTTCGAGGGTCCGGAGGAGACCCTGAGGCTCACGGCCGTCACGCAGCCCGCCGTCCTCACCACGAGCGTCGCCTGCTTCGCGGCGCTGCGCGCGCACGCTCCCGGCGGCCTGCGGGATTCGATCGTCTGTGCCGCGGGGCACTCGCTCGGAGAGTACTCGGCGCTCGTCGCCGCCGGGGCGCTCGAGCTCGAGGACGCGGTCGTGACAGTGCGTCGCCGCGGCGAGTACATGCAGGAGGCGGTGCCGGTCGGCGCCGGGGCGATGGCCGCCGTTCTCGGACTGCCGCTCGAGCAGGTGGAGTCGCTGTGCCGCGAAGCCTCGGGCGGCGACGTCCTTGCGCCCGCCAACCTGAACGCGCCGGACCAGACCGTCGTCGCCGGGAGCACGGCGGCCGTGGAGCGGCTGGCCGTCTTGGGCATGAAGCGGGGCGCGAAGAAAATCGTCCTCCTGCCGGTCAGCGCCCCGTTCCATTGCGATCTGATGGCGCCGGCCCGTGAGCGACTGGCCAGGGACCTTTCGAAGCTGCCGTTCCGCGATGCGGGCATCCCGGTCGTCCTGAACGTCACCGCGCAGCCGGAGACCCGGGCCGGCGCGCTGCAGGCCGCCCTGGCCGACCAGGTCACGCGGCCCGTGCGCTGGGTGGAAAGCGTCTTGAAGATCAGGGACATGGGAGCGGAACTCATGATCGAGGTCGGGCCGGGACGCGTGCTCTCCGGGCTGGTCCGAAGGATCATCCCCGGATCGTCCCTCCTGAACGTGGAGGACCAGACGACGCTCCGGAACGCCTGCGCTGCGCTCGGGAGCGCAGGGGGGCGGACAGAGTGAGCCAGGGAGAGCTCAAGGAGCGCGTCAGTTTCGTCACGGGGGCCTCGCGCGGCATCGGCCGCGCCATCGCGCTGGACCTGGCGGCGCGGGGATCCGATCTCGTCCTTCTCGCCCGCAACAGCGACGATCTGAAGCGCGTCGCGCGGGAGTGCGAGGGCCGGGGCGCGCGCTGCCGGGCGATCGTCATCGACCTCGCGGACGCGGCCTCGATCTCCGCCGCTGCGGAGGACGCTCTGAAGGCATTCGGCCGCGTCGACCACCTGGTGAACAACGCCGGGATCACGAGCGACGGGCTCCTTCTCCGGATGAAGCGCGCGGACTGGGATCGGGTCCTCACGGTCAATCTGACCGGCGCCTTCGAGATGACGCGCGCCGTCCTCCCCGCGATGGTGCGGGCCCGCTACGGCCGCATCGTCAACATCAGCTCGGTCGTCGGCCTCATGGGCAATCCGGGGCAGGCGAACTACTGCGCGGCCAAGGCGGGGCTCATCGGATTCACGAAGTCGCTGGCCCGGGAAGTGGCGTCGCGGTCGATCACCGTGAACGCGGTGGCCCCGGGCTTCATCGACACCGAGATGACCCGGGCGCTGGGGCCGGAGGCACGCGACAGGATGTCGGGCCTCATCCCGCTCGGCCGGCTGGGGACGGCCGAGGACGTGGCGTCAGGCGTGGCGTTTCTCCTCACGCCCGGCGCGTCCTACATCACCGGCGAGGTGCTGAACATCAGCGGCGGTCTTTACATGTGAGCGGGGGCGAACAATAATCAGCCTGCCGTACCGGCGTCAACCGAGGCCCCGGACGGCGCGGACAAGAGCAGGGCATCCGAGGGCGTCCCGCATGGAGGGGAGCAGATGGCGCAGAACATCGAGGAAAAGGTCAAAGGCATCATCGTCGAGCAGCTGGGCGTCGACCCCGAGGAGGTGACGACCGAGGCCTCCTTTGTGAACGATCTGGGGGCGGATTCGCTCGACACGGTCGAGCTGGTCATGGCTCTGGAGGAGGCGTTCAAGATCGAGATCAGCGACGAGGACGCCGAGAAGATCCACACGGTCGGAGACGCCATCAAGTACATCCAGACCCACGCCTGAGGCCCGGCACCAGGGGCGAAGCGACATGGACAGGCGCGTCGTCATCACCGGGGTGGGCATGGTCTCACCCCTGGGGATCGGCAATCGGGAGAACTGGCAGGCTCTGCTCCAGGGGCGAAGCGGGATCGGTCCGATCACCCGCTTCGACGCGAGCGACTATCCCTGCCGCATCGCCGGCGAGGTGAAGGGATACAACCCCGAGGACTGGGTACCGAAAAAAGATGTCAAG
Organism: Acidobacteriota bacterium; assembly: GCA_041482595.1. Lineage (GTDB taxonomy): Bacteria > Acidobacteriota > Polarisedimenticolia > Gp22-AA2 > Gp22-AA2 > Gp22-AA3. Next base: position 27,609 of record JBGPED010000002.1, read on the forward strand.
AAGATGGATCTCTTCATCCATTACGCCATGGCCGCGGCGGAGATTGCCATGCGGGACGCCGCCTTCCAGGTGCCGGCGTCGGAGGCGGATCGGGTCGGCGTGTACATCGGCTCGGGCATCGGCGGGCTCCCTTCGATCGAGCGTCAGCACGCCATCCTGCTGAAAGAGGGACCGCGCAGGGTGTCGCCCTTCTTCATCATCGGACTCATCGTCAACATGGCCTCGGGCCAGGTCTCGATCCGCCACGGGGCCAAGGGGCCCAACCAGGCGGCGTGCACCGCGTGCGCGACCGGTACGCACGCCATCGGCGACGCCTTCGAGATCATCAAGCGCGGCGACGCCGACGTCATGATCGCGGGAGGGTGCGAGGGCGTCATCGCGCCCCTGTGCGTGGGAGGCTTTTCGGCCATGCGCGCGCTGTCCACGCGGAACGACGATCCCGGGCGCGCCTCGCGTCCCTTCGATGCGGACCGGGACGGGTTCGTCATCAGCGAGGGGGCCGGGATCGTCATCCTCGAGGAGCTCGGACACGCCGTGCGCCGCAACGCCACCGTGCATGCCGAGGTGGCCGGCTACGGCGTGTCGGGTGACGCGTTCCACGTGTCGGCGCCCTCCGAGGACGGGGACGGGCCGGTGCGGGTGATGCGCAGGGCGATCCAGGACGCGGGGATCGATCCGTCGGCCATCGACTACGTCAACGCCCACGGCACCTCCACGCCGCAGGGAGACGCGGTCGAGACGCGCGCCCTCAAGAAGGTCTTCGGGGACCGGGCGCGCAAGGTCGCCGTGAGCAGCACCAAGTCGATGACCGGGCATCTTCTGGGAGGAGCCGGCGGCCTGGAGACGGCGATCGTCGCGCTGGCCATACGCGAGGACATCGTCCCGCCGACGATCAACTACACCACACCCGACCCGGAGTGCGATCTGGACTATGTCCCCAACGAGGCGCGCCGGATGAAGGTGAACTACGCGCTGAACAACTCGTTCGGGTTCGGGGGGACGAACGCGGCATTGGTGCTGAAGAAGCACGAAGGCTGATGCCTGAATCCGGGGAAACCCCCGGTGTCCGCGGGTCCCTGTTCCCCGGTCCCGCCGTCAGACCTCGTCGAAGATCGAATCCTTGAGGCAATTCAGCTTCGGTTCGTACGATTCCGGATACAGGAACCAGCAGGCGGCGGCCACGCTGCTGATGAGCGCGTTTCCATCCTGCGGTGTGAAGCAGAACCCGACGACCTCGGTGCCGCGGTGCACCGCCAGGGTCGGCACCACCAGGACGCCTTGGTTCAGGATGCGCCCGTAATGGCCGTAGTCGCGACCGAACGAGAACACCGAGTTGGCGGATTGCTTGTACGTGAGCGCCATGCGATCGTCGCTCTTGATCCGCTCGAGGATCGCCTCCACCGTGGTCGGCTTCTTGAGCCGGATGTTGAAGTGGATCGCGTGCATGTACTGGCTGTTGACCTTGAGGGCCGAGGAGAACAGGTTGAGATCGTGACCCAGGGTGTTGAACAGGTACCAGGCGTCACGCGCGTGGTGGGTCCCGAAGCGCTCGTCCTTGTGCCGGTTGACCTGCGGCGAGGGGACGAAGGAGCCGTCCTGGCTGATGTCGTTGGCGCGGCGGATGCACGTGAAGCGTCCCTCGATGAAGTCGTCGACGCCGCCGGCCCGGAGACCGATCAGGTCGATCAGGACCGCCAGGTTGTGCGTGTTGCAGGACACGACCTGGATGTACTGGTCGACGCCTTTCTTCAGGGTGCGGTCGTTGATGCCGCGGGCGTACATCTTGCCGAACCCGAATTCCGAGCCCTGGGCGATGAAGCCCAGCGTGCTGTGCGCGTACTTCTCGTAGATCTCCCTCTTGTTCTGGAGCCCGACGTCCGAAGGAGTGCAGTCGATCACCACGGTCGCCTGGCGCAGCGCCTCGTGATGCTCGTAGGTCGGTTCGATACCGATGTCGCGGAACCCGCGCCGCGCCGAGTCATCGCAGGCCAGGCGCGCGCCGCGCTTGATCAGGTTGACCACCTTGGATCGATCGGTGAGCAGGGGGGTGCGCTTGTGGAAGGTCACCTCGTCGAAGCCGAGAAGGTCCTTCCTGTCGGCGAACAGGCCGATGAGGGGCTCTCCGATGGTGCCCGTGCCGATGATGTGGACGACTTTTCTCGAAGCCATCGCGGTCTCCGAATTCGTCGGGCAGGAACTCCCACATTCACCGCGAAACATATCATTCCGCACCGGGGCGGTCAATGCGGCACATTCCCGCCATCGGGTCCGCCTGCACACCCGTCCGGCGGGCCGTTTTCTTGACAGCCATCGCCCCAAGTCCTAGAATGACGGGGACTTGCGGCTTTGTCGGGAGCGCTCCGGTGGCAGCCGGACGGGGCGCGGAGGACGAGGTTGAGCCAGCGTGAAGCGCCCCGTCCCACCCTCCCGGTGGGTGACCTGCTCGCCGAGGCCCCGGCGGAGCTGACGCTCCGTCTCCTGGCCGGACGGACGGGTCTGAAGCGCGACATCACCATCGCGGTCCCCGAAAGACCGGGGCTGGCTCTCACCGGACAGCCCGACACGCTCCAGGACGGCGCCGTCCAGGTCCTGGGGAAGAGCGAGGTGGTGTACCTGGGACGCATCCCGGACGAGCAGCGCCGTCTCCTGCTCGAACGCCTGGGGAGCTTGCCGGTACCGTGCCTTATCCTCACGCATGCCGAGGCGGCCCATCCCGATCTTCTGGACGCGTCGGATCGCCTGGCGATCCCGCTCCTGTCGACACCGCGCACGACCGAACGGGCGATCGATCTTCTCGGGCGTTACCTCGAGGAGCGCCTGGCCCCGTCGGTGGCCCTGCACGGGACGCTCATCGATATCTACGGAGTGGGCGTGCTGATCCTGGGAGAGAGCGGCGTCGGCAAGAGCGAGTCCGCACTGGAGCTCATCCTCCGCGGGCACCGTCTGGTCTCCGACGACACGGCGACGATTCGCCGCGTCGGAACGCTCTTGAACGGCACCGGTCCTGAGGTCAGCCGGTACCACATGGAGCTGCGAGGCATCGGGATCATCAACATCAAGGACCTTTACGGCGTGGCCGCGGTGCGCGAGCGGAAGGACCTCGACCTGGTGGTCCGGCTCGACCCGTGGCAGGAGGACAAGGAGTACGACCGCCTGGGCCTGGACGAGAAGAAGCACACGATCCTGGGAGTGGAGCTGCCCTTCATCGAAATGCCCGTCGGCCCGGGGCGCAACCTGTCCATCCTGCTGGAAGTGGCGGCGCGCCATCATCTGCTGAAGCGGAAGGGTTACCATGCGGCCAAGGAGCTGGCGGCGCGGATCCACGACGCCCTGGGGAGGAAGACGTGAGCGCGGCGGAGCCGGCCCCGGAGCGCGAGTTCGAGATCGTCGTGATCACCGGGCTCTCCGGCTCCGGGAAGACTTTGGCCATCCGGGCCTTCGAGGACATGGGCTACTTCTGCGTCGACAACCTGCCCGTCGCCCTCATCCCCGTGTTCGCCGACCTGTGCGCCCGGCGGCCCGACCTGACACGCGCCGCCCTCGTGGTGGACGTGCGCGAGGGGACCTTCCTCAGGGAGTTCCCGGCCATCTTCGACGGCCTGCGCCGCACACCGGGACGCCGCGGTCGGCTGCTGTTTTTCGAGGCCGACGACGAGGCCCTGATGCGCCGGTTCTCCGAGACCCGCCGCCCCCATCCGCTCGCTTCGGGGGGCGGCCTCGAGGAGGGAATCCGGCGCGAGCGTGAGATGCTCCAGCCTCTGCGCGACCGGGCCGACCTGATCATCGACAGCAGCCGCTTCAACGTGCACGAGCTGAGGCGCTACATCCGCGACCACTTGGCCCCGCGCAGCGGGGATCAGCCGATGGGGATCTCGATCGTCTCGTTCGGTTACAAGCGGGGCGTGCCCCCGGAGTCGGATCTCCTGTTCGACACGCGCTTCCTCCCGAATCCCTTCTTCGTGGACACGCTGCGCGGCAGGAGTGGTCTGGACAGGGAGGTGGGCGATTACCTGGAGGCGATGCCCGAGTACCGCGAATTCCGCGAGCGCATCGTCGACCTGATGGCATTCCTGATCCCCCGATACCTGCGGGAGGGGAAGAGCTATCTGACCGTGGCGATCGGCTGCACCGGCGGCCGGCACCGCTCGGTCGCGATGGCCGAGGCGGTGAGCCAGGCTCTCCGCGCCAGGGGATACGAGGTCAAGGCTTCGCACCGGGACCTGGAGAGGGAGTGATGACGATCGTCATCGAGGCGGCGGGAGAGGCGCGCTTCGGCGTGCTGGTGGTCACGCACGGCGGGCTGGCCTTCGAGCTGGTGCGCGCCCTGGAGCGCATCGTCGGCAAGGTGGAGGGTCTGAAGGCCCTCACGATCGGCTGGGACGACGATCTGACGCAGGCGCGCCGGGCCGTCGAGCAGGCGATCGCCGACGTCGACCCGGGCGGCGGCGTCCTGATCCTGACGGACATGTTCGGCGGGACCGCCACCAACGTCACGCTGGCGTACCTGCGGGAGGGCGTCGAGATCGTCACGGGAGTGAACCTGCCGATGCTGATCAAGTACGCCAACATCCGGGACAAGTGCTCGCTCCAGGAGGCCGCAGCCCGGATCAAGGAGCAGGGCCAGCGATCGATCGCGATCGCGACGGAGTACCTGGGGTCGCCCGGTCGCGGGGGGACGAAGGAGTGATCCGCCGGGAGGCCGTCATCTCGAACGCGCTCGGGCTGCACGCGCGCGCGGCCGCGCGCTTCGTGCAGCTGGCCAGCCGCTTCAAGAGCCGCATCCAGATCGCGAACGGGGGGCGGACGGCGGACGGCAAGTCGATCCTGGGTCTTCTGGCGCTGATCGGCAATGAGGGAACCCGTCTGACGATCAGCGCCGACGGTTCGGACGAGCAGGAGGCGCTGCGCCAGCTCGTCGATCTGGTCGAGGCGCGCTTCGGGGAGGAGGGGTGAGGTCGTCCACCGGCGCGCCCGAGGGGTCGACGACGCTCCGGGGAACGGGCGTCTCGCCGGGCATCGCCATCGGCACAGCGCTCGTCCTGGAGGGCCCGAACGTCGCCATCTTCCGTCTGGGTGTGCCGGACGACGAGACCGAGGGGGAGGTGCTCCGGTTCCAGCGCGCGGTACGGCGCGCCTGGCGGCAGCTCCGGCATCTGCGCGACCGGGTCCGCAGCGAGGCCGGCGAGCCGTACGCGCGCGTCTTCGAGGCGCAGATCCTGATCCTGAAGGATCGGGCGCTCCTGCAGGAGACCGCCGCGCTCATCCGCCGCGAGCGTGTCAACGCCGAGTGGGCGTTCCACACCGTCGTCGGACGCTACACGCAGGTGTTCTCGCAGCTCGGCGACCAGGCGCTCCGGGACCGCGGCACCGACATCGAGGACGTGGGCGCGCGCGTCCAGGCGCTCCTCACGGGGAGCAAGAGACGGCACGATCTCTCCGAGCTGACGGAAGACGTCATTGTCGTGGGCGCGCAGCTGTCGCCCTCGGACGCGGCGGGCCTGAACCGGGAGCACGTCATCGGCCTGGCGATCGACGGCGGCGGCCCGACCTCGCACACGGCGATCATCGCGAGCGCCCTCGGAATCCCGGCCGTGGCCGGGCTGCGCGACGCCAGCTCCCGGATGCAGAGCGGTGACCTCCTGGTCCTGGACGGCACGGACGGCGTGGTCCTGCAGAACCCGTCGGAGGAGGAGACCGTCGTCTGGCGCGAGCGCCGGGCGCAGCGGGCGCAGCGCGAAGTGGACCTGATGGCGCTGCGGGATCTCCCGGCGGTGACGCGGGAGGGGCTGCGCGTCAGACTCCTGGCGAACATCGAACTGCCGGAGGAGATGCTCGCGGCGCGGCGCTTCGGCGCCGAGGGGGTCGGTCTGTACCGCTCGGAGTTCCTGTACCTGCGCGAGGCCCCGGGGCTGCCGGGAGAGGAGGAGCACTACCGCACGTACCGCGAACTGGCCGAGAAGGCCCTGCCGAACGAGGTCGTGATCCGAACCCTCGACCTTGGAGGTGAGAAATACTCCTCCACTATCCTCGAGAGGCACGAGAGCAATCCCGTCCTCGGGCTGCGCGGCATCAGGCTGTGCCTGAAGCACGAAGACCTGTTCCGCGCCCAGCTTCGCGGCATCTTCCGGGCCGCGGCGCATGGCAAGGTGCGCGTGATGTTTCCGATGGTGAGCGGCATGGGCGAATACCTGAAAGCCCGGTCCATCGTGGACGAGGTGCGGCGCGACCTCCTGGGGCAGCGGATCCCGTGCGATCCCGACGTGCCGGTGGGGGTGATGATCGAAGTCCCGGCGGCGGCCCTCATCGCCGACCGGCTGGCCGAGAAGGTCGATTTCTTCTCCATCGGCACGAACGATCTGATCCAGTACGCCCTGGCGATCGACCGGGGGAACGAGTCGGTGTCGTACCTCTACCAGCCGCTGCACCCGGCGATCCTGCGTCTCCTGCGCGGGGTGGTGGATGCGGCCGCACGGCGCGGCCTGCGGCTGTCGGTGTGCGGGGAGATGGCGGCGCGCCCGGCGGCGGCCGTCATCCTGATCGGACTGGGGATCACCGAGCTGAGCATGAACCCCGCCGCGATCCCGTCCGTCAAGCAGACGATCCGCGCGCTGGGCCTGAACGAGGCGCGTGGCCTGGTGGAGGAGGCGATGAGGCTCGATTCGGCCGAGGCGATCGAGGAGCTGGTGCGGAGGAGGATCCAGGACCTCGTGCCGAAGGACCCCCGCCCCGTGCTGGAGGTGAGACCATGAGCGTGACCCGCGTTCCGAAGCCGTGGGGCGAGGAGCTCCTGTTCGCCCGCACGGCGCGCTACGCCGGGAAAATCCTGCGCATCCGCGCGGGCGAATCGCTGAGCCTGCAGTACCACGAGCGCAAGGACGAGACCATCTACCTGTACCAGGGACGACTCCGGCTCCTGCTTCCGGACGACGCCGATCCCCGCGCGCAGAGGATGCTCGCCGAAGGGGAGTCGGTGCACCTGCCTCCAGGGACGCGCCACCGCCTGGAGGCCCTGACCGATTGCGTCGTCTTCGAAGTGAGCACGCCCGAGCTGGACGATGTCGTCAGGCTCGAGGACCGTTACGGGCGGGCCTAGGATGATGTCGAAGGCGCCCGGACGCGCGCGGGGAGAGCGCGGCTCCGGATACGAACTTTGTGGGCCTGCGCGCCCGGATTTCGTGGGAGAATCCGGGACGCCGGGGCGAAGCATCCGCCCCACCGGGGTCCAGACCATGTCGGACGGCACGCCGCGCAAGACGTTCTACAAGATCGGGGAGGTCTGCCAGATCACCGACACGCAGCCTTACGTGCTGCGCTTCTGGGAATCGGAATTCCCGCAGCTCGCCCCGAAGAAGAGCCGCAGCGGACAGCGGCTCTACCGCCAGAAGGATCTCGATCTGGTGCGGCAGATCAAGCGTCTCCTCTATGACGAAGGGTTCACGATCGCCGGCGCCCGCAAGAAACTGGGCATGGGGGAGGGCCAGGGCGCCCTCGACGATCTGTTCGAGCGCGTGCCGGCCGACGAGCCGCAGCGAATGCCCGACCCGTCGCGCCCCCTCGGCTCGGTCCTGTCGTCGGTGACCGAGCGGCTCGAGGACATCCTCAAGGTCATGGACGAAACCGATCGCCGGTTGCGGGGAAAGAAGTGAGGCGCGGCGGGACCGCCGCTTCGTGCGCGGTCCTGGCGGTCTTCTCCATGCCCCTGGCGGCGCCGGCCCCCCCGCCGTTCTTCGATCCCACCCGTTCCGACCCGCGGGCCATCGTCATCGCCGACCTGGTGATGGCGGCGCTCGGGGGGCGCCAGGCCTGGGAGCAGACGCGGTTCGTCTACTTCGCCTTCGCCGTGGAGCGCGACGGCAAGAGGGTGGCCTACCGGACGCATCTGTGGGACCGCTGGGAGGGTCGCCTGCGATACGAGACGCGCGGGAAGGATGGCGCGCCGTGCGTCGTCCTCCTCAACGTTGACACGCGCCAGGGAGACGCCTACAGGCTGCCCGCGGAGGCCCCCGCCGCCCGCGGGGCGCCGGCGGCGCCATCGAAGGTGGATGCGGCGACCGCCAAACCGCTCGTGGACGAGGCGTACGAGGCCTGGATCAACGACACCTACTGGCTCCTGATGCCCTACAAGATGAAGGATCCGGGAGTGCACCTGCGCTATGCGGGAGAGGAGACGCGCGACGGCGAGGAGTACGACCTGGTCGAGCTGACGTTCGAGGACGTCGGGCTGACGCCGCGCGACCTCTACCAGGCGCACGTCAATCGCCGGACGCACCTCATGGATCGGTGGTCGTACATCCTGCAGGACGACCCGCCCGGCAGCCAGCCGACGGTGTGGGACTGGAAGGGATGGACCCGCCGCGGCCGGATCCTGCTCTGCCCGGAGAAAATCTCGACGCGCAAGGGCGCGACCCTCCGGATCCTCCATCCGATCATGGAGGTCTACGACACTCTCCCCGGCGCGTATTTCACGACCCCCGACCCGCTTCCCGGCGGCCTGGGGGAGCGGCCGCAGCCTGCCGGCTGAATTCCCGGGAGCCCGTCCGGATGCCCGGACACGCTCCTAGATCACGCCGAGATTCCGGCCGACCTCCGCGAAGACGCCGAGCGCCTCCTCCAGGTCGGCCCTCGTGTGGGTGGCCATGACGATGGTGCGCACGCGCGACTTCTCCTCGGCGACCATCGGGAAAAAGATCCCCTGGGCGAACACGCCACGCTCGAACAGCTCGTCGGAGAAACGGGCCGCCTTCGCCCCCGAGCCGATGATCACCGGCGTGATCGGCGTGACCGAAGAGCCGGTGTTGAAGCCGAGCCGCCGGAGCCCGTCCTTGAAGAAGCGGGTGTTGTCCCACAATCGCGCGTGCAGGTCCGTCTCGGTCTCCATCACGTCGACCGCCGCGATGCAGGCCGCGATGACGGCCGGGGGATGCGAGGACGAAAACAGGAACGGCCGCGCCTTGTGGACGTAGAACTCGACCAGGGGGCGCGGGCAGCAGACGTAGCCGCCCATCGCACCGAACGCCTTGGACATCGTGCCGATCTGGATGTCCCAGTCGTCCTTCAGCCCGAAGTGGTCTACGGTGCCCCGCCCGTTCGTCCCCATGACCCCGGTGGCGTGCGCGTCGTCGACCATGGGGATGGCGTCGAACTCGCGGCACAGGGTTCGGATCGCCCTGAGATCCGAGACGTCCCCGTCCATCGAAAAGACGCCGTCGGCCACGACCAGGATCTTGCCGGTCGTCTTCCGGCGGGCGGCCCCGAGGATCTGCCGTAGGTCGTCGTAATCGAGGTGGCGGTAGATCGCCCTGTCCGCCTTGCACAGCCGGCAGCCGTCGATGATGCTGGCGTGGTTCAGCTCGTCCGAGACGATGAGATCGCCTTCCTGCATCAGCGTGGACACCACGCCGACGTTCGCGGTGTACCCGGACTGGAAGACGAGGGCCGCCTCGGTTGACTTGAACCGTGCCAGACGCGTCTCGAGCTCCAGGTGCAGGGACATCGTGCCCGCGATGGTGCGCACGGCACCGGGCCCCGCACCGAACTCCTCGATCGCGCGGCGCGCCGCGGCCACGACCTTCGGGTGCGTGGTCAGGCCCAGGTAGTTGTTGGAGGAAAGCTGGATGATGTCGCGTCCGTCCATGCGCACCCGCGCCCCGGCGGCGCTCTGAAGCACGCGGGGCATCCGGAAAATGCCCTTGGATTTGAGGGTGTGGATCTCGCCTTCGAGATACGCCTCGAGCCGTGGGTTCATGATCGACCTCAGTCCTGGTCCATGCGCAGGACCACCTTGCCGCTCTCTCGCGCGATCATCTTCTGAAACGCCTCCTCGTAGCGCGCGAACGGGACGCTGTGCGTGATGACGGTACGGATTTTCGCGCGCACGTCCGGCCGCGACACCAGCTCCCGCGTGCGCTTCCAGGTATCGTAGAGCTTCCGGCCGATGATCCCCTTGAGGGTGACGCCCCCGAAGATCACGTCCTCTGCGTAGCGCTCGAAGGTGATCGCCGACTCCTTGGGGAGGCCGAACAGGATGACTTTGCCGCCCCGGCGCACGGCGCGCAGCGCCGTGTCGATGGCGTCCGGGTGGCCGCTCATCTCGAAAACGAGGTCCGCCTCGTACGGCGAGGCCGCCTCGTGGATCAGGCCGACGATCCGCTCGCGCTCGTGCGCCCGCGCCCCGGCGTCGCCCGCCGGAGCGGGGGTCGACCGGAGCGTCGCGTGGGCCCCGACGCGCGACGCCAGGTCGAGCCGGAAGGGGGTCGTGTCGATCGCGACGATGCGCGCCGCGCCGAAGGCGGCCGCGACGATGATCGTGAACAGGCCGATCGGCCCGGAGCCGACGATCACGACGCATTGCCCGTGCGGATCGTACTCGGTGGCCGCGTGCACGGCATTGCCGAACGGCTCCTCGACGCAGGCCACCTCCACGGGGACCACGGCGGGGTCGTTGATCCAGGCGCAGGAGGCCGGGAGGGCGATGTACTCGGCGAAGCCGCCGTCGCGGTGCACGCCGAGGATCCTTTCCCGCGTGCAGACGTGGAACTGTCCGCGGCGGCACTGGTAGCACTCTCCGCACACGATATGCGACTCGGCGGAGACGAGGTCGCCCACCCGGATCGGCTCGGAGGCGTGCTCGCCGACCCCCCGGACGTCGCGTCCGACCTCCACGACCTCGCCGCAGAACTCGTGCCCGATGATGCGCGGGCGGCGGAGCTGATCGGTCGTGGCGAGGATCATGTCGCGCACGGAGCCGTCCCAGTTGTAGATGTGCGCGTCCGTGCCGCACAGCGAAGCAGCGCGCACCCGCAGCAGGACTTCCGAAGGGCCGCAGGGCGGGACGTCGACGTCGGCCCATTCCAAGGCGCCGGGCCGGGGCGCCATCTTGCGTATCGCTTTCATTCTCGTCCCAGGAGATTCCGCGGATGAAACGCGGAAGCGACTCATACGGAAGTGGATTATATCGGCAGCGTCACGGGTGTAGCAACCGCGGCCGCCGGGCGAGCGCGCGCTTGACGCGCTCGCGCCGCAACACCTAGAATGGCGACTCTTTTTGGGCGTCGTTCCGGGCGGACGTGACGGACGGCCCAGCGGACATTTCGGGGCGTAGCGCAGCCTGGTAGCGCACCTGCTTGGGGTGTCGCTCGAAAGCCGCACCCACCAAGGACTACAGGGCAATCGGAACAATAGTTACAGGGATTCAGACCCCGTTAGTGTTGCAGGGACTGTTGCCAGGAGCGTGGGCAATGAGAAAGCAGAAGCGCCGCCGGGAGCGTCCCGCGCCACTACTTCCGGCTAGTACCCTGGAAACCGTCCGCGACGGCGGTACCTACACGGTGACGCGCCGCGGGTCGAACGTGCAGGTGGTGATTGATCGTCCCGGCACCCGCGGTGAAGGCCCCGGCGCCCGCAAGTGTTACTCGATCGTGCCGCTCACAACGGGGCCAGACGATGAGGGCGAGGCCGAGAGCCTTCGCGCGCTGCACATCCTTCGTCTCGCATTCGAGAGCGTCGACCTGCCGACGATCGATCGCTTCCTGAGCGGCCTCGGGCTGAATGCCGCGACCGATGATGACCGCGGCGACTTACGCGCTGCTCTGTTCCGCGTGCTGTTTACGAAGGGGCGTCCTTGGGGCGAGACTCGACCGCTCGAATATCTGGCGGCGGCCGTGAGGCGCGAAGCGCGGCACCTGCGGGACGCGAGGGCGAAGCGTGATCTCCGGCCCGCCGATCACCCCGAGACAAGCTACGGCGCGGCGGCGCTCGACGCGATTCCTGATAAATCGCCCGGAGCGCTCGCGCAGCTCATCGAACGCGACAGGGCCGCGGAGCTTGTGGCCGCCCTGGATCCCCGACCCGGTGAGCGCGAGATGCTCGAGGCGGTCATGAGCGACGAGGCGGAACATCTGACCGAGGCCCGCAAGGTCGCTGGTCTTCCCGACTCTTTCCGCGTCAACCTCATCAACAAAGCGAAGCGGCGACTCAAGCCCCCCTCCCGATAGACCCAGAGCGAAAAAACCTTCCCCGCGAGTTACAAACAGCCCCGGCCCATGAGTGATCC
>JBGPED010000003.1:0-37587 GCA_041482595.1 Acidobacteriota bacterium
CGATCTCGGCCCAGGTGGGCCGGTGCGTATCGAGGCTCTCCATCACCCGGGCTGGCGCTCCAGGTCCTCGAAGCGTGTGTACTCGCGGATGAACGCCATGTCGAACTCGGCCGTTGGACCGTTCCTCTGCTTGGCGATGATCACCTTGGCGATGCCGCGGTTCTCCTCGGTCGGCTTGTACATCTCCTCGCGGTACAGGAGGAGGACGACGTCGGCGTCCTGCTCGATGGCGCCCGATTCGCGCAGGTCCGAGAGCTGCGGCCTGCCCTTCTCGCCGCGCTGCTCGGGGGCGCGCGACAGCTGCGAGACGGCGATGACCGGCACGTTCAGCTCCTTCGCCAGCTCCTTCAGGGAGCGGGAGATTTCCGCCATCTCCTGCTGCAGGTTCTCGAAGCGTCCCCGGCTCCTGATGAGCTGCATGTAGTCGATGACGACCAGATCGAGCCCCTGCTCCATCTTCAGACGCCGGCTCTGGGCGCGCATCTCGAGGACGGAGATCCCCGCCTTGTCGTCGATGAACGCGTGCGCCGCAGCCAGCTCGCCGAACGCCTTGGTGAGCTGCTTCCACTCCTCCTTCGTCAGGCGTCCGGTGCGCAGGCGGTGGCTGTCGACCCGCGCCAGGCCGGTCAGCATCCGGAGAAAGAGCTGCTCGCGCGTCATCTCAAGGGAGAAGACGCCGACCCGCTTCCCATCGCGCAGGCCGACGTGCTGCGCGATGTTCAGCGCGAACGAGGTCTTCCCCATGCCGGGACGCGCGGCGAGCACGATGAGATCGGCCGCCTGCAGGCCGGAGGTGTACTCGTCGAGCAGCCGGTAGCCGGTGGCGAGACCGGTGATCAGCTCGCGCCTCTCGGCGAGCTCCTCGATCGCCTTCAGGCTCTGGTCGGCGATCGTCTTCATCGGGACGAAGCCCTCGCGCAGCCGGTCCTGCGCGATCTGGAAGATCATGCGCTCCGACTGGTCGAGGATGTCGTCGGGATCCTGGCTGGCCTCATAGGCGGTCGAGACGATCCGGCCGCCCGCCACGATGAGGTTGCGCAGGATCGCCTTCTCCTTGACGATCTTGGCGTAGTACTCGACGTTCGCCGAGCGCGGCACTCCGTCGAGAAGCGACGCGATGTAGGCCGGGCCGCCGACCGCCTCCAGGTCGCCGGCCCGCGACAGCTCCTCCTTGACCGTCACCGGATCGATGGCGGTCGTCTTCTCCGAGAGATCGGCCATCACCTTGAAGATCTTCCGGTGCGGCTCGCGGTAGAAATCCTCTTCCTTGAGGATCTCCTGGGCGCGGTTGATGGCGGTGTTTTCGATGAGGATGGCGCCGAGGACCGAGCGCTCGGCCTCGACGCTGCAGGGGACGTCTTTCTCGAGAGTGATGTCGCCGGGCATCCGGTCTCCGAATGGCGCGGGGCTGTATCGTAGCACGCGTTGTTGCGCCGCGATCCGCGGCTTTGTTAAGATGACGCCGGGTCGGAGTGGTTCGGATGGTCGCTGCCCGGGGGAAACCCCGGGGAGAGGAAAGTCCGAACTCCATAGGGCATTGCGCTGGGTAACACCCAGTCCCGGTGACGGGAAGGAAAGTGCCACAGAAAACAGACCGCCGGGACGGCAGGCCAGGCCTTCCGTCGCGGTAAGGGTGAAACGGTGGGGTAAGAGCCCACCAGCGCTCCGGGTGACCGGGGCGGCTTGGCAAACCCCGCAAGGAGCAAGGCCAAATAGGGGAGCGCCCACGGGTGGCCCGCCCGAAAGCTCCCGGGTAGGTCGCTTGGCCCCCGGTACCGGGGTCCGGAGACACCGCGCCCTTCGGGTGCCGCGGGAGTCGCGGGTTCCGCGGTTCCGGGAAGCCGCCCGCGCGGGTGACCGCGCGGGTAGAGGAATGACCATCGGCCGCCCGCAACGGCGGCAACAGGATTCGGCTTACGGATCACTCCGGCCCATCCTATGACTCGGACACACTGCGGCAGGCGCGCGTTCCGCCCGTCACAGGTGACATTCCGTCATGCCCGCGTCTGACCCGCTGAGATCCCGGCTCGAGCGCGCGGTCGCCCGCCTGCGGCCTTCCGTGGAGGCGCTCAGCCGGTCGCTCCACCGTCGCGCCGAGCTGAGCCTGGAGGAATTCGAATCGTCCCGCCTGCTGGCGCGCTTCCTGGAGCGGGAGGGGTTCACGGTGCGGCGCGGAGTCGCCGGGCTGCCGACCGCGCTTCTGGCGCGCCGGACGCTGGGGCGCGGCGGGCCGCGGCTCGCCTTCCTCGCGGAATACGATGCGCTGCCGGGAATCGGGCACGCCTGCGGTCACAACCTCATCGGGGCCGCCGCCGCGGGGGCCGGCGCCGCGCTGGCGCGTGCCCTCTCGGGGTCGCCGGGCGAGGTCCTCGTGGTCGGCACGCCCGCGGAAGAGACCATCGGCGGCAAGGTGCTGATGACGGAGAGGGGAGTGTTCCGCGGCGTCGACTGCGCGCTCATGTTCCATCCGTCTACCGAGAACCGCGTCTACACCACCTCCCTCGCCTGCCATTCCCTCCAGGTGACGTTCCATGGACGCTCGGCGCACGCCGTCTCCTCGCCCGAGAAGGGGATCAACGCCCTCGACGCCCTCATCCGGCTGTTCATCGAGGTGCGCCGGCTGCGCCACCGTCTGCCGCGCGAGGTGCGCATGCCGGGTGTGATCATCGAGGGAGGGAAGCGGGCCAACATCGTTCCGGACCGGGCCGTGGGCCGGTTCACGCTGCGGGCGCGGGATCTCTCCACCCTGGCCCGGGTGGAGGAGCGCTTCCGCGGCGCGGTGAGCGACGCCGCGCGGGTCACGGGTGCCAGGTATTCGATCCGGTCGCTCGATCACCCGTACGCGGAAATGATCACCAACCGGGTGCTGGCCGACCTTTTCAAGAAGGAGCTGCGGCGTCTCGGCCGGAGGACGGTCGATGCGCCGCGCAAGAAGATGGGCTCGCTCGACATGGGAAACGTCAGCCAGGTCGTGCCCTCGATCCATCCCTACGTCGCCATAGCACCGCGCTCGGTCCCCCTGCACTCGCGCGGTTTCGCGCGGCTCGCGGGCGGACCACGCGGCCGCTCCGGCCTCCGGGCGGCGATGCAGGCCCTTGCCATGGTCGGCCTCGTGGTGATCTCGGATCACGACACGCTGCGGCGGGCCCGCCACGAGTTCCAGGTCTTCCGCCGGAGCGTCGCGCGGAGGAAGCGTTGAAGCCGCTCCTGCCGCCGCCCCTGGTGCCGGGCGACCGGATCGGGATCGCCGCTCCCGGAGGGCCGATCCGGCCGGAGGCGTTCGGACGCGGCGTGTCCTACCTCGAGGCGCGCGGCTTCCGGCCGGTCTTCGGCAGGAACCTGCATCGGCGCAAGGCCTACCTCGCGGGCACCGATCGCGAACGGCTGGAGGATCTCGCGGCGCTCCTCGGCGACACGACGATCAAGGGCATCTGGTGCGCCCGCGGCGGATACGGCAGCGCGCGCATCATCGCGGGCCTGGATCTCGATCCCCTGCGACGACACCCGAAGGCGCTGATCGGCTACAGCGACATCACGACTCTACACACGGCGGTCCTGAGAAAGGTGCGGCTGGCCAGCTGGCACGGACCGATGGTCTCCGAGCTGGGCGACCCCGCCCTGTACGACGAAGCGTTCCTCTGGAAGGCCCTGTCGGGGGACGGCGGTGACCTGTCCTGGCCGCTCCCGGCGTCGTCGATCCACCGCGCCGGCAGCGGGGAAGGAACGCTCGTCGGTGGCTGCCTGGCGGTCCTGGTCGGTCTGGTGGGGACGCCTTACGAGCCGCCGATGGACGGCTCCGTCCTGTTCTGGGAGGAGGTCCACGAGGAGCCGTACCGGATCGATCGCATGCTCGGCCACCTCCGGCTATCGGGACGATTGAAGAACCTGCGCGGCATGGTGGTCGGCCGGCTGGTCGATTGCGCCGCCAAGGATCCGGAGAACGACATGCCGCTGCGCGACATCCTGGACACCCATCTCGAGGGGACCGACTTCCCGGTGGCCATCGACTTCCCGGCGGGTCACTGCGCCGGGAAGACCACCCTGCCCCTCGGCCGCACGGTCAGGCTCGACACCGCGTCGCTCCGTCTCGCCGTCAGTGGACGGTGAAGAAGACGTCGCGGTCCAGCTCCTTCCCGCCAATCGTGTCGAGGAGCTTCATCTCCATCTTGAAATCCACCGGCAGCGGCTGGTTCGGCGCCAGGAGATCCTTCAGGTCGATCGAGTAGAGATCCACCTGGCCGGTGAGCTGGCGGACCACCGGCGGCCGGTAGCGCTTCCAGCCGGCGCCGTCCTTGAGGAAGAAAGTGACGGTCGATTCCAGGCTGGGGCGGCCAGAGGCGGGGTCGGTCGCGGGGTTGTACACCTGGTAATAGAAGGTCACCGCCTCGCTCTTCGTCAGGACGGCGGCGGCGCGCGGCACGAGACGGAACGACCCCAGGACGTAGGGTCCCGCGTGCGCCTTCTCGTCGGGGTCCTGGCCGAGATCGAGGTGCTTGAATCCGGCGAGCAGCGCCACGCTGCTCATTTGCAAGTCTTTGCTGCGGAAGTCCGTGACGTCGATCGTTTTGACCAGCGTCCCCATCTGCCCGGGGACGACCTTGTCCTCGACCACGACGGCGAGCCTGTAGCTGCCCGGCATGAGGTTATGGCGCGCCTGGTAGATGAAGGAGGCCGGCGGCGACTCGCCGGGGGACGCCGGGACGAAGGGGAGATCGCCGGTCAGGTTGATCGGCTTTCCTTCGCCCGCGGGCTCGATGCGGGCGAACGGATGCAGGGCGGCATCGCCGCTCCCGTGCGCCGTCTCGCGCGGCGCCTCGATCGTGATGACGGTCAGCGTCGTGCCGTCGGCGGCGGCGTACGAGTCGAGGGCGACCTGGAACGGCACGTCGGTCCGGCCGCCGCCCTTGGTGAGGAGATCCTGGAGTATCGGGATCTGTCGCTTGCTCTCGGGTGTCAGGTCCTCTTCCGGCTTGCGGGTCGGAGCCGTCGGAACGTCCGGCAGGACCTCCGCCGTCTGCGGCGCCGGGATCTTCCAGCCGATGCCGCGCGTCTCCGGGTGGGCGCTGACATACTCTTCGAGCTTCTTGCGGTCCAGGAGGAGCGGCGCCGCCGACCCGGTGGCGAACAGAAACTCGAGATGCGTCTGGATCCCGGTGACTTCGCTCGGGTCATAGGTCCAGATGTTGCGACCGCGGGTGTCCCTGTCCGCCTTGGTGGGCGACCCCAAAAGTAGATACGTGCGTCCCATGTCCGTGAGGCAGCCCGGATCGGTGATCGATTTGAAAGTCTTGTCCGCCTCCTCGACCTTCTTCCAGAAGATGGCCTGATACTCGTTCTCCGGCGTCCCGGGCGTGGGATCGCGCCTTTCCCAGAACGCCTTGACGAAGGCGGCGCGCTCCTCGCCGGTGCGCAGCTTCTTCCAGTCCTTCTCCTCGCCGTCCGTCATGATCCACTTCACGGGACCCTTGGCCCAGTCCTTTCCCGGGGTCTTGTAGTCGGGGGGCCCGGCGGCGAGCGTGAGGACGGCGGCGAGCAGCAGGAGAATGGTCTCGCAACGGCGGACGATCGTCATCATCACCTCATGAGTGTCTCGATCCTGCGTCCCGGGAGGCGCGCGATTATACCGGCCGTCTTCGGGCCGGTCAAACGGTCCCGGCGGCCCGGGCCCCGGAGCGGAGGGGGGCTATAATGCGCCCGGTGCGGGTGCTCTGGCGTGCGTAATCTCAAGATCGTCGTGTCCTACGTCGGCACGCGCTTCGCCGGCTGGCAGGTTCAGCCGGGACGTCCGACAGTGCAGGGGATCCTCGAGGAGCGCATCGGCCGGATGCTGCAGGAGCCCGTGCGAGTTGCCGGGGCGGGCCGCACGGACGCGGGGGTGCACGCCCGCGGCCAGGTGGGCAACTTCGCGACCGGCGCGCGCATCCCGGTGGAGGGGCTGCGGCGCGGATTGAACGCGCGACTGCCCGCGGACATCGCCGTGATGCGCGTGGAGGAGGTGCCGGAGTCGTTCCACGCGCGGGCCGACGCGCGCGGCAAGGAGTACCTCTACCGGTTGTCGCGGGCGGAGGTCGTTTCGCCGTTCGACGGCCCCTTCGTCGCCCCGGTGCGGGGGCGTCTCGACGTCGAGGCGATGCGCAGGGCCGCCGCGCACCTCGTGGGGACGCACGACTTCACGTCGTTCTGTCCCGCGAATTCCGAGATCGAGGACAAGGTCCGCACCCTGACGCTGTCGGAGGTCACGGAGAGCGGTCCGGAAGTGCATTACCGCGTCATCGGGAACGGATTCCTGCGTCACATGGTGCGCACCCTCGCCGGCACCCTGATCCTGGCCGGACGTGGACAGCTGGACGCAGGCGCCGTTCCGCTTATCCTGGAGGCCAGGGACCGGAGACGTGCGGGGCCGGTCGCCCCGGCGCGCGGGCTCTGCCTTGAACGGGTTCTCTACGAGGAGGAAACGTGAGACTTCTGGTGACGGGGGGCGCCGGCTACATCGGCGCGGTCGTGGCGCGGCGGCTGCGCGAGGCGGGACACGCTCCGATCATCCTGGACGACTTGAGCGCGGGCCATCGGGAGGCGGCGGGGCCCGACCTGGTGGTGGGCGACTTCGGCGATCGACCCCTCCTTTCCGATCTCGTCGCGTCGAGAAAGATCGAGGCCGTCATCCACCTCGCCGCCTCGGCGCTCGTGGGCGAGTCGGTGGAGCACCCCGCCCGGTATTATCGCAACAACCTGGAGCGCTCCCTCGCCCTGCTGGACGTCCTGCGCGAGCGGGGTGTCGGGCGCTTCATCCTGTCCTCCACCGCCGCCGTGTACGGGGAGCCGGTGGCGATCCCGATGGACGAGGATCACCCGACCCGCCCCACGAATCCCTACGGGGAGACCAAGCTGGCCCTCGAGACGGCCCTGCGCTGGTTCCACGCGGCCTACGGCTTCGCCTTCGTATCGCTGCGTTACTTCAACGCCGCCGGGGCGACTTCGGACGGCGTTCTCGGTGAGGTCCACGATCCCGAGACACATCTCGTCCCCAACGTCCTGCGGGCGGCCGCGACCTCCGAGCCGGTGCCGGTGTTCGGCACCGATTACGCCACGCACGACGGGTCGGCGGTACGCGACTACGTTCACGTCGAGGACCTGGCGGAAGCCCACGTGCGCGCCCTGGAGCATCTCGAGTCCAAGGGCGGCGCGTCGGTGTTCAACCTGGGGAACGGCGCCGGCTTCTCGGTCCTCCAGGTTATCGAGGCGGCCCGCCGGGTCACCGGCAGGCCCGTGCCGATAAGGAAGGCCCCGCGCCGGCCCGGAGACCCCGAGACCCTGGTTGCGTCATCCGGGCGGGCGCGGCGCGTGCTCGGCTGGGCGCCCCGGTACGCCGATCTCGAATCGATCCTGGAGACCGCCTGGCGGTTCGCGCGCGCACATCCCCGCGGGTACCGATCGTGAGGGGCCGGCGTTCCTTGCTCCCTCCGTCGGGCGTGTGTTACGATTCGAGCGCACTCCGCGTGGGAGCGACGACCCCCTCCATGTCCCATCCGGCACGAGACTTGGAAGGATTGATCACGAAGGGATCGCCCGAGGAGCAACTCCTCGCGCAGATCGACTTCGCGCGTCTGCCGCGTCACATCGCCATCATCATGGACGGGAACGGGCGGTGGGCCCGGATGCGGAGCCTGCCGCGCGTCGCCGGCCACCGGGCCGGCATCGCGGCCGTGCGCGACGTCGTCGAGACCTCGGCGCGCCTGGGCTGTCAGGTGCTGACGCTGTACGCGTTCTCCATCGAGAACTGGAAAAGGCCGCGGCGCGAGATCGACACGTTGATGGGTCTCCTGCGCGAATACCTGAAGAAGGAAATCGACACCCTGCAGAGCAACAACATCGCCTTCAACGTCATCGGCCGGATGGACGAGCTCAGCCCCACGATCCAGAAAGAGCTTCAGGAAGGGATGGTGTCGACGCGGGAGAACACGGGACTGCTGTTCAACATCGCCCTGTCCTACGGCGGGAGGGCCGAAATCGTGGACGCGGTCAACCGGATCCTGGCCGACCGCCGTCTGGCCGGCGCCTCGTCACCGCCGGTCGACGAGGCCACGTTCTCGCGCTATCTCTATACCGCCGGCCAGCCCGACCCGGACCTCCTGATCCGCACCTCGGGAGAGCTGCGCATCAGCAACTTCCTGCTGTGGCAGATCGCCTACGCCGAGATCTGGGTGACCGAGACCCTGTGGCCCGACTTCCGCAAGAGAGAGCTCCTGCAGGCCATCGTGGACTACCAGAAGCGAGAGCGGCGCTACGGCCGGGTCGTCGGCGCCGAGCCAGAGGCGGTCAGCCTGTCGCCCGGCAAGGCCACCGTCTGAGCCGGCCCGAGTGAGAACCTCCCCGGATCTCCGATGAAGCGCGTCCTCTCCGCGGCCGTCTTCCTTCCCTTGTTCTGGGTCATCGTGAAGTACCGCCCGGGGACGTACGAGATCCTGATCGCCGTGGCGGCGCTCCTGGCCCTGCGCGAGCTGTTCGGTCTCGCCTCGGCGAGCGGCCAGCGCTGCCATCGCTTCCTCGGGACGCTCGTGACCCTCCTGGTCATCGCATCGTTCGCCTTCACCGGGGTTGATATCCACTACGCCCTGGCCTTCGGGCTGATCGTTCTGCCCCTCGCCTCTCTCTGGCGCGGCGGGGACTGGGGGCCGGCGCTGGCCGATATCGGCACCACGTTTTTCATCGCCCTGTTCATCGGGGTGCTGTTCGGTTATCTCATCGATCTCAGGACCATCCATGATCTGCCGAAGGGCGACGAAACCGGCTCCGACCTGGTCCTCCTGCTGTTCTTCGTGGTGTGGAGCAGCGACACCGCCGCCTACTACGTCGGGACGACCTTCGGCAGCAGACCCCTGGCGCCCCGCGTCAGTCCGAAGAAGACGGTGGAAGGGGCGGTGGGCGGCGTGATCGGCGCGCTCCTCGCGGCCTTCGTGGCCAGCGTCTGGTTCTACACGCGTCTGAGTGTCGTCGACTGCATCGTCCTGGGCCTGGCCCTCGGGACCATCGGTCTCCTGGGCGACCTCGTCGAGTCCATGCTCAAGCGGGGCGCGGGCATGAAGGACAGCGCCTCGCTTGTCCCCGGACACGGCGGGATCCTGGACCGGGTCGATTCCCTCCTGTACGCCGGTCCGGTCCTCTACTACTATTACGTCTTCGAGATGAGGGCACATTGATGGCCGGGAACGCGCGCCGCGCGGTCGCCGTGCTGGGGTCGACCGGCTCGGTCGGGGTGCAGACGCTCGATCTGATTTCATGCTTTCCCGGGCGATTCGAGGTCGTGGCGCTCGCGGCCGGCAGGAACGCCGCGTTGCTGGCCCGGCAGATCGAGACGCACCGGCCGCGCCTCGCGGCGATCGCCGATGCAGGGAGCCGCGGGCCGATCGAGGAGGCGGCGCGGCGGGCGCGCTGCGAGATCCTGACGGGGCAGGAGGGCCTCCTTGCCGTCGCGGCGTTTCCGGCGGCCGACATCGTCGTGGCGGCCGTGGTGGGGGCCGCCGGCCTGCCGGCGACGCACGCGGCCCTCAAGGCCGGAAAGACGGTGGCGCTGGCCAACAAGGAGAGCCTGGTGATGGCCGGGGAGCTCCTGCAGGCCGTCGCCCGCGAAGCGGGTGCGCTGCTCCTCCCCGTGGACAGCGAGCACTCGGCGGTGCACCAGTGCCTGCGCGGCGCGCGCCGGGAGGACGTGGCGCGGGTGGTCCTGACCGCCTCGGGCGGTCCGTTCCGGACGACGCCGCTCGAGGACCTGCCGAGCGTGACACCCGAGCAGGCGCTGCGTCATCCGGTGTGGGCCATGGGGAAGAAGATCAGCATCGACAGCGCCACGCTCATGAACAAGGGGCTCGAGGTGATCGAGGCGCGCTGGCTGTTCGACCTCGCAGCCGAAAGGGTGGGGGTGCTGCTGCACCCGCAGGGCCTCGTGCACTCGCTGGTCGAGATGGTGGACGGCTCCGTTCTCTGCCAGGTGGGTCTCCCCGACATGCGGGCGCCGATCCAGTACGCGCTCGGCTACCCCGAGCGCTTCCAGGGTCCCGTCAAGGCGCCCGACCTGGCGGAGCGTTCGCCGCTGGAGTTCTTTCCGGTCGACGCGCGGCGCTTCCCGAGTCTCGATCTCGCCTACCGCGCCCTGCGCGCCGGCGGGACGGCACCTGCCGTCCTGAACGCCGCCAACGAGGTCGCCGTCCAGGGCTTCCTGTCACGCCGTCTCGACTTCCCGGGCATCCCGCGGCTGGTCGGAGAGGTCCTGGAGCGTCACCGGCCGTCGCCCGTCACATCGCTTCAGACCGTTCTTCAAGCCGACGCCTGGGCGCGAGGCGTCGCCGAGGAAATCATGTCGCAGGGAGGTGCGTGTTGAGCTTCATCCTTGAGCACATCAGCTGGATCTGGCAGTTCGCCCTCCCGTTCGTGGTGGTCCTGGGCGTCGTGGTGCTGTTCCACGAGTTCGGGCATTACGTCGTCGCCAAGTGGCTCGGCGTCACTGTGGAGGTTTTTTCGGTCGGGTTCGGCCCGCGCTTCTTCGGGTGGACCCGCGGCGGCACCGACTACCGCGTCTCCTGGGTGCCGTTGGGCGGCTACGTGAAGCTGAAGGGGGAGACGCCCGACGAGAGCGGCGGCGCGCTCGATCCCGGCGATCTCATGTCCCGCTCGCGCTTTCAGCGCTTTCTCGTGTTCGTCATGGGCGCCGTGTTCAACCTGATCACGGCGTACGTCCTGATGGTGGCGATCCTCATCATGGGCATCCAGGAGCCGATCTATCCGTACCAGCCACCAGTGGTCGGCGACGTCGATCCCGACTCGCCCGCGGTCCAGGCCGGTATCCAGCCGGGCGACCGGATCCTCAGCTTCGGCGGGCAGCCCGTGGCGACCTGGAAGGACCTCGAGTGGGCCATCCTCCTGAGCCCGGGACAGACCAGGGAGGTCGTGCTCGATCGCTCGGGCCAGCGCCTGACGGTTCAGCTCCCGATCAAGGCCGACACGCGCAACAGCATCGGCATTCCCTCGATAGCACCCGCCACGGAGGTCCTCGTCAGCGAGCCCCAGCCCGGACGACCGGCCGAGAAGGCGGACCTGCGCAACGGCGACCGGATCGTCTCGATCGATGGCGTGCCGATGACGACCATCTCGAAGGTCATCAGGACCATCCAGGGATCCGCCGGCAAGCCGCTCGATTTCGTCATCGAGCGCGGCGGCGGGAGGATCGAGAAAGTCATCACCCCGGTGCGCGACGGGGACAAGGGCGTGATCGGGTTCCTGCCGACGGTCCCCACGACGACGCGGACGTACGGCCTGTTCGACGCACTGGGCGGAGCGCTGCGCCGGAACCTCGACAACGCCTCGCTGATGTTCCTGACGCTCAAGAAGCTGTTCCTGGGGGAGCTGTCCCTGCGCTCGTTCTCGGGGCCGATCGGCCTCTATCTCGCGTCCGGGGTGTCCGCCCAGGAGGGGCTGACCCATTTCCTCGAATTCATCGCTTTTGTGAGCCTGCAGCTCGGTATCATCAACCTGTTCCCGATTCCTCCCCTGGACGGGGGACACGTGTTCACCCTCCTGATCGAGGGGACGATCCGCCGCGACCTTTCGGTCCAGCTCAAGGAGCGGGTCATGCAGGCCGGGCTCGTTCTCCTGCTCGTGTTCATGGCCACCGTCATCTACCTCGACATCAGCAAGCTGTTCCCGCGCTGAGGGAGACGGACACCGTGCCCGCCGCGAAACGGGACCACACGATCCTCTTCACACCCGGCCCCACCGAGGTCTCGCCCGAGATTCTGCGCGAGATGGCCCGCCCGGTCATCGGTCACCGCGGCGCGGCGATGCAGGAGCTGATCCGCGATCTGCTCCCGCGCCTGCGGACGGTGTTCGGGACGCGCGCGCACGACGTCTTCCTGACCGCCTGCTCGGCGACCGGGCTGTGGGAGGCGGCCCTCAGGAACTGCGTGGCGCGCCGCGTTCTCGTGCCCGTGTGCGGGGCGTTCTCGGAGCGCTTCTACGAGGTCGCTCTGGCCTGCGGACTCGACGCCGACCCGCTGCACGTGGAGCCGGGCAGGGCGGTCCCGGCCCAGGCCGTCGCCGACGTGCTCGCCACCGGCCGCTACGACGCCCTGGCGCTGGTCCACAACGAGACCGCGACCGGTGTGGTCAATCCGCTGCCGGAAATCGCCGAGGCGGTGCGCCGCCAGGCGGATGTGCTTTTGCTGGTGGATGCCGTGTCATCGCTCGGTGGCATCCCGGTCGAGGTGGACAGGAACGGCATCGACGTCTGCCTGGCCTCGGTGCAGAAATGCCTGGCGCTGCCACCGGGATTCTCGGTCTGCGCCGTGTCGCCCCGGGCGCTGGAGCGCTCGGCCCGGCGGGTGGGGAAGGGGTACTACTTCGATTTCCTGCGGCTGAAGAGCTGCTTCGACAAGGGCACGCCGATGGCCACGCCCTCGGTGAGCCACATGTTCGCCCTGCGGGCGCAGATGAAGCGCATCGAGGCGGAGGGCCTGGAAGCGCGCTACGCCCGCCACCGCGCCATGGCCGACACGACGCGCGCCTGGGCGGCCGCGCGCTTCGACCTGTTCGCCGAGGAGAAGGCGCGCTCCAACACGATCACCTGCGTGGCCAACACCCGGAGAATGGACGTGGCCCGGTTCGTCGGGGCCCTGGGCACGCGCGGCTTCGGCGTCAGCAACGGCTACGGGAAGCTCAAGGAACTGACCTTCCGCATCGGCCACATGGGGGATCACACCGTCGCGGGGATCGAGGAGCTCCTGGCCGCGATGGACGACGTCCTCAAGGAGATCGCCGCGTGAAAGTCCTGATTGCCGATAAAATCCTGCCGGTGTGCTCAGAGGTCCTGAAGCGGGCCGGGATCGAGGCCGATCATCGCCCCGGGATCTCCGGAAGCGATCTCCTTGCGGCGGTCGCCGATGTCGAGGGGATCGTGGTGCGCTCCGACACCCGCATCACCGAGGAGGTGATGCGCAGGGCGCCGAAGCTGCGCGTCGTCGGCCGGGCGGGCGCGGGGGTGGACAACATCGACGTCGCGGCCGCCACCAAGCGCGGCATCGTGGTGATGAACGCTCCCGGCGAGAACACCATCTCGGCGGCCGAGCACACCCTGTCGCTCATGCTCGCCCTGGCGCGTCAGATCCCGCTGGCGGATCGCTCCATGAAGGCCGGACGCTGGGACCGCGGCCGGATCCTGGGGGTGGAGCTGTCCGGCAAGACCCTCGGTGTTCTCGGTCTCGGAAAGGTCGGACGCGAGGTGGCGGCCCGGGCCCGCGCCTTCGGCATGGAGGTGATCGGCTTCGACCCGGTCCTCACGGAGGAGGTGGCCGCGCGGCTCGGTGTGGCCCTGGTCCCGATCGAGACGGTCTACGAGCGCTCCGACTTCATCACGCTGCACCTGCCGCTGACGGACGGGACGCGGCATCTCATCGGCAGGGACCAGCTCGCGCGCTGCCGGAAGGGCCTGCGCATCCTGAACGTGGCGCGCGGCGGGATCATCGACGAGACGGCGCTCTGCGAGGCCCTCCGCGACGGTCGCGTGGCGGGCGCCGCCCTCGACGTGTTCGAGAACGAGCCGCCCACCGGCAGCCCGCTGCTGTCGTTCGACTCGGTGATCCTGACGCCCCACCTGGGCGCGTCCACGCAGGAGGCGCAGGAGAAGGTCGCCGTGCGGATCGCCGAGCAGATCGCGGCCTACCTGAAGGACAATATCGTGATCAACGCAGTGAACATGGAAGGGATCGATCCCCGCCTGCTGCCGGCCCTGCAGCCTTACCGCGACCTCTGCGAACGGCTCGGGAAACTCCTGTCGTCCCTGGCGCGCGGGCCGGTCAGCGAGGTGGCCCTGGAGTACTCGGGGAGCGTGCAGGACTATCCCATGCGCCCGCTGACCGCCTCTTTCCTGAAGGGCTTCCTGCAGTCCAAGCTCTCCGACCCGGTCAACGTGGTCAACGCCCAGATCCTCGCGAGGGAAGCGGGGATCAGGGTCCTGGAGGCCCGGGCGGCCGAGCCGCAGGATTTCACGGCGCTGATCACCGCCAGTCTGCGCGGCCGCGACGGCGAGCGCTCGGCGGCGGGGGCGTTGTTCGGCAAGCGCGAGCCGCGGCTCGTCCGCCTCGACGAGTTCCACCTCGACGCCCTTCCCAAGGGCGACATGCTGATCGTCAGCAACGACGACCGTCCGGGCATGGTCGGGCGCATCGGCTCGGCCATCGGCGCCGCGTCCGTGAACATCGCCTATCTGTCCCTCGGCCGCGACCGCTCCGGCGGCCGCGCCATCGCGGTGTTCAACCTCGACTCGTCCGTCCCCGACGACCTGTTGCGGGAGATCACGGCGATCGACGGCGTTCTCTGGGCCGAGCGCGTCACCCTCTAGAATTCGAATTGCATGCCGATCTGGAAGCGGCGGCCGAAGCGGCGCTCGGCGTTGAGCGAGAGCGGGCCGGTGGCGGCGGGGTTTTGCAGATTCACCCTGACGTCACCGGGGGTCGGCTCGTAGGTGTAGACCCTGAGATCGTCCCGATTGAGAAGGTTGGAGACGTCCAGGAAAAGCGCGGCGGAAGTGCGCCCGATCACCAGGGACTTGCGGGCGTGGACGTTCACGTCGAGGGTGGCATCATTCCGGAGGCTGTTCCGGCGCACCGGGACGAACCGGCGGTAGTCCTTGCCGGAGTCGAACATGGTGTAGCCGAAGCGGGTGCGGAACTGCTGGTAGTCGATGTTATCGAAGGCGAAGAAGCGGGAAATAATAGAGTAGGGAAGACCGGAGGCCCACGTGATCGAGGTCCCCAGCTGCCAGTCGCGCGGCAGATAGGCCATCGCGTTGAGCTTGACGACGTGGCGCTGGTCGTACGACAGGTAGCCGTGCTCGAACTCGGTGGTGGAGGGATCGTTCCCGAGGCGCGACTGGTAGTCCTCGGCGTCCCCCATGGCCCTGGAGTACGTGTACGAGGCCTGCATCTGCCAGCGTCGCGCCATGCGCCGCTTGAGCCCGACCTCGATTCCCCGGTAGCGGGCCTGGTTGAAGTTGCCGATCCTCAGGATCTGGTTGAAGTAGGGGTTGTTGATGTACAGGTCGGGCCGGCCGTCCGGAGTACGCCTCGACTCCTTGGCAATCTGCACGAGCGCGCCGCTCGCGGGATCGATGTCGTAGGAGATGAAAGTGGTGATGCTGCCGATGGCGTCGATGGGCTGGCCGGTCACGGGATCGCGCTTGAGGTAGTGGTTGACATCGATGTCCTGGAGCTGCTGCCGGTAGTGCCTGTCGACATAGGTCACCGACAGGGCCACCTCGGGATTGATCTCCCTCTCGAACCCGAGCGTCAGCTCGTCGCTGAAGGGTGTCTGCAGGCCTCGATCGACCTGCACGGCCGACGGCGCTGAGCGCGCCACGGCGCCGCCGAGGGACCTGTCGAACTCGACCTTGTTGCGCGCCGCCAGGTTGTCGAACAGGTAATACCGGGTAAGCCAGTCGGGTCCCTCCTCGCCCACCACCGTACTCAGGAAGAGCTTGTCGAAGTAGCGCCCCCAGGTGGCGAACACCTTGGTCTTGCCGTTCGCCCAGGGATCCCACGAGATGGACAGGCGCGGCGCCAGGTTGTTGTTCGTGAGGGTCAGACGCTCCGGCGCCTCGACCGGTATGCCGGCCCGTTTCATGAGCTCGGGGTCGGTCCGGCCGTTCGAGAGGACCTCCGGGATCAGGAACGACAGGCCGGCCGATCCGAAGGTCACGTCGGCGTGGTGGCGGAAGAACAGCCTCGGCATGGCGCTGCGGATCGGGCCGACGATGTCGGCAGTCTCGGTGGTCGGGTTGGTCAACCCTCCGAAGATCGGGTCCGCGAGGACGCCGAAGCCGACGACCCCGTTGTTGTCGCCGACCACCGTGTCGCCGCTCGTCGCCTCCGTCCCGATCAGGGCGTTGAGCCGATCGAACCGGACCCGCTCCGGCGCCGGATCGAAGGACGAGTAACCGGACGAGTTCGTGATTTCTCTGTCGAAGCGCACGCCCAGGCCCAGGCTGAGGTTCGGCCGGGGCTTGTAATTGTCCTGGGCGTAAAGTCCGGCGGTCATTCCGGTGGCGCTGTTCTGGAATGTCTGCTGCACCGGCATGAGGGCGCTCACCTCGATCGGGGCGGGGCATCCCCCGCCACCACCAAATCCGCCGCACCTCGGCCATCTGGAGCTGGACGGATCAGGGTTGGCGAAGCCGCTGCCGGTGTTCGGGGGAACGAACTGCGACATGAGCTCGCGCGGAGTGATGTCCCGGTCGAAGCCCTCGCGCTCGACGGAGTAGCCGACCTTGAGATCGTGGCTCCCTTTGAAATCGGGCACGAACACGCTCAGGTCCTGTCGCAGCGTGACGCGCCTGCGGCTGTCGGTGAAGTCCTCGTAGTAGGGTCCGGTGATTCGGCCCGTGCCGGTATCAATCGTGTAGTCGCGATCCGAGATCTCGGGCCTGAGACGCCCATAGGGGTAGAGGCTCGTCGGACGAGGCGTGTCGTCCAGGAGATGGTTGTGGTTGCGATCCTCTCCGGGGTCGAGAACGCCGTTGCAGTTGATGTCCTCGCGGTTGCGTCCCTCGCAGTCCCTCGGGGCCGTGCGCCGTCCGTCCCCGTCGATGTCGACCCACACAAGACGGTCGTCGATCGGGACCCTCGGCTCCACGACGTCGAAATTTCCGTCGAGGTCGCGGTCCTCTCCCGGGTCACGCTCCGTGAGCTCGGGGAAGCCGTCGTGGTTCGCGTCATAGAACAGGACGCCGTTGCCGTTGATGTCGGGACCGATGTTGGGGGTCCGGGCCGGCCGCTCGTTGAAGTCCGACGCGGAGGTTTCCAGGGCCACCGCGGGGCTCAGGACGGAGGTCGACCGCAGCGTCAGGATCGTGCCGCCCGTCGCGTCGCTGAATCCGCTCTCCTCGCGGGTGAAACTGTTGAGGCCGCGATTGAGGTATTTCTGCGGATCGTAGTTGATCGACAGCGCCAGGCGGTGACTCGCGCCCGCCTGCCAGGTGAGCTTCAGGAACTCGCGGAACTCGCGCGTCCCCGCGATGAACGCCGTGCTAAGAGCGTTCACCGGCTCTTCCTGCCGGATGTACTCGTTCGCCAGGAAGAACCATGCCTTGTCCTTGACGATCGGCCCCTCCAGCGACAGGAACGGCAGGAAATCGTTGAAGGTCATGCTCCGCAGGCCGTTCTCCCCGACGCCCCCGTGCAGCCTCGGGTCGTCGATCCCGGCGCCGTCACCGTCAAGGACCGACCCCCGCCAGAAGAACTTGAACGTTCCCCTGAAATTGTTCCCTCCGGACTTCGTGATGATGTTCGCGAACCCCCCCTGCGCCCGGCCGAACTCGGCCGTCGCCGCGGAAGTCTTCAGCTCGATCTCCTGGATCGACTCGATGTTGAGCTGGGCCCCGATCTTGCCGGTCAGCGGGTCGGTGGTGCTGACGCCGTCGACCAGGGTGACGACGTCGGTGTCCCGCGCGCCGTGGATGTTCGGGTTGCCGTCGCCGTCGACGTCGCTCACTCCCGGGGCGAGGACCAGGACGTCCTGGTAGTTCCGTCCCAGGACCGGCAGCGCGTCGATGAGCTCCGAGCCGAACCGGGTCTCGGTCGTGGTGTCTTCCAGGCTCACTATCTGCGGTCTGGCGCGGACTTCGATCCGCTCGCGGAAGCCGGACCCGCGCTGCAGAGTGACCCGGAGGTGGGTGCTCCGCCCCGCCTGGATTTCGACATCGGAGAGGCCCACCGTGGCGAAGCCTGGAAAGCTGGCGCGCACGGAGTAGTCGCGGGCAACTGGGAGGGAGGGGATCTGGAACGATCCGGAGGAGTCCGTGACGGCGGCGCGACCGCTGACCCCCTGGCTGGCGCTCGCCACGACGACCGACACGCCCCCCAGGGGGGCGCCCCCCTCGTCCAGCACGACGCCACGCAGGTCGCCGTTCGTCTGGGCCTGGATGATTCCGGGCAGACTCCAGCAGACGGCGACTGCAAGAAAGACCCGCGCGGCGACTCTTCTGAGACCCGTCATGGACGTGATCTGCACTCAGGCGGCGATGGTTCGCTGAATATACCAGCGGAGGCCGTCACGCGCCACGAGAATCACCCCGCGATCCGGGTCCGGCGGTGGGTCGTTCTGTCCGGGGTGGAACACGGGCCGTTGACCCGCGGCCGCGGGAGGACGGGCACGGGACGACGAACCGCGGCGGCGACGGCAGCGACACGCGGGGCGGACCGACCCGAAAGTCGCACCGGAGAGCGGATGCAGAGAGCCAGGGCGGGCGGGGAACGGCGGGGCGGGTGGCATGGCACGCGCCGTGCACCCGCATCCGCGCGTGACGGCAGATCGCGCGTGGAGCGGACTCATGAGCTTGGGGGAGACATGGGATGGATCACAACAACCGATCGGCTCTCCATCCCGGAGATCCATCCCATTCCACGACGCGGGTGGGGGATCCGATGATCCCCCCTCCCCCAAGATTTTTCCTTCACCCAAGGAGGTTCCATGAGACGACAGAGTCTCCTGTTCATGGGAGTGGTCCTGGTCTTCGCGCTGGCGGTCCTGGCCCTCGTGCCCGGGACCGCCAGGGGAGCGACCCCGCAGGCCGCGGCGCCCGGCGAGAAAGTGAACATCAACACCGCCGGCGTGGACGAGCTGGTGGCGCTCCCGGGGATCGGCAAGGCGTACGCGGAGAGAATCGTCGAATACCGCCAGAAGAACGGTCCCTTCAAGAAGGTCGAGGACATCCTGAACGTCCGCGGGATCGGCGAGAAGACCTTCGAGCGGATCCGGGACAGGCTGACCATCGGCAAGAGCTGAGGGCCCCCCTGCGGGGCGAGGGCGGCTTCTCCCTGCCGGAAGCTGTCCTCGCCCTCTTCCTTCTCGGTCTTCTCGCCGCGGCCGCAACCCCGGCGCTGTTCGCCGCCCTGTCGCGCGGACGGGTGACGGCGGCGGCACGCGAGCTGGGGCAGGAGATGGCGCGCCTCCGTTCGGAGGCGATCGCCTCGCGGCGCGACGTGGCGATGCGCCTCACCTGGTCGGGAGGCCGCTACGCCTACGCGTTCTATGCCGACGGGGACGGCGACGGCGTCCGCTCGGACGACATCGCCTCGGGCCGCGATCCGCTCCTCGGCGCGGGCCGCGACCTCCCCTCGCGTTACGAGGGGATCGACTTCAGCCTGCCGGACGTGTCGATCCCGGAGATCCCCCCCGGCCCCGGCATCCTGCTGCCCGGGTCCGACCCCGTGCGCTTCGGCCGCTCCGACATCATCACCTTCACGCCGCGCGGCACGTCCAGCAGCGGCACACTGTACGTCAGCGACGGCGGCGGCACCGTGGCCGCGGTCGTCCTGTACGGCGGCACGGGTCGCATCCGGATCTGGCGCTTCGACAGGGATCGCTGGCTCTGGAGTCGCTGATTGCCGGATCAGCGACCGCCGGAGATCGACGGGAGGAACGTCAGGAGGTCCGAGAAGCGGTGGAGCAGGCGATCGGGACGTGCCTCGAGAAGCGCGTCGCGCGTCGCCGATCCCGTGGGAACCGCGAATACCGCCACGCCGGCGCGCCGGCCGACCTCCACGTCCAGAGGCATGTCACCGACGTACACGACCTCCTCGGGCGAGAGTCCGATGCGCATGATGATGATCTCGAGCATCTCAGGGTCGGGCTTCGGCCGCTCCACGTCGTTCGGTCCCAGGACCTCGGCGAACAGATGATCGAATTCGAGGGCCCTCATGATGTCGCGCGCGAAGTAGGACGGCTTGTTGCTGGCGATGGCCATCTGATAACCGCGACCGTCCAGCGTCTCGAGGGTCTCCTTGACCTGGGGCAGGATGGTGGTCTTGCGCTCGCACAGACTGGCGTAGGACTGCCGGAACAGCTTCACCCCCTCCTCGACGCGCCCGGGGCCGATGGCCTCGGCGATCAGGTGCTCGAGACCGTGGCCGACCATGGGTCGGACGTCCTCCACCGTGAAGGCAGGGAGGGAGAACGATGTCCGGACGTGATTCAGGCTCTCGGCGATCGCCTCATAGGAATCGATGAGCGTGCCGTCGAAGTCGAAGATTATGCCGCGAATCAACTGCCGGTTCCCCAAGTGGCGCCCATCCTAGCATCCCATCCGGCGCCGGATCAAGCCGAACATCGTCCCGGCAAATGAAGGTCTCTCAAAGACTTTCCGCGACTCGCATGCTAGAATCGCGACGTTGCGCCCGCCACCGTGCTCGGAGCCTCGATGGACTGGAGTCTAGTCCTCCTTCGGATCGCCTTGGCGTTCTACTGCCTCGGGTTCATCAATTCGTTTCTCCCGGTCCTGGGGCGCGTCAAGACCCAGCGCTTC
This sequence comes from Acidobacteriota bacterium, assembly GCA_041482595.1. Classification (GTDB taxonomy): domain Bacteria; phylum Acidobacteriota; class Polarisedimenticolia; order Gp22-AA2; family Gp22-AA2; genus Gp22-AA3. The sequence goes on from JBGPED010000003.1 coordinate 20,345, forward strand.
ACGCCCTGGCTCGCCGGCGCCGGCTGGGTCGCGCATACCCTGGCTCTCGTGGCGTTGGGAGCGGCGCTCAAGCGCTGTCCGCTCGGTACGGTCCCGGAGGTCCTGTCGGCCCTCGCCTGGTGCACCGTCCTGGTCTACCTCGTCGTGTTCTGGCGTTACCGGATCGAGGTCCTGCACGTCGTCATCCTGCCCCTGGTCCTGGTGGTGCTGTTCGTCTCGGACCTCCTGCCGCAGGACGTGATCCCCGTGACCGCGACACTCAGGCCGTCGCTCCGGCGCTTCCACGTCACCGTGATCATCTTCGCCATGGCCGCGCTGTCGATCACCTTCGCCGCCAGCGTGGCGTACGTCCTCCTCGACCGGGCCCTCAAGAGCAAGCGCCCCGGGCGGTTTTTCGTCAAGCTGCCGTCGCTCGAAAGCTGCGACAACGTCGGCCAGATCTCGCTCCTCTGGGCCTTCCCTCTGATGACGCTGGGCATCATCACCGGCGCGATGTACAGCGCCAGCATCAGGCACACCTACTGGGCCTGGCAGCAGAAGGAGACGCTTGCCGTGCTCTCCTGGGTCATCCTGGCGATCGTGGTCGTGGCGCGCCTGGGATGGGGCTGGCGAGGGCGCAACGCCGCCCTTCTCACCATGTTGGCGTTCAGCGTCGTGCTGGTGCGCATCCTGGGGTTCTACTGAGCCATGCCCACCGTTTACGGCATGAACCACGCGAGCGCCCCTCTCCCGGTGCGCGAGAAAGTGGCGTTCCCGGAGCAGGAGCTGAAGGACGCCATGGCCCGTCTCAGGCAGGCGGACGGCGTGGAGGAGGCGTTCATCCTCTCCACCTGCAACCGCACCGAGATCATCGTCCACATGCGACAGGACACGGCCCCCGGCGCGCTCGCGGGTTTCCTGGCGCGCGAGCGCCCGGTGAGCGGGGAGGAGCTGGAGAGGCACTGCTACCTCTACACCGAGCGGGAGGCGGTGCGGCACGTGTTCCGGACGGCGGCCTCGCTCGACTCGATGGTGGTCGGGGAGGCGCAGATCCTCGGGCAGGTGAAGGAGGCGTACGCCCTCGCGGGACAGGTCGGCTCGCTCGGACCGGTCCTCGACGCCTTGCTGCGGCGGGCGTTCACGGTCGCGAAGCGGGTGCGCACCGAGACCGGCATCGCCCGGCACCCGGTGTCGATCGCCTACGCCGCCGTCGGCCTGGCGCGCGATATCTTCGGCGACCTCGGCGAGCGCACCGCGATGATCGTCGGGGCGGGGAAGATGGCGCGCCTCGCCGCGCAGCACCTCGTCGGCAACGGCGTGCGATCGGTCTTGGTGGCGAACCGCTCCTACCAGCGCGCCGACGAGCTGGCGCGCGAGCTGGGCGGCCGGGCCGTGCCGTTCGACCGCCTGTTCGAGGAGATGGAGAACGCCGACATCGTGATCGCCTCCACCGCGGCGCCGCACCTGGTGATCCTCCGCGAGCACGCCCAGCAGCTGAGCCGCGCCCGGCGCGGGCGTCCGATCTTCTTCATCGACATCGCCGTCCCCCGCGACGTGGATCCGAAGGTCAACGAGGTGGACAATGTCTACCTGTACGACATCGACGATCTGCAGGGGGTCGTCCAGGCCGGCCTGGACGAGCGCCAGAAGGAGTTGAAAGTCGCCGAGTCGATCGTCGAGAGCGAGACCGAGACGTTCCTGTCGTGGATGAAGTCCCTGGAGGTGACCCCCACGATCGTCGAGCTGCGCCGGCGCCTGCACGAGATCGCGGACCAGGAGGTGGAGCGCTTCAGGAGCAAGCTGTCGGGCCTGACACCCGGTCAGGAGGAGGCGGTGCGGCAGATGGCGGCCTCCCTCGTCAACAAGCTCCTGCATCCCCCGACCCTGGCGCTGAAGCGCCTCGCCACGCAGAACGGCGCGGGGACGAGGGTCAAGCTGATCCGCGAGATCTTCGGGATCGACCGTCCGGCGGAGGCCCCGACGGAAGGCGGGACAAACGAAGAGGAGTCCCCTGACGGGACCACCCGGACCTCGTCCCGGGGAGACACCCGGTGACCCGCGCGTGAGGGCCATCGTCATCGGCAGCCGGGGGAGCCGCCTGGCCCTGTGGCAGGCGGAGTGGCTGAGGAGGCTCCTGCAGGACGCCGGGTGCGACGCGCGCGTCGAGATCATCCACACCTCCGGGGACCGCTTCCTGGATCGCTCGCTCGTGTCGATGGGCGGGAAGGGCGTCTTCGTCAAGGAGATCGAGGAGGCGTTGCTCGCGGGGACCGTCGATGTCTCGGCGCACAGCCTCAAGGACCTGCCGACGTCACAGCCGGACGGTCTGACGATCGCCTGCCTGCCGGAGCGCGAGGACGCGCGCGACGTCCTCCTCGCGCCGGGCGCCCCGGGTCCCGCGGGGCTCAGGCCGGGCGCCGTCGTCGGCACGGGGAGCCCGAGACGCTCCTGCCAGATGCGGGCCCTCCGCCCCGACGTCACGATCAGGGACCTGCGCGGCAACGTCGACACCCGCCTCGCAAAGCTGCGGAAGGGGGATTACGACGCCATCCTGCTCGCCCGCGCAGGCCTTCGCCGCCTGGACATCGAAGTCGAGGGGACGGTGCTCGACTACGACCAGATGATCCCCGCGGTGGGGCAGGGGGCGATGGCGATCGAGATCCGCGCCGACGACCGCGAGCTGGCGGAGGTCCTGCGTCCCCACCACCACGCCCCGACGGCGATCGCCGTGGCCGCGGAGCGCGCCCTGCTGCGCGGGCTGGGGGGAGGCTGCCAGGCGCCCATCGCCGCGTTCGGGGAGGTCGCCGGGGAACGGCTTTCCCTGAGGGCTCTCGTCGCCGGCCCCGGCGGCGAGCCGCTCCTGAAGGAACGCCGCGAAGGGGATGCCCGGGACGCCGAGGCGATCGGGCTCGACGCGGCCCGGGTCCTCCTGGCGCGCGGTGCTTCGGCGCTGGTCCGGGGGACGTCCGCGCCCCTCCCCGACGGGCCGTGAGGCGTCGCCGGCGTCGGCCGGGCACCGTCCACCTGGTCGGAGCCGGCCCGGGCGATCCGGGTCTGATCACGAGGCGCGGGCAGGACCTTCTGTCCCGGGCCGACGTGGTCGTGGCCGACGCCCTCGCCGCCCCCGAACTCCTGGACATGGCACCGGCGGCAGCGGAACGGATCAAGGCCGGCAAGCGCGGCGGCAGGCAGAGCGTCCGCCAGGACACCGTCAACCGCCTGCTGATCGACCGGGCGCGGCGCGGCCTGCTCGTCGTGCGCCTCAAGGGGGGCGATCCGAGCCTGTTCGGGCGCGGCGGAGAAGAGGCCGAGGCCCTCCGGCGCGCCCGCATCCCCTTCACCGTCGTCCCCGGCGTTACGGCGGCCCTCGGCGCCGCAGCCTGGACCGGGATTCCGCTCACGCACAGGCGGCTCGCCTCGTCCGTGGTGCTCGCCACGGGCCATTCCGGCCCCGCCCGGCGCGCCGGGGCCCCCGACTGGGAGGCCCTCACGCGCGCCGACACGCTGGTTCTCTACATGGGAGTGCGGCGGCTCCAGGGACTCGTCGGCCGGCTCGTGCGCGCCGGCATGAGCCCGGCGACACCGGTGGCGCTGGTCCGCTGCGCGACGCTTCCGGAGCAGGAAGTCGTCTCGGGCAGGCTCGGCGACATCGTGGCGCGCGCCCGCGCCGCCGGCGTGCGGCCGCCGGCCCTCCTGATCGCGGGGCGCGTCGTGCGCCTGCGTCGCAGTCTTGACTGGGTCTCCCGTTTGCCGCTCCACGGGCGCACGATCGTCGTGACGCGCCCGCGCGACCAGGCGGGTCCGTTCGTGGAGGAGCTCCGCGAGCGGGGGGCGCGGGTCCTTCTGGCCCCGGCCATCGAGCTCCGGCCGCCGCGTTCCCTCGCACCGCTCGATCGGGCGATCCGGCGACTGACGTCGTACGACTCCATCATCTTCACGAGCGTGAACGGCGTGGCGCGCTTCTTCGCGCGTCTTCTGGAGACGAGGCGGGACATCCGCGATCTCAAAGGGATCGGTATCCTGGCGATCGGTCCGGCGACTGCGGCGGCGGTGGAGACGCGCGGCCTGAGGGTCGAGGCGGTCCCGGAGGACTACAGGGCCGAGGGAATCGTCGAACTGATGAAGAAGCGCCGCCTGCGGGGGGCACGGATCCTGGTGCCGCGGGCGGCGGTGGCGCGCGACCTCCTGATCACCGAGCTGCGGCGGTGGGGAGCGGTCGTCGACGTCGTCTCCGTGTATCGCACCGCCCCGTCGCGCGCCGGTGCGGCGGAGGTGCGCGCCGCGCTGCGGCGGGGCCGGCTGGACCTGATCACGTTCACCTCGTCCTCCACGGTGACCTCGTTCGCGCGCCTGTTCCGCGGCAGGACCGAAGCGCGGCTGATCCGCAAAATCCCAATCGCGGCGATCGGCCCGATCACCGCGGCCACGGCGCGCCGCGAACGGTTCCGCGTGGCGGTCGTTCCGCGCGTCTCCACCGTCCCCGACCTGACCCGGGCGGTGGTGCGGTACCTCAAAAATTCCCCTTCTGGAACTCCTCGAGCGTCGTGATCCCCTGTCCGACCATGGACAGGCAGCCGGCGCGCAGCGGACTCATGCCGGCCCGGCGCGCCTCGCGCTCGATCTCGCCGGGCGATCCGCCGGCCGCGACGAGGGCCGCGATCTCCGGCGTCCCTTCCAGCACCTCCACGAGGGCCACCCGTCCGGCGTAGCCGGGGCTCAAGGGTCCGCACGTGTCGCAGCCGGCTCCCTGGGAGGCCTTGAGATCGAGAGCCTCGTCGGGGGTGAGCCCCATCATCTTGAGGACGCGGTCGGTGACCGGAGTGGACTTGCGGCAGGTCGCGCAGACCCGCCGCACCAGACGCTGGTTGACGATCAGCTTCAGCCGCGACGCCAGCGTGGCGGCATCAACCTGGTGCCAGAGGATTGCGGCCGGCGTCTGCGATGCCCGGCGGGCCTGGATTGCGGCGACGACCAGGCAGGACCCGGCGGTCTCGAGGGCGAGCTTCGCCATCCCGGGGCCTTGGATTTCCGGCAAGAACACCACCTCGCTCCCGGGGACGGCGGCGAGCGCGGCGCCGCACTTGGCTGCGTCGGGGGGGAACTCGACCTCATCCTGCCGGATCCCCGGGAGGGTGGCGAGCTGGGGCGAGTCGATCGACAGCGCGCGGCGGTGCTCGGAGGCGAGGTGCGCCATCAGCGAGTAACGCGTCGTCTCGAGACCGTTGTGGGGCGGGGAGCTCAGGACGACCAGTCCGTTCGGCAGCGCCAGGGCCTGCCTTATCCGCTCGAGGTCGAGGGCGCTCGGCCCCAGATCTCCGAGGGCCCGGAGGAAGTCGGAGCGCTCGATGATCTTCAAGAGAAAACTCGCACCCCCCGCCGAGTGGAAGCGGCGCACGACCACCTCGATCTTGCGGTCGCCCACCTTCACGGTCAGCCGGCCGGCCGCCGGCCGATCGCCGGACGGCAGCGCCGCGAGGGCGTTCAGGGCGCGCAGGAGACCCGCGGCGGTGGCCTGCGAGGAAAGCTTGGCCCGGAACAGGTTTCCGTCGATCCGGAAGAACAACGACACGGCCGTCCCACGGATCTCGAACTGCACGAGCGAAGTCCTCTTGGAGATCGCCTCGGCCAGGATCGCCTGCAGCACCTGCGCGTCGTCGCCGGCGGCCTGTGCGGGGGCGGCGCCCGGCGCGGGCGCGGCTCCGGCAGGGAAGGGCGGCGACGCGGATGGGACGTTGCCCGCCGGATCCAGCGCCAGGGGATCGACCGCCGGAGAGGGGGCCGCGTCCGCCTCGCCCCGTTCCGCGATCTCTTCGATCTCCTCTTCCACCGGCTTCGCCGCCTGGCGCGCCCCCGGCCTCCCCTTCGCGATCCGCGTGCCGCCTGGTGCGGCCGGTGCCGGCGCCGGGCGCCCGGCCCGAGGGGCAGGCGCCGCCGCATCCGGCGGGGGCGTCGGCCCCGGCGGCCGGCCGGCTCCCTTCCCCCCGGCGTCCACTTTCGGCGGAGCCTCGCCCGCCACGAGCGCCGCGTACTCCTCGGGGAAGAGATCGGCGAGGTGATCGAAGATGTCCTTCTCCGTGGCGTTCATCGGGATGACGCGGCAGTTCGTCAGGCTCTGCACCTGATCGATCGTCTCGACATCGGTGGGCCCCGCCATGGCGAGCGTCAGGATCGCCTTCTCTCCGATCTCCTCCCTGCTGATCGGCAGGATCTTCTTCCGGTAGCAGATCTCGACTGTGACCGCCTTCACGAGCGAGGCGTCCACCAGGCCTTTGGAGAGATCGAGGGTCGTGCCCGGCGCCGGCGGCTGACGTTTGACGACGAGCTCGAGGTTGTCCCGCGACACAAAACCCAGGTCCAGGAGGGCCTCCTCGAGGGTCGCGCCGCGGTTCTGCTGCCAGCGCAGCGCCGACACGAGCTGATCGGTGCTCAGCAGGTTGGACCGGATGAGCGCTTCACCCGAAGACCCCGCCGCCTCCTTCAGGAGATCGCGCTCCTCCTGGAGCTCGCGGGGAGAATTCCTCCAGAAGGTTTCCTGGTATTCGGCGTCCGCCTGGCAGAAGCAATGGAAGCAGAAGGGACAGAGCTTGGTGGCGCTCCGGGCGCTGCAGGCGCACCAGATGGCCGACACGGCGTCGAACTCGCCGAGGCAGGACCAGCACTGTGTCGGATACTCTCGCGGCACCACCTGCTCCGACGGGGAACCCTGAGGAGCCCCCATGAGGGCACACGAGGGTCGAATCCCGGCCGGGCGAATATAGGGTCCGAGGTGCGTATTTGCAAGAAACGCAAGGACTTGGGAACAAACGTCTTCTTGACTGCCCCATGGCCCTATGCTACGGTTACCGTTCTTCTTGAGGTGTCGTCATGCCCCCCGCGGCCGGCCCCTTGAAAGCCACTCCGCTCGCCCGCCTGTTCCGCGAGATGGGTGCCCGCATGGTGGACTTCGCCGGCTGGGAGCTGCCGGTGCAGTTCTCGTCCGTCCTGGAGGAGCACCAGGCCGTGCGCACGGCCGCGGGTCTGTTCGACGTCTCCCACATGGGAGAGGTGGAGGTGCGCGGCCGCGCGGCCCTCGATCTGGTCCAGACGGTCACGTGCAATGACGCCGCGCGCCTGTCTCCCGGCCGGGCTCAGTACACCGTCCTCACGACGGACGCGGGAACGTTCGTCGACGACATCATCGTCTACCGCCGGGGCGAGGACGATTTCCTGCTGGTCGTGAACGCCTCGAACACGGAGAAGGATTTCGCCTGGATCGCGTCGCACGCGCGCGGCCGCGTCGAGGTGACCAACGCCTCGGCGCGCTACGCCCAGCTGGCGCTCCAGGGTCCGCGGGCGCAATCAATTCTACAAGCCCAGGTGACGGTCCCCCTCGCCCCGATCCGCCCCTTTCACTTCGTCGAGATCCCGCTGGCCGGAACGAACTGCCTCGTGGCGCGCACCGGCTACACCGGCGAGGACGGGTTCGAGGTCTACGGGCCGCCCGAGGCCGCGCCCGATCTCTTCCGCGCTCTCCTGCGCGCGGGCGCGCCGCACGGTCTTCTTCCCTGCGGGCTGGGGGCGCGCGACACTCTTCGCCTGGAGGCGCGCATGCTCCTTTACGGCAACGACATCGACGAGACCACGACCGTCCTCGAGGCGGGGCTCGACGCCGTCGTGAAGCTCGACAAGGGGCCATTCATCGGTGCTGTGGCGCTGCGCCGCGAGAAAGAGAGAGGGCCGTCCCGCCGCCTGATGGGGTTCGAGATGATCGACCCGGGGATCCCCCGCCACGGCCACCCGATAAGGATCGAGGGCGTCAAGGCGGGCGCGGTGACCTCCGGGACTTTCGGTCCGACCGTGAAGAAGAGCATCGGCCTGGCGTACTTCCCCGCCCGCGCGGCCGGGGTGGGGACACGCTTCCACGTCGACATTCGCGGCCGCGATGCGCGGGCGGTCATCGTGCCCACGCCGTTCTACAGACGACCGCACTGAGGAGGCTCCTCTTGAGCAAAGGGAACGGCATCTATCCCGACGACCTGAAATACACGAAGGAGCACGAGTGGCTGGCCGTGAACGGCTCCGTCGGCACGGTCGGCATCACGCACTACGCCCAGTCCGAGCTCGGTGACATCGTCTACGTCGAGCTGCCGGCGGCGGGGTCTCCGGTCGTCGCCGGGGAGGAGTTCGGCACGGTCGAATCGGTCAAGGCGGTGTCGGAGATCTTCGCGCCCGTCTCGGGCGAGGTCCTGGAGGTCAACGCGTCGCTCGCCGCAGGCCCCGAGACGATCAACAAGGACCCGTACGGCGACGGGTGGCTCCTCAAGATCAAGCTGGCCGATGTGAAGGACCTCGATTCGCTGATGACGGCGGCGGAGTACCGCAAGTACATCGAGGAAGAAGCCAACTGAGATGGGGGACGGCCACCGTTATATCCCTGCCTCCGACGCGGACCGGGACTCGATGCTCCGGGAGATCGGCGCGCGGAGCATCGACGATCTCTTCGCCACGATTCCGCCCGCGCTCCGCCTGAAGGGGCCGCTGGCGCTCGCGGCGGCCCTGTCGGAGCAGGAGCTCCTCCTGGAAATGTCCCGGAGGGCGAGCGACACCCGTCAGCCCCATCCGGGCGCGCAATTCCTGGGAGGCGGGGCCTACCGGCACCACAGTCCCGCTCTCGTCGATCACCTGATCTCGCGGACCGAGTTCTACTCCTCCTACACGCCGTACCAGCCGGAGATCAGCCAGGGGACGCTGCAGGCGATCTTCGAGTTCCAGACGCTCGTCTGCCAGCTCACCGAGCTGGAGATCTCCAACGCCTCGATGTACGACGGGGCGTCGGCCCTGGCCGAGGCGATCCTGATGGCCGAGAGGATGACGCACCGCGGGCGCGTGGTCGCGTCCGACCGGCTGCACCCGGAGTATCTTCAGGTGTGCAGGACCTATCTCGCCAACCTCGACATCGATCTCGCGCTGTTCGGCTCGCGCCCGGACGGCAGCGCCGACCCGCAGGCGGCGCGCCGGGCGTTGCGCGAAGGGAAGGCGGGCGCCGTGGTCGTGCAGCACCCGAACTTCTTCGGCTGCCTGGAGGAGATCGAGACATTCGCGGCGGCGGCGCACGAGGCCGGGGCCCACCTGATCGTCGCCGTCACCGAGCCGATCTCCCTGGGCCTCCTGAAGGGGCCCGGGGGGCAGGGGGCGGACATCGTCGTGGGGGAGGGACATTCGTTCGGCGTGCCGCTGTCGTACGGCGGCCCGTATCTCGGTTTCCTGGCGGCGCGGCGGGCCTTCCTGCGCAACATGCCCGGGCGGATCGTCGGGGAGACGCGCGACGTGGACGGACGGCGCGGCTACGTGCTGACACTGTCGACGCGCGAGCAGCACATCCGCCGCGAGAAGGCGACCTCCAACATCTGCACCAACGAAGGGCTGTGCGCCCTGATCGCCTCGATCTTCATGGCGGTCACCGGGCGGGCGGGTTTGCGCGAGCTGGCTCTGCACAATCACGCCAAGGCGGCCTATGCCCGCGGGACCATCGCCGCGGCACGGGGGTGCAGCGTGCCGTACGCCGCCCCCGTGTTCAACGAGTTCACCGTCCGCCTGCCGGTTCCCGCGGAGCAGGCGGTGCGTCAGCTCCTGGACCGCGGCCTGGTCCCCGGGATCCCCCTGTCGCGCTACTTCCCCGGGATGGAGCGCGACCTGCTGGTCTGCGTGACCGAGACCAACCCCCGCGCCGAGATCGACCGGCTGGCCGACGAGCTCGGGAGGCTGTCGTGACGGACACGCGCAACCTGCGCGCGCCGGAAAAGCTCCTGTTCGAGCTGTCCAGACCGGGACGGCGCGGCTTCGCGCTGCCGCCCCTGGACGTCCCGTCCGGGGACAGCGCGGCGCTCGATCCGCGCTACACGCGCGACGGGATCGAGGGTTTCCCCGAGCTGAGCGAGGTCGAGATCGTGCGGCACTACACCCGGCTGTCGCGCCTCAATTACGCGATCGATCTCGGACTGTATCCCCTGGGCTCGTGCACCATGAAGTACAACCCTAAAGTCCACGAGACGGTGGCGCGCCTGGCCGGCTTCGCGGAGTCCCACCCGCAGCTTCCCGCGGCCGCCGCCCAGGGCTGCCTGCGCCTCATGCACGACCTGGAACGGGCGCTGTGCGCCATCTGCGGCATGGACCGGTTCACCCTGCAGCCCGCCGCCGGGGCGCAGGGAGAGCTGGCGGGAATCATGATGGCGCGGGCGTACCATCGCGAGCGTGGCAACCCGCGCCAGGTGGTCCTGATCCCGGATTCGGCGCACGGCACGAACCCCGCGAGCGCGCACATCGCGGGCTACCGCGTCGAGCAGCTCCCTTCCAACGAGCGCGGCTGCGTGGACCTGGCCGCGCTCCGACGCCGCATGTCGGGGGACATCGCCCTTCTCATGCTGACCAATCCCAACACGCTGGGCGTCTTCGAAGGGGAGATCCAGGAGGTCGCCTCGGTGGTCCACGCCGGCGGCGCCCTCCTCTACATGGATGGCGCCAATCTCAACGCCTTCGTCGGCGTCGCGCGTCCCGGAGACATGGGGGTCGACCTGCACCATCTCAACCTCCACAAGACCTTCTCGACCCCGCACGGCGGGGGAGGGCCGGGGGCGGGGCCGGTCGGCGTGAAGCGTCATCTCGAGCCGTACCTGCCGGTGCCGACCGTCGAAAAGGAGGGGGAGACCTTCGTCCTGCGCCACGACCGGCCGAAGAGCATCGGCAAGGTCCGATCCTTCTTCGGCAACTTCGGGATGTTCGTGCGCGCCTTCGCGTACATCCTGGCGCTGGGACCCGACGGGCTCAGACGCATGGCGGAGACCGCCGTTCTCAACGCCAACTATCTCCGCCGCAAGCTCGAGTCCACCTACCACCTGCCCTACGATGCGCCGTCCCTGCACGAGGTCGTGTTCTCCGATCGCAACCTGGAGGACACCGGCGTGCACACTCTCGACATCGCCAAGCGCCTCATGGACTACGGCTTCCACCCCCCGACGATCTATTTCCCGCTGATCGTCAAGGGTGCCTTGATGATCGAGCCGACCGAAAGCGAAAGCCGGGAGGAGCTCGACGCGTTCGTCGACGCGATGCATCGCATCAACGAAGAAGCGCGCTCGAATCCCGAGATCGTCCGCACGGCCCCCCATACGACGCCGGTGCGGAGGCTCGACGAAGTCGGCGCCGCCCGCAATCCCGTCATCCGCTGGATGCCGCCTCAAGAGCGGCGCTAGCAGGCGTCGGAATTCCCCTTGCGGAGCCGTGCCCCGCGGGGTAGTTCCGGGCGGCAGGCCTCCGCCTCAGTTCAGGAGGACTCCGGCGGGCAGGCACTTGATGACCATGTTCTGGAACAGACGCATCTGGCAGCCGAGGGCTTCGACCTCGTTGCCGGTCTTGCGGGAGACGTAGCGGAAGGCGCAGTTGCGGCAGTCGCCGTTCCAGCAGTACTTGCTGTAGGCCAGCTCGAGGTTCATGAACTGCAGGACGCGCAGGAGCGTGTTGTTCTCGGGCACCTCGTAGTTCGTGCCGTTGATGGTGACCGTGATCAGCTTTTCGTAGGCTTCGAGGACCGCAGATTCCATGACGCGCGCCGTCTCCGTTGTCCGCAGTGGCCGCTGAAAATTTAGGGCTGCCGGGGCGCGGGAGCAAGGGAACGGACGCACGGGAGAGGGGAGCGGCGGCCCCGAGCGGCGTTCAGGAGAGCGCGGGAGGGGCGGGAAGCAGGCCGTGCAGGCGGAGATGCGGGTACAGGCGCTCGAGAGGCAGACCGATGACGTTCGTGTAACTGCCGGCGATCGACTCGATGAACAGCGCGCCGATGCCCTGCAGGGCGTAGGCCCCCGCCTTGTCCATGCCCTCGCCCGTGTCCGCGTACCAGTCGATCTCCCGGTCCGAAAGCGGGGCGAAAGTGACGCGCGACACCGCCCGCTCGCAGGTGATCGTCTCCTCCGGCAGCGTGCGCAGCGCCATCGCCGTCGTCACTTCGTGCACGCGCCCGGAGAGCCGCCGGAGCATCTGCCGGGCCTCCGCGCGGTCGCGCGGCTTGCCCAGGACCGCGCCCGCCACCGCCACCACCGTGTCCGCCCCGATCGCCAGGGCGGGGAAGGACACCGCGGGCAGGGCCAGGACCTTGGCGCGCGCCAGACGCTCCGCCAGGTCGCCCGGGGCCTCGTCCGGAAAAGGCGTCTCGTCCACGTCGGACGGCCGCACCGTGAACTCGAGGCCGGCGTGGCGCAGGAGATCGGCCCTTCGGGGCGAAGCGGAGACCAGGAGGATCGATCGGGACGGCATCGGGACGGCCGTCTCAGAGCCGGCGGAAGAAAATGACCAGCGCGGCGAGGGCCGCGAGGGCGCCGAGCACGGTCAGACGCAGCACGACACCCGCCGTCAGGGTCACCACGCGGAACTCGAGCTCCAGGGGCGTGGTCGTGCCGACGGTGATCCCCGCCGACATGAACCGCCCGGCGGCCGAGTCGGGGAACGCCTTCCCCAGGAGGTCGCCCAGGGCCGTGCCGGCCATCGCGGCCAGCAGGACGATGACCACCAGGTGCCAGAACTGCAGGCCGGAGCGCGGCATTCAGAACCCCACGTGCTTGGCGGCGTCGTCCACGCCGGCGATCTCGCCGAAGCTCTTCTCGTACTGCTCGATGTTCTGGGTCAGGGCCCGGCAGAGCTGCTTGGCGTGGAGCGGTGTCGTCAGGATGCGGGTGAGAATCTTGACCTCCGGCCTCCCCGGCACGATGCGTCCGAGATCGAGGATGAACTCGGAGCGGTTGTGCACGATGCTGCCGAAATTCACATAGACGCCCTCGGCCACGGCGTCGTCGATCCGGACGCGCAGCTGAATCTCCTGCGGTGGCTGGTTCTCCATCGGGCGGTTCCTCCTGGACGGGTGGAGAGCCCGGAACATCCGGGCCGGCATCCACTCTAGCGGATCGATGCCGGGGCGCGCAACGCGGTGTTTGACCGGCCCCGGGGTCGACCCTATAATTCCCGGACCCTGCGGCGCATGTGTTCCGGCCGTTTGGACGGGGATGCCTTGATGCGCTCGAGCCGCTCTGCCGCCTTGTTGCTGGTCGTCGTCGGGACGATCGCCGCTCCGACGGCCGCTCCCCCGGAACAGTCGATCCCGGCGCCGTCGCCGCCGGCCGCCCTGCCTCCACCTCTCCCGGCCGGCCCCGCGCCCGATCTGGATCTCCTGTTCACCGCCGAGGTGGCCGGTTACGTCGAACCCTGCGGCTGACCGCACAACCCTCGAGGAGGGCTGGCCCGGCGGGCCGGTTACCGCAACGTCTTCAACACGAACTACCCGGCCACGCCGATCCTGTGGGCCGACACGGGCGACTTCACCGGCGATCCCACCGAACAGGGGAAGATGCAGACCGACGCGCTGATCGAGGGGATGAACGCCCTCGGGTACAAGGTCGCCAACCTGTCGCAGCGGGAGCTGTCGCACGGCTACGACTTGTTCCTCGATCGCCGGAAGAAGGCGCGGTTCGAATTCATTTCCGCCAACGTCGTGTGGCAGGACACCGGGGAGCCGGTCGCGTCCCCGACGACCGTCGTCCGCGTGCCCCTGCGCGACGGCGCCAGGGTGAAGGACGTGCGCATCGGATTCATCGGCCTGACCCGCAACGACCCCGCATTTCAGAAAGAGGGACCCGCGGGCCGGCGCATCGTCACGGTGGACGCCCTCGCGGCCGCGGAGAAGCACGTGCCGGCGCTCAAGCAGAAGGCCGACATCGTCGTGGCGCTCGTTGCCCTCGGCCTCGAGCAGGCGCGGCAGCTGCCGAAGAGGGTGAAGGACATCGATCTCGTCGTCGGCGCCGATTCCACTCCCGGAAGGACCGGGATGATCACGCGCACCGATGATTTCCCCGAGGACACGCAGTTCGGCCGCACACGACTGCTCTTCGCCGGAGACCAGGGCAAGGTCCTGGGCGAGGTGCGTCTCTTCTTCGACGCGAAGAGGACGGTCGCCTCGACGCAGCGGGCCATCATCCAGCTGACCCGTGAATGGCCCGACGATCCGAAGGTCGCCGAGGTCATGGAGCGGGTCAAGGTGGGCATCAACGAGTACAACAAGCAGAAGACGCTGGCGGAGAGCCCCTTCGCGGCCCCGGCCGCCACCCCGGCGCCGCAGGAGGCGGCCTTCACCGGCTCCGATCGCTGCGCCACGTGCCACGAGAAGGCCTTCGCCGTGTGGGCGAAGAGCGGCCACGCGCGCGCCTTCGAGACGCTGGTGCGCGCGAAGCAGGACTTCAACCCGAAATGCCTCCCCTGTCACACCATCGGTTACAACCAGAAGGGCGGCTACGTGAACCCCCAGGCGACACCGCTCTTCGAGAACGTGGGCTGCGAAGCCTGCCACGGCCCTTCGAGCCGGCACCCCGAGCCGATGCAGTCGGGCTACGGCAAGGTTGACGTCTCCTTCTGCGTCACCTGCCACACCCGGGAGAACTCCCCCGACTACGTGCCGGCCGAGTACATCCCCAAGGTCATCCACTGGGACGAGCCCAAGACCGGCCACTGACCCGACACGGGATCCCCGTTCCTTGACCTCCCCCGGCGCGGCGTATACCTTACGGCCATGAGCGACTCCACGGCCGGAAAGGCGGGAAGGGGCGGCGGCGCGGGGCGCACGCTGGGCCTCGATTACGGGGACCGGAGGATCGGCATCGCCCTCAGCGACGAACTGGGTCTCACGGCCCGGCCTCTCATGACCCTGGCGCGCACCACCTGGCCCGCGGATCTGGAGCGGCTCAGAGCCCTCGTCCGCGATCACGACGTGCGCCGCATCGTGGTCGGAATGCCCCTGGACATGGACGGCCGACGAGGAGGACGCGCCCGGCTGACCGGGACGATCATCGAAAAGATCCGCGGCGCCACCTCCCTGCCGGTCATCGAGTGGGACGAGCGGCTCACCACGGTTCAGGCCGAGAGAATCCTCATTTCGGGCGATGTGAGCCGGGCCCGCCGCCGCAAGGTGATCGACCAGGTCGCGGCGGTCATTCTCCTGCAGGCGTGGCTGGACGCGCAGCATGTGGGGGGGACGCCGGAATGAAGCGCTGGCCCGCGTGGCTCCGCGATCACTGGTTCCTGGGCATGACCGGGATCGTCCTGCTGGTCCTGCTCCTCACCGTCTCGGCCCACATCTTCCTGTGGGCGTCGATCCCCTACCGGGGGTACGGTGCTTCGTACGCCATGTTCGAGATCCCCGAAGGCACCGGCGCGGCGCGCGCCATCGAGATCTTCGAGGAGCACGGGGTCATCCAGAGATCGCCCCTCGCGCTCGCCTACCTGCGCCTGACGGGACGGACCCACGGCCTGAAGGCGGGAGAGTACTCGTTCACGCGCCCGATGACGCCCGGAGAGGTGTTCGACAAGATGATCTCCGGAGACGTGTTCTATCACCGCGTGACCATTCCCGAGGGGGTCCGCTCCGACGAGGTGTTCGCGCAGTTCGTGCGGGCGGGATTCGGCACCGAGGACGAGTACCGCCTGGTGTTCCGGGACACGTCTCCGATCGCCGATCTCGACGCGGAGGCGACCGACCTCGAGGGATACCTGTTCCCGGACACCTACAGCCTGCAGAAGGGAACCACGCCGAAAGCGATCGTCGCCATGATGGTGGCGCGCTTTCGCGAGGTGTTCCAGCCCTCCTGGGTCGCGCGGGTGACGGAGCGGGGCCTGACGGTCCGGGAGGCCACGGCTCTCGCCTCGATGGTGGAGTGGGAGACGGCGCAGGCCGACGAGAACGCCCTCGTGGCTTCGGTCTTCTACAACCGGCTGCGTCTCGGGATGCGACTGCAGTGCGATCCGACCGTGATCTACGCGCTCGCCATGCGGAACGCCTTCGACGGGAACATCCGGAAGGAGGATCTGAGGATCGATTCGCGCTACAACACCTACCGCTACTCCGGCCTGCCGCCCGGTCCGATCGGCAATCCCGGGGCGGCCGCCCTGCAGGCGGCCGTCGCGCCGGCCGACACGAGCTTCCTCTACTTCGTCTCCATGAACACCGGCCGGCACTTCTTCTCGAAGACCCTCAACGAGCACAACCGCGCGGTGTGGCAGTACCAGGTCCGGCCGTTCAGGCTGCGGAAGGCGTCGCGCTCGGTCTCGGGAGTCCGTGGAAATTGATCTGCCGGCGCCGTTCCTGGTCCGTGACTCTCTCGGAGATGACGCCGCGGATGTCGATCTCGCCCCTCCGGTGGCACTCGAAGTGGAAGCGGCAGAAGCCGAGACGGTAAGCCGGCTCGGAGCAGCGCGCCACCCCGCCCCAGCTCGTCGTGAATCGGCACCTCTCCATTCGTTCACCTCCGTCCCGCAGTATCCCGGACGCCGTGCCTTACGGTCAAGCGGGCGCGCCTTCGCGGACAAGTCGTCGTTGACGCGCGCCGGGCGGGGACATACGATCCGCGCGCCATGGGAGGGATCGACCGGCTGGAGGTCATCGCCGCGATCGTCTCGATCGCGGGGCTCGTCCTGTGTGCCCGCGGATCGTTTCGGCTCGCCCGGGCGGTACGCGCGCGCTTCACCTACGGGGCTCCCTATCGCAGCGGCATGATCCAGGATCGGCTCCTCGGGCTTCTCCTCGAGATCGTGGTGCTCCTCTTCGGGGTCGTCCTGGGGTTCCTGGCCCTCGGGCAGGCCGATTTCCAGCCGAGCGGATCGACCGTGAGGGTCGGCCAGATCGAAGCGCGGCGATCCGGCTGGGCGAAGGTTTCGGTCCGCCTCGTCCCGGACCCTCTCTACCCTTCGAGCCGGGTGATGGAACAGGAGATCGCCGGGGCGCGCTGGGCAGTGGTGGGCGACTTCATCACCTGGGACCGTGGCGTGAAGTGGCTCGGGTTCCGGGACGGCCACCGCGTGCGCTATTTGATCGGGGCGAGCGACACGACCGGCATGACGCGCGCCGACCACGTCGAGCGCGCGCTCCTCGATCCGCTCCCCCGCGCGGCCGCGCGCCTGTTCTCCGTCGCGCGATTCATTCCGTTCCTCGAGATCCGAAGCGAGTCCTCCTCCTGGTTCCCCGTGGCCGATCGGCAGGTGATGGTGTTGTACGCCATCGGACCGGGCTACCTCGCCGAGGTCGCCTCGGAATCCGGAAAGCCCTCCTCCGCCCCCGCTCGGCCCTGAGCCGCAAAGAACTCCCTGCTTCGAGTGGCGTGGGGCCCCCCCTCCGGGGGGGGGTGGGGGGTTAACAAGCACCGCCCCCACGCAATCCCCCCGCCCCGCCGGCAAGACCCCCCCCCCCGGGGGGGGCC
>JBGPED010000004.1:0-36248 GCA_041482595.1 Acidobacteriota bacterium
CAACTACTACGATCCCGACTGGCACCCGTGGTATCGGAAGAGCGATCTGCACACGCTGCAGTCGGTCACCAAGAGCGTGACCTCCGCGGCGATCGGTGTTGCGATCGCG
The DNA here is from genome assembly GCA_041482595.1 of Acidobacteriota bacterium. Classification (GTDB taxonomy): domain Bacteria; phylum Acidobacteriota; class Polarisedimenticolia; order Gp22-AA2; family Gp22-AA2; genus Gp22-AA3. The sequence goes on from JBGPED010000004.1 coordinate 110, forward strand.
CGCGGGGAGATCCCCGGCGTCGACGTCCCGATCCTGAAGTATTTCGACGCGAGTGCCGTCGCCGGCCTCGACGATCGGAAGCGCCGCATCCGGCTGCGCGATCTCCTGACCATGACAGCGGGGTTCCATTAGGACGAGGACACGGTGCCATACACCGACCCGCGCAACACCTGCGCCGCGATGGAGGCGAGCCGCGACTGGGTGCGCTACGTGATGGATCAGCCGATGGACCAGGAGCCCGGCAAGGTCTTCCTCTACAGCAGCGGCGTGAGCCAGCTCCTGTCGCACATCATCCTGAAGGCCACCGGACGGCAGGTCGACGCCTACACTGAGGAGCACATCTTCCGGCCGATCGGCATCCGGACGTACTACTGGAAGCACACGCCGACCGGTCTGCCCGATACCGAAGGGGGGCTGTACCTGTCCCGCCCGGACCTGGCGCGCTTCGGCTACCTCTATCTGCACGACGGCGTCTGGGATGGAAAACGCATCCTGCCCTCGAGCTGGATCGCCGCGACGCTGAAACCATGGGCGACTCCGGGCGGTATGGAGGCGTCCGGCGTGCGCTACGGCTACCAGTGGTGGCTGATGCCGTACGGGAGCACGGGCGCACGCGCCGCCACGTGCTGGGGGTACGGCGGACAGTTCCTGTTCGTCGTGCCCGAGCACGACCTGGTGGCGGTCTTCAACGGCTGGAACATCTACGACCGGCCGGAGCTCGATCCGAAGATGGCTCTCGATCGGGTGCTGGCCGCGATCCGTCAACCCGGCCGCTAAGAAACCGCGTCAGGATTCCGCGCGCCGCTTCAGTGCGAGGTTCATCTCCTCGAACCCGCGGCGCGTGCCTTCCCACAGCGAACGCGTCATGAGGGGGACGAGCAGCCCGCGGAACGTCTCGCGCTGCGCGAAACGCACCCTGCCGGGAGAGAACGGCGCGATCGTGAAGACGTGCTCTCCGTCGAAGAGGCCAGGGAGGATGAGACGGCCGAGCCAGCGCAGCTCGCGGTGCGGGTCGGCCGCGAGGACGATGGTGCGGAAGGTCATGCCGCGCGCGCCCGGCGGGCGGATCGCTACGGTCAGGCGCCCGCCCCGGAGGACGGCGCCCGCGATCGTCACGATGAACGGGTTCCAGAGGGCGTACGCGGGGAAATCCGCCAGGACCTCCCAGACGCGCCGGGCGGATGCCTCGATCTCGACGTGCGTGTCGATGCGCCGTTCGAGGAAACAGTGGCGCGGCTCCGGGAGGCGCGGCAGCGCGGAGGCGTCGAACTCGGCCGCACCCAGCTCCGCCATCCGCGCGGCGGCCTCCTTCCAGGTTTCAACCGAGGCGCGGAACGACGGCAGCTCCGGGATGAAGGCGCCCGCCGGGATCGCGGCCAGCTTGGCGGCTCCCTTGGTCAGAAGGGACACTGTTCCCGAAGGCTGGCCGCACTGCAGCTTGTGAAATCCCGCGGCCACCTGGATGAGGCCGTGCAGAAAGACCTCGTCGTCGTCCCGCGCCCGACGCCAGGCGTCCTCCCAGACTTCGTGCGCCTCGAAGAACTGCCCGCGGTTGAACAGGACGATCCCGTCCTCGAAAAGACGCACCTGTTTCCGGTCCACGAATGGACTTTACCGCACCTCGGGGATGCAAGGTCGGCGACTCAAAAAGGGGTGCTGGAGTTCCGCCCGTCCTGATCTACAATCACGCCACCGTGAGACGCCACTTCATCCTGACCGCCATCGGAAAGGATCGCCCCGGGATCGTCGCGGACCTGGCGGAGATGGTGTTCGATCTCGGCTGCAACCTCGAGACCAGCAGCATGATCAACCTGGGGAGCGAGTTCGCCACCATGATCCTGTTCTCCGGCCAGGGGGACGACCTGCTGCAGCGGCTGCACATGACGTGCAAGCACCTGGAGTACGAGAAGGGGATGACGATCTTCATCAAGCCGATCGAGGAGGGGGCGGGACCGGCGTCGCCGGCCGGCGGGCGGCCGTATCGCCTGAAGACGATGGGCGAGGACAAGGCGGGGATCGTCGCCCGCACGGCGCGCGCCGTCGCCGTCGCCGGCGGCAACATCCTCGAGCTGACGTCGCACCTGAGGCCGGCCGCCTCGACCGGCACGCCGCTCTACGAGATGGAGATGCGCTTCGACCTGCCGCGCGCGGCCGACCTGGAAGCGCTGCGCCGCAAGCTCCAGGCGATCGAAGAGTCGCTCCACGTCGACATCACGCTGTCGCCCGCCTGAGAACCGGATGCCCCGTCACGATCCGCCCGGCGCCGGGCCGGGGGCGCGCGAAGCCGCGCGCTGGTATACGCACGGGTGGAACCGGAGACTCTCCTGGCGTCTGATCCACGCCATCATCCCGAGAGTGCCGCGCCTCCTGCGGCCGCCGATCCACCTCGCCACGACGGCGATCTGCTTTCTCGCCATGCCGCGCGAGAGGCGCGCCGCGCGGCACAACCTGGAGCGGGCCACGCGCCGGTCCGGGATCGCGTCGCGCGCGCTGGCGTTCGGCCTGTTCTACAACTTCAGCAAGTTCATGGTGGGATACACGGACCTGGTGCGCCTGCCGTACGAGTCGCTGCAGCGCCGGATCGAGGGGGGCGACCAGGCGCGACACCTGATCGAAACCCTCCTGCGCGAGGGGAGAGGGCTCATCGTCCTGACGCTGCACCTGGGAAACTGGGAGATGGGCCTCCTGCACCTCGCGAGCCTCGGCCGCCCGGTCAGCGTCGTGCTGCGCCCGGAGGACTCCGGGGCGGCGCCGTTCGCGGAGGAGGCGCGCCGGCGCGCCGGCGTGCGCATCGTGCCCGCGGGCGAGTCGGCCTGGAACGGGCTCGATCTTCTCCTGGCTCTGAAACGCGGGGAGATCGTGGCGATCCAGGGGGACCGGACGTTCGGGCCGATGCGCGAGCGCGCGGATCTGTTCGGCGCCACGGTCGACCTCCCGTCCGGACCGTTCGCCCTGGCGCAGGCGAGCGGAGCGCCGATCCTGGCCGTCTGCGTGCCGATCCATGGTCATTCCCGCTACCGAATCGTCGTGGACGGCCCTCTGCGCGTCGGACCGGGGGCGGAGGGCGTGCGGGCCGCGGTCGAGTCGTTCGCGCGTATCGTGGAGCGGTTCGTCACCGACTACCCGACGCAGTGGTTCAACTTCTATGAAGTGTGGGGGGAGGCGGACCAGCGCGGAGACTGAGGGCGCCGGACCTGGGCCTTGGGCGAGCGCGCCACCAGGCCGAGGAGGGTCTTCCGGTCGGTCTTGCCGCGGGTGCTCACCGGGATCTGTTCCACGAACTCGACGCGCCGCGGCAACTTGAAGGGGGCGAGACGCGGGCCGCAGGCCAGGAGGAGGGTCTCGCGCGTCACGCCGCGCGCCGCCACGACGCAGGCGCACACGATCTGGCCGCGGTGACGGTCGGGCGCGCCGAAGACGGCGACCTGCCGCACGCCCCGGACCTCGCGCAGCACCGCTTCGACCTCGACCGGGTTCACCTTCCGGCCGCCCACGTTGATCATCCGGTCGGCGCGGCCCATGAGGTGCAGGCGCCCCTGCGCGTCGATGCGACCGAGATCCCCCGTGACGAAGCGCCCCCCGGACAGCTCTGGACTCCCCTCCGGAACGTACCCGAGGGCCACCACGTCGCTCTCGACGCACACTCGTCCAGGGCCCTCGCCGCCGCGCTCGGCGCGCAGGGAGACGCTCACGCCGGGAAGGGGCGTGCCGACGCAGCCGTCCGGCAGGATCCCGTCGCGCGATCGGTCGTACGAGATCCCGCCGCACTCGCTGGCACCGTAGAAGGTCCTGATCGGCAGGCCGAGGCGGGCCTTGCAGGCGCGCGACAGTTCGGCCGGCAGAGGCGCCCCCGCCGACATGCAGAGACGCAGCCCCTTGAGCTTCTTTTTCCCCGCCGCCTGCAGGAGCAGGCTGAACAGGTACGGCGTGCCGGGGAGGACGAGGGGACCCGGGCCCGAGAGCGCCTCCAGAAGGAGCGCCGGCAGCGGCTGCTCCAGGAGGATGGGGCGCGATCCCTGCAGCACGAGCGACAACAGGACGTGTCCGAAGCCATACGCGTGCCCGAGCGGGATGGCGCACACGAGCGTGTCGGCGGAGCGAATGCCCGTGGCGGCCGTGATGTGGCGCGCGTCGGCGAGGAGCTGCCCGGCCGTCACCAGGATCCCGCGCGGCCGGCCGGTGCTCCCGGAGGTCAGCCGGACGACCGCCGCATCGCGGTGCAGAGCGGCGGCCGCCTTCGGCGCACCCCGGCGCGCCGGGATGAAGGCGTGCAGGCCGGCGAGTGAGTCTCCCAGGTCCTCGGCGTCTCCTCCCTCCGGGCCGACGCGCCGATCGAGAAGGCAGAAGGCCGGGCGGAACGTCTTCACGAGGTCGGCGATCTCGGCGCGCGCCAGGTCGGCGTCGGCCAGGATCGGCACGAAGCCGCGCTTCCACAGCGTGGCGATCGCCACCAGGTACGGCTCGATGTTCCGGCAGGACAGGAGGACGAGCTGGCCGGAGTCGGGGACCGCCGCCGGCCGCCCCGAGACGGTGCCGACACGCACGAGCCTGCGCTCGGCTCCCAGGATGCTCCTTTCGAACGAGTCGAGGTCGAGAGTCCGCCCGCCCGGCAGGAAACGGGCCACCTCCCTTTTCGGGGAGGCGGCGAGACTGGCCAGGAGCCTGTCGTGCAGCGCCCTCGTCGCGGGGCCGGACATGCGGCGCATTATAGCGGCACGGCGGCATTTTCCGGCAGGGGATGTTGCCGTGCCGAGAGGGGCGAGGGTATCATCCGGCCGTGGGCGACGCCTCCTTCGACACGCATCCCGCGCCGACGCTCAGGCGTTGCGACCTGCACCTGCACACCCGCCACTCCTCGTGGAGCCACGCGCGCGTCCTGCGGGCGCGCGACTCGTACTCGCACCCGGCCGACGTGTTCGACAGGGCGAAGGCGGCCGGGATGGACTACGTCGCCATCACCGACCACGATTCCATCGAGGGGGCCCTCAGGCTCCTGGACGAGCGCCCCGACCGGGCGGCGGAGATCATCGTCGGCGAAGAGGTGGAGACGCGCTTTCCCGACACCGGCCAGCGCCTGCACGTCAACGTCTTCGGCCTCGACGAGGAGGCGCACCGCGAGGTGCAGCGCCTGCGCGGCGACGTCCACGAGCTCGTCGCCTGGCTGCGCCGCCGGCGGCTGCTGTTCGTCCTGAACCATCCGTTCTGGTCGTACCGCTTCCAGAAGCGGCCGCGCGCTTATGTGGAGGAGATCCTGGGCCTGTTCGACCACATCGAGGCCGCCAACAGCACGATGCCGGCGGGGCACGTCGAGGCGGCCGAGACGATGCTGCGCTACGCCCTGGCCGTCGGTTTGCGCAAGACGGCGGTCGGTGGGAGCGACGCGCACGTATTGGACCACGTCGCCTCCTCTTACACGCTGGCGCCGGGCGGGACGGCTTCCGAGTGGCTCGCGAGCGTGGCCCGCGGCGACTGTCGCTACGTCGCGTCGTCCATCGGCTTCCCGCGTCTTCTGTCGCACATCTACCGGGCGGTCGGCCGCTACTACGCCGGCCTTCTCGCCCCGGAGACGCGCGCCTCGATGCGCCCGCTCAACTATCTCGCGGCCGCCGCCTTCCTGCCGGGCGCCACGGTCCTCGGCGTTCCCGCCGTCCTTGCCTGCCTCAACGAGGTCAAGCAGCGCTCCGTCCTGGCCCTGACGCGCCGCAGCCTGGAGCGCGGCGCCACGGCGCCGGCGCCCCTCGAGGCCCTCGACTGAGCAGGTCCTAATAAAGATAGGGGTGCTTCCCGGCCTGCTGCATCTTCCTGAAGATGAGGTTCGCGGTCAGGTAGTGCATCTGGATCTTGAGATTGCGCGGCGCGGGCGGGAAGAAGCGGCGGACGCGGGCCACGGAGCCGTCCGGCTGGTAGTGCGAAGCGGAGATCAGCAGGACCTTGCGGCGGCCGTCCCGGGCGGGCCTCGGGCGTCCTTCTCTCAAGGCCGGCCGGGCCGGGCGCGCGCGAGCAGGCGCCTCAGCCACTGGCGCAGGACGGTGCCGACGATGCGGAAGGTGTCGCGCAGCGGCCGGTAGTGGCTCGTGGCCCGGCCGTCGACGATCCGAAGGCGAATCGGCACGGAGGTGACCTTCAGCCGCCACTCCGCGGCGCGCATCAGAGCCTCCATCTCGGCCTCGTAGCGGCGCCCGACGAGGCGAAGCCGTTCGAGGAAGGCGGCATCGTACAGCCGGAATCCGCTCTGCGAGTCGGGCAGATCGACACCGGCGAAGACGCGCAGCGAGGCCGACGAGAACCGGTTCATCGCCCGGCGCGGTCCCCACATGCCGGCGAAGTCGCGGTCGCGCGAACCGACGATCAGGGCGGGACGCTCCTTCCGGTAAAGGTTCACGAAGGCGGGGATGTCCTCCGGATCGTGCTGGCCGTCGGCGTCCAGGGTGATGGCGGCCTCGAAGCGATCCCCGGCGAGAAGGTGCTCGAAGGCCGTGGACAGCGCCGACCCCTTGCCGCGGTTGTCGGGGTGACGGAGGATCTCGGCGCCCGCCGCGCGTGCGCGAGCCGAGGTGTCGTCCGTCGATCCGTCGTCCACCACCAGGACGCGGCGCACGTGCCGCAGCGCGCCCGCGACCACGGGGCCGATCGTGGACGACGCGTTGAGCGCAGGGATCACCGCGACCAGCGCGGCCTCTCTCCGGTCGCCGGCCTCAGGCGTCGCCACGCTGTCCGGCGACGAACTCGGCGAGGCTCTGGACCGACGTCAGGATGCGCCGGCCTTCCGCCACGTCCGCGATCTTCAGCCCGTACTCCTTCTCGAGCCCGACGACAAGCTCCAGAAGGTCGATGGAGTCGAGGTCGAGACCGCCTCCCACGAGCGGGGCGTTGTCCTGGATGGTCTCGGGGTCGACCTGCTCCAGGCGGAGCCGGCGCACGATGAAGCGCTTCAATTCGCTGTGGAGCCCGTGGTTGTTGCCGGACATGGCAAGGCCGTCCTTATACCAGAGTCGAACGCCGGTTGCAATGACGGGGGGCGTCGTCTAAACTGCCTGTCCCGTCTGCGGGAGAGCCGCACGTGAGCCACGCCACCGTTCCGCCGCACTCGCACCCTTTTCGCATGATCGACGTGGTCCTGGAGCTGGATCACCGGCTCTGCACGACCATCAAGGCCGTCACCTCGGACGAGGTGGTGCGGGACGACCCGCGCGCCTCCGAGGGGGGATATCCCTTCTCGCTTCTGCTGGAGGTGATGGCGCAGGCGGCGATCCCGCTGGCCGAGACGCAGGGCGAGGACCATCCGCACGCCGTGGAGCCGTCGCGTGGCGTGGGGATGATCGTCGGGATCGACGGGGCTCGTCTTCTCCGGCCGGTGGGGCCGGGCGACCGCCTTCTGATCACCGCATCGGTCATCGGAACCCTGGGCAACATGATCCGGGTGCGCAGTGTCGCCGAGCTCGCCGGCTCGCCCCCGGGCGGGGCGGTCGTCGCCCAAGGGGAGTTCACGATCGCCCTGGAGAAGCCTGCTTGAGCCGGGTCGCGGTCACCGGGGCCGGGGTCATCTCCGCCTTGGGCGAATCGGCGGCCGAGACCTGGCGGGGGCTCGTCGCCGGGTGCTGTGGGATCGGGCCGCTCACGCTGTTCGACGCCTCGAAGGACCGCACGCACACCGCCGCCCAGATCAACTCGACCGGCTGGAACGGGGATCTCACCAGGAAGGAACGGGCGCGCCTGTCCCGCGGCGACCGGCTCGGCCTCCAGGCCGCGCGGCAGGCCCTCGCCGACGCGGGGCTCGACCGGTCGCGCGTCGGGGGGGCACGGGCCGGTCTGATCCTGGGCGGTGGGGGCAGCGGCCTCCTGCAGGGGGAGGAGTATCTCGAGGCCAGGCTCCGGGGGCGTCTCCCGCGGCCGTCATCGGCCGTGGGGTTCTTCATGACGGCGACGGCGGATCTCATCGCGGCGCGGCTCGGTCTGGCAGGACGGGTCCAGACGATCATGAACGCCTGTTCTTCCTCGACGATCGCCGTCGGGCTGGGGGCCTCGCTCGTGGCCCGCGGCGTCCAGGACATGGTGCTGGCGGGCGGCGTCGAGACGCTGTCGCGCACGACCTACTCCGGGTTCAACTCTCTCCGGCTCGTCGACCCGGAGCCGTGCCGGCCGTTCGACCGGGGGCGCCGGGGGATGTCCCTGGGGGAGTGCGCCGCCTTGCTGGTCCTCGAGCCTCTCGAGGCGGCGCGCCGGCGCGGGGCGCGCATCTACGGGGAGATCGCCGGGTACGGCATGTCGTCGGACGCGCACCACGTCACGGCCCCCGACCCGGAAGGGGCCGGCCTGATCCGATCGATGCAGGCGGCGCTCGCCTCCGCCGGTCTGACCGCCGGCGACGTCGATCACGTCAACGCGCACGGCACCGGCACCGAGCAGAACGACGCCGCCGAGACGCGCGCCCTGAAGACGATGTTCGGCGAAAGCACCCGGCGCATCCCGGTCGTGTCGATCAAGGGGGCGGTGGGGCACTGCCTGGGCGCCGCGGGGGGGATCGAGGCGTTCGCGTCCCTGATGTCGCTCTTCCACGGGCTCATCCCGCCGACGACCGGTCTCAGGGAGACCGGACCGGACTGCGACCTCGACTGCGTGCCCGGGCGCGCCCGCGAGGTGCTATTGCGGGTCGTCCTGTCGAACTCGACTGCGTTCGGCGGGAACAACGGCACGCTCGTCCTGAAGAGGCACGAAGCGTGAAGGAAAGGGCAGCCGCGAGAAAGCCGCGCCGGGCGAGAACGCTCCGCGTCCTGTTCGTGTGCACCGGCAACGCGGCCCGCAGCCAGATGGCCGAAGGGCTCGCGAATCACCTCGGGAAGGGGCGCATCGAAGCGCACAGCGCGGGGACCTTCCCGGCCGGATTCGTCGTCGGGCACGCGGTCGCGGTCATGGAGGAGCACGGCATCGACATCACTTCGCACTACTCCAAGAGGATCGACGACGTCCCGGGACCGTTCGACCGGGTGGTCACCCTGTGCGACTCCGCGGTGCAGGAATGCCCGGCTCCACTTCTGAAAGTCCGCCACGAACACTGGTCGACGTTCGATCCGTCCTTCGCCGAGGGGGGGCCGGACGCGGTGCGCGAGGCGTTCCGGCAGGTGCGCGATCGCCTGGAGACGCAGATCACCGCCCTGATCGACAGGCTCCTGGAGGAGGAGCCTCCGGCATGACCCGCCGGGTGATGATCACCGGGGGCGGCACGATCGGCCCGCTCGGCGCCGGGATCGACGCCCTGGTCGAGGGGATCGTCGCCGGCAGGACCGCGCTCGAGCGGTCCGGGCGGACGTGCGCCGCGTGCGTGCGGGAGACGGCGGGACCGGGTCCGTTCCATCCCAATGTCTGGCGACGGCTGGATCGCTGCTCGCGCCTGGCCGCGGCCGCGGCCCTCGAGGCGCTGGAAAGGGCCGGGCTCCGCGCGCAGTCCGGCGGAACGGTGGGCCTGGTCACCGGCACGATGACCGCCGGTGTCGCGTCGCTGGGCACATTCCTGACGACGCTTTTCGAAGAAGGACCCGGGAGCGTCTCACCGATGCTCTTCCCGATCACCGTGCCGAACGCTCCGGCGAGCCAGTGCTCGATCCTTCTGGGCCTGCGCGGCCCCAGCCTCACCGTCAGCCAGATGGAGGCGTCGGGCCTGTCGGCGGTCGCGACGGCCGCCGGCCTGGTGCGCGACGGTGTCTGCGACGTCGTCCTGGCGGGCGGCGTGGACGAACGTGTGCCGGAGTTCGAGGATGCCTGGGATCGGCTGCGTCTCCTGTTTCGAGGCGCCCCGGGGGATTTCCCGGGGCCGTTCGGCAGGGGGCGCCGCGGGTTCGTTCCGGGGGAAGGGGCGTCCTTCGTGGTCCTGGAGTCGCGCGAAGGGGCCGGGCGGCGCGGTGCTGTGGCGTGGGCCGAGGTCCTGGGCGAGTCGATGACGCACGCCCCGGGCCCGGTCTACGGCTGGCCCGGCGATCCCGGGAGCGCGGCGGCGGCGATCGGCTCGGCGGTGGCTCAGGCGCGGCTCAGGCCGGAGGAGATCGGCTGCGTCGTCGCGGGCGCCAACGGCTCGCGGATCCTGGACGCCGTCGAGACGCGCGCGATCCGCCGGGCCCTTGGTCCGGCGGCGCGCCGGATCCCGGTGACTTCGGTGAAGGGGGCGGTGGGGGAGTCGGGGAGCGCCTCGGCCTGCGCCCTCCTGGTGGCGGCGTGTTCCATCCGCCAGGGCTTCATCCCGCCGGTGGCCGGGCTCGTCGAGCCAGACCCGGAGCTCGGCCTCAACTTTGTCGTCGGGAGCGCCCGGCGGGAACCACTGCCTTCAGTCCTGGTCAACGTCCTCGGGACCGGCGGGTCCTGCGTCGCCGTCGTCCTGGGCCGCCCCGGCGTCTGACGAATCGCCGGCTTCGGGCACGGCGCGGCCGGCGTCCTGCAGGACGCGCTGCGCGTCCGCCGCCTCGGACTCGGGGACGTACACCGCGAACGAGGTGGTCACCGGGAGCATCAATCCGCTGCCGAGAGTGAACGGCTCGTCCGCGTCGATCGGGTGCGGCACGCCGCTGTCGTCGTGGTAGGCGAGGATCGGGTTCATCCCGGCGCTCTCGAGAAGATGGAAGACGAGGCGGGCCTCCTCCGGCATCGGCTCGACCGCGACCTGGCGCGCACCGGCCAGGAGACTTCCGCTCGTGCGGGTCATGCCGGGATCCTACCCCCCGCCGCCGTCGCGGTCAATCAGGCGAGGCGGAAGACGGCTTCCAGGTTGCGGGTCGTCGCGTCGCCGACGGCCTCCGCCGTGAGCCCCTTCAGGGCGGCGATCCTCTCGACCACGAGCCTGACGCGCGCCGGCTCGTTGCGCTGGCCGCGGAACGGGTGCGGCGTCAGGTAGGGCGAATCGGTCTCGCACAGAAGGCGTTCGATCGGCGCGTACGCCGCCGCCTCGGCCACGTCCTTCGCGTTCTTGAACGTGACCGGACCGGCGAAGGACACGAAGAATCCGAGGTCGAGACAGCGCCGCGCCTCCTCCGTTCCCCCGGAGAAGCAGTGGAACACGCCGCCGACGTCCTTGGCCTTTTCCTCGCGCAGGATGAGGAGGGTGTCGTCCCAGGCCTCACGGGTGTGGATCACGATCGGCAGCTTCAGGTCCCGCGCCAGGGCGATCTGCTCGCGGAAGACCCGGCGCTGCGTGTCGCGCGGCGAGAAGTCGTAGTAGTAGTCGAGACCGATCTCGCCGATCGCCACCGCCTTGGGGCGAGTCGCGGCGTTGCGGACGCCCGCGGCGGCCTCCGGCGTGAAGCTCTTCGCCTCGTGCGGGTGCACGCCGGCCGTGAAGTGGATGAAGTCGTGCCGGGCCGCGAGGGCGGCGCAGGCCTCGGCGTCGCCGATGAACGAGGAGACCGTCACGATCCTCGCGATCCCCGCCTCGCGGGCGCGCGCGATGACGTCCTCGCGGTCCGGGTCGAAGTGTTCCAGGGTCAGGTGCGCGTGGCTGTCGCTGAGCACTACTTCACCCGCAGGCCGGGCGGGACGGGCTCCTCCGTGGTCAGGATGTACGGCTGGCCGGTGGCGTCGGACGCGGCGAGGAGCATGCCCTGCGACACCACGCCGCGGAGCTTCGCCGGCTTGAGGTTGGCGACCACGACGATCGTCTTGCCGACGAGCGACTCGGGGGCGTAGCGGGTCGCGATCCCGGCCACGATGGTGCGCGTCTCGGCGCCGATGTCCACGGTGAGCTTGAGCAGCTTGTCGGCCCCCTGCACGCGCTCGGCGGCGACGATGCTGGCGGTGCGCAGGTCGACACGGGCGAAATCGTCGATGCCGATCTCGGCGGCGCCCGCAGCGGGAGCGGCTGTGGCCGCCGGCTGGGCCGGCGGCGCGCCCGGCCCTGTGGCTGAAGGTGCGGGGGGCGTGGTCCTGGGTGCGTCCATGCGCGGCTCCTTCGCGGGGCTGGCGTCCTTGAGATACTCGGCCTTGTCGATGCGCGGGAAGAGCGCCTCGCCGCGGGCGATCGGCCGCCCCGGCTTCAGCTCTCCCCAGTGGATGTGCTCGAGACTGGCGGTCGTGACGTCGCCGCTCACGCCGAGGCGCTGCCACAGCCCGGAGGCGGACTGCGGGATCACCGGTGCCATGAGGACGGCGACGATGCGCAGGCCCTCGGCGACGGTGTAGAGGACCGAGTCGAGGGCCCAGCGGCGCGCCGGGTCCTGCGCCAGCTTCCACGGCTCGTTCTGCACGATGAAGCGGTTCAGGAGCCCGATGAATCCCCAGACGCGCGCCAGTCCCGACGTGAAGTCGAGCTCCTCGAAATCCTTCACGTAGCCGTCCACGGCGTCCTGCGCCGCCTTCTTCAGCGGCTCGTCCCCCCGGAAGCGCGGATCGGTCTTCGGCGTCTTGCCGCCGCAGTAGTCCTCGATCATCTTCAGGGTGCGGCTGGCCAGGTTTCCCAGGTCGTTGGCCAGATCGGTGTTGACGCGATCGATGAACGCCTCGTCGGAGTAGTTCGCGTCCTGCCCGAACACCATCTCGCGCATCAGGAAGTAGCGCAGCGGATCGACTCCGAACGCCTCGATCAGGGGGATCGGGTCGACCACGCCTCCCTTCGACTTGGAGATCTTGGCGGCATCGCGCAGCCACCAGCCGTGCGCCACGACGCGGCGCGGCAGGGGCTCGCCGGCCGACATCAGGTAGGCGGGCCAGTAGACGGCGTGGAAGCGCAGGATGTCCTTGCCGACCAGGTGCATGTCGGCCGGCCAGTAGCGCGCGTACAGCTTGCGGTCGGAGCCGTAGCCGAGCGCCGTGATGTAGTTGCTGAGCGCGTCGAACCAGACGTAGAGGACGTGCTTCGGGTCGCCCGGGAGCGGAATGCCCCAGGAGAAGCTGCTGCGACTGATCGACAGGTCCTTGAGCCCGGACTGGACGAAGGACACCACCTCGTTGCGCCGGGACTCGGGGAAGACGAAGTCGCGGTGCTCGGCGTAGTGCTTCAGGAGCGGCTCCTGGTACTTCGACAGGCGGAAGAAGTACGACTCCTCCTCGGTCCACTCGACCTTGTGCCCTTGGTCCGGGCAGCGCCCGTCCACGACCTGGTTCTCGGGATAGAACGCCTCGCACGACGTGCAGTACCAGCCGGCGTACTTGTCCTTGTAGATGTCGCCGGCCGCCGCGATCTTCTGGTACAGCTTCTCGACGCCGCGGCGGTGGCGCTCCTCGGTGGTGCGGATGAACGCGTCGTTGGTGATGCCGAGGGTGCGCCACAGTCCCCGGAAGCGCTCGACGACGCCGTCGGCGAGCTCGATCGGCCGGAGCCCCTTCGCCTGGGCGGCGCGCTCGATCTTCTGGCCGTGCTCGTCGGTGCCGGTCAGGAAATGGACGTCCTGGCCGAGCATGCGGTGGAAGCGCGCGATCACGTCGGCGACCACGGTCGTGTAGGTGTGACCGATGTGCGGCTGGTCGTTGACGTAGTAGATCGGCGTGGTCAGGTAGAACTTGCGCGCCATGCACTCCCCGCACTAGGAGCGGTCGCCCGGCTCCAGATAGATCTTGAACAGACGGTAGAACTCCGACTCGAAACTCTTGTGGTGCTGGCGCTCGAGCGTCGCTCCGATTGTCTGTCCCGCATTCAGCAATCGCACGTACTCGCTGTACATGGCGTCGGTGTCCCCCTTGGCGGCGAGGGCCCGCATGGTCTTTTCCGCCTCCATGGCCGGAATCCGCAGAGCGGGCTCGCCCCCGGGCCGGGTGGCGAGGTCCAGCGCCCCTTCCGTCACGTCCAGGACGACCCGCAGCATCCGTCCCGTCTTCACCCTGTCGTAGATCACCTTTGTCCTCCACGTCGTTTCGCCGAGCGCGTCCGCGCGGGCAGGACCGGCGGCCGCGCCCAGGCCGCGATCGCGCCGGGCGCCCCCCGTGGCGGACGGTAGGCCTCCGCCGCGATCCGTTGCACCTCCTTGAGAGGCACCCCCGCCCGGAGCGCCGCCTGGCGGCAGTCCTCGTACTCCGGCATCGCCTGCACGACCTCGCCATTGTAGACGGAGACCTTCATCCGGATCGGTCCGAAGGGAGTCTTGACCATCTCGATGCGCCGTGACAGCTCGATCCGCCCCATCGGCAGGTAGCGGAAGCCGATGGTCGTGGTCTCGCGGAAGACGACCGTCGTGACCTCGTCGAGCTTCGGCTCGGGACAGATGATGGTCACCAGGGTGCCGGGGCGGTTCTTCTTCATCTGGATCGGCGTGTAGAACACCTCCAGGGCCCCGGCCGCGAACAGGCGCTCCATCAGGTGGCCGTAAAGCTGCGGGTTCATGTCGTCGATCGTCGTCTCGAGCACCAGCACCGTCTCGCGCAGCACCGCCTCGTCCAGGAAGTCGCCGAGGAAGACACGCAGCAGGTTCGGGTGGTGGTCGAACTGTTTGGTCCCGGCGCCGTAGCCGATCCTGGCGACGCGCATCGGCGGCAGGGGACGGAACTCGGCCGCCAGAGTTGTCGCCAGGGCCGCGCCGGTCGGCGTGACCAGCTCTCCCTCGACCTCGGTGGCGTAGGTCGGCTTCCCCTTGAGGATCTCCGCCGTGGCGGGCCCGGGGACGGGGAACGTGCCGTGCTCCATCGTGACCATGCCGCGCCCGACGTGCAGCGGCGAGCAGACCACGCGGGGCCAGCCGAGCTTCTCCATGCCGATCATCGTCCCGACGACGTCCACGATGGCGTCGACCGCCCCGACCTCGTGCAGGTGCACCTTGTCTTTCTGGATGCGGTGCACGCGCGCCTCGGCCTCGACCAGGGTCTCGAACGCGTCCATGGAGCGGCGGCGCACCTCGCGCGACAGTCCGCTCCCTTCGACGATTCGGGCAATGTCCTTGAGGCGCCTCTCCTTCTGGCGCCCCGGGGCGGTCGCGACGTTCACCTTCGTCCCGGCCAGGCCGGAGCGTTTCACCCTCGAAGCGGACAGGGTGTACCCGCCGACCCGCAGCTTTTTGAGCCGGGAGCGCAGGTAGGCCGGCTCGACCCCGAGGTCCACGAGGGCCCCGAGGACCATGTCCCCGCTGATCCCCGAGAAGCAGTCGAAGTACAGTCCGCGCATCGTCAGGCTCCGAGAAGTTCCGGCAGCACTTCGGCCGCCGGCCCCAGCACCACCTCGTCGGCGAGGGGAGAGAGGGGCGTCTCTTCCACGTTGATCTCCACCAGGTACGCGCCGTTCCGGCGCGCGATCTCCGGCAGGGCCGCGGCAGGATACACCACCGCCGAGGTCCCGATGGAGAGGAAAACCTCCGCTTCGTTCGCGGCCTCGGTCGCTTGCTGCATTGCCTCCTCTGGGAGCATCTCGCCGAACCACACGACGTCCGGGCGCAGGAGAGCCCCGCACTCACAGCGTGGCGGGATCTCGGGGAGCGGCACGCGCCGATCTTCTCTGGAGGTGCCTTCCTTCGTGCAGCGGACCCGGAACAGATCTCCGTGGAGAAGGATGACCCCGGCGCTGCCGGCGGCCGCGTGGAGACCGTCCACGTTCTGCGTGATCAGACGGAAGTCGGGATGGGCCCGCCCGAAGCGCGCCAGGGCGACGTGCCCCGCGTTCGGCACGCAGCGGCTGACCTGGACGCGCCGCGCGTCGTACCAGGCCCAGACCCGCCGCGGGTCGCGCGCGAAACCCTGGGGCGTCGCCAGGTCCTCGAGCGATTCGTTCTCCCAGAAGCCGCCCAGGCTGCGGAAGGTCGGCACCCCCGACTCGGCCGAGATGCCCGCCCCGGTGAGCGCCGCGACGCGCCGCCCGCGCGCCAGCAGATCCCTGAGACGCGCCGAGATGGCGGCCACTCCGGTCCTCCCTGCGTCGACCCGAAGTCCCATGCTAGCCACCCGGTTCACCGGCTGTCAAGAACACGGGGAAACCACCCTCGTCGGGGCGGCGGGCCGCCGCCGCGTCGGGGCTGAAGCGCGCGCGGGCGGGCCAACCGAGGCGGGCGCGTCCCCAATGCCCCGCGCGAAATCGCCACGCCGCGGCGGCAGGCCCGCCGCTGCGACCGTGGTGACCGCCCCCTGCTCCGCCCGTCGGAGACAGATAAAGAAAAAAGAACGAAACCTGAGATCCTGGTTCTCGCTTCTGTCCCTTCTATCCGCCTTGACCGGTCGGGCTCCAGGTTTGCGATCAGTGATTCGCGGAGGTGCGTGGCGGGCCTGCCGCCGGGGCGCGCCGATTTTGAGCCGCGCCATGTGCGTGACCTGGCCTCGTCTGTCCCGCGCGAGCGAATATGAGGCGAGCCCCGGCGGCGGCCCGCCACCGGCAACCGGCCGCGCTAGGCGGTCGTCGCGAGGTCCTGGGGCCGGAGCGGGAGGCGCCGCACTCGCTTGCCGGTCGCAGCGTAGACGGCGTTGAACACGGCGGGAGCGACGACCGGGACGCCGGGCTCGCCGACGCCGGTGGGTGGCTCGCTGCTGGGGACGACGTGCACCTCGACGACCGGCATCTCGTGGATGCGTAGCATCTCGTACTCGTCGAAGTTGGCCTCCTTGACGCGACCCTTCTCGATGGTGATCCCGGACTTCAGCGCGGCGGTCAGTCCGAAGACGACGGCGCTTTCCATCTGCGCCGCGATGATGCCGGGGTTGACGGCGCGCCCGCAATCGACCGCGCAGACCACGCGGTGAACGCGCACGCCCCCCTCCTTGCCGACCGACACCTCGGCGACCTGGGCGCAGTAGGAAAGGAACGAGAAGTGCGCAGCGATGCCGCGCGCGCGGCCCTTCGGCAGGGGCTTGCCCCAGCCGGCCTTCGCGGCCGCCAGGTCCAGGACGCCCTTCAGCCGCGTGGTGTCCTGCACGAACGTCTGGCCCTCGTACGGAATCCTGCGGCCGCCGGCCAGGAGATCCCGGCGCAGCGCCAGCGGGTCCCGGCGCGCCGCGGCGGCCAGCTCGTCGAGAAAGCTCTCGACCACGAAGGCGTTGAACGAGCTCTCGACCGAGCGCCACCAGCCGCGCGGCACGACCGACTTCGCCGCGGAGTACTCGACGCGCACGTTCGGGATGGCGTACGGCAGGTCGCTGGCACCGCCTTTCTCATCGTCCTCGGGGTCCGTTGCGGAGGGCTCGTAGAACGCCTTGATGGACGTCGAGACGATCCGGTGCTGCCAGGCGACGATCCGGCCCTTCTCGTCCAGGCCGCCCTTGATCCGGTGGTACGAGGCGGGCCGGTAGAAGTCGTGCTGCAGGTCGTCGGCGCGCGTCCAGACCGTCTTCACGGGGGCAGAGGCGCCCTTCGAGATCTCGACCGCCTCCGCGGCGTAGTCGGCGTTGATGCGCCGGCCGAAGCCGCCGCCGAGGAAGGTGATGTGCAGCGTGATCGCCTCCTGGGGAAGCCCCGCGGCCCGCGCGATGTCCGGCAGCGCCATGCTCGGGGTCTGGACCGGCGCCCAGACTTCGACGCGGTCCTTCTGCCAGTGGGCCGTGGCGTTCTGCGGCTCCATCGTGGCGTGCGCCTGGAACGGCAGCTCGTAGACCGCCTCGAGTCTCCTGGCCGCCTTCTCGAGCGCGAGGGCGGCGTCACCGTCGCTGCGCAGCGGTTTCCCGGGCTTCTGCGACAGGTCGTCGCACTCCGCCCGGAGCGTCTCCGAGCTCTCGGCGGCGCCCGGTCCTTCGTCCCACTCGATCTTGAGGGCGTCGCGTCCCTTGAGCGCGTTCCAGGTCGAGTCGGCCACGACCGCGACACCCGTCGAGATCGGCACGACGGCGCGCACCCCCGGCGACGCCTTCGCGGCCTCCGCGTCGAAGCGGGCCACCTTGCCGCCGAAGACCGGGCAGCGCAGGACCGCGGCGTAGAGCATCCCGGTCATCCTGACGTCGATGCCGTAGACGGCGCCGCCGTCCACCTTCAAGGGCGTGTCGGTGCGCGGCAGGCTCCTGCCGATGAGGCGGAAGTCCTTCGGATCTTTCAGCGGCGCGTCCTGCG
This sequence comes from Acidobacteriota bacterium, assembly GCA_041482595.1. Classification (GTDB taxonomy): domain Bacteria; phylum Acidobacteriota; class Polarisedimenticolia; order Gp22-AA2; family Gp22-AA2; genus Gp22-AA3. The sequence continues at coordinate 18,033 of JBGPED010000004.1, forward strand.
GCACCGGCAGGGACGCGGCCTTCTCGACCAGGTCTCCGTAGGCGAGGCGCCGGCCGGTCGGCGGATGGAGGACCGCCCCTTTCTGCGTCCGGCAGGTCGAGCCGTCGACGCCCCAGGTCTCTGCCGCGGCGGCGACGAGCATGGCGCGCGCCGCCGCTCCGGCCTGTCGCATCGGATCGTATTTGGTGCGCACGCTCGAGCTTCCGCCGGTGTCCTGGTCGCCGAACTTCGGGTCGGCCCAGGCCTGCTCGACGCGCACGCGCGACCAGTCGGCGTCCAGCTCCTCCGCGACGATCATCGGGAGCGACGTCCAAACACCCTGGCCCATCTCCGACTTGCTGGCCCAGATGGTCACGTCACCGCGGGGATCGATCTGCAGGAAGGCGTTGGGAGCGAGTCTCGATCCGCGGAGTTTCTGGGGTCCGGACGCTTCGACGAGTCCCGGCCACCGAAGGCCCAGCACCAGGCCGGCGCCCGCCGCGGGGGCGATTCGGAGGAACCCGCGCCGGCTGACGTTCAGGATGGCGCTCACCGCGCGCCTCCCCTCGCGGCGCGGTGGACCGCCCTGCGGATGCGCTGGTAGGTGCCGCAGCGGCAGATGTGCCCGCCCAGCGCCGCGTCGATGTCCTGGTCGGTCGGCTTCGGCTTTTCCTTGAGGAGCGCCGCGGCGGTCATGATCATCCCCGACTGGCAGTAGCCGCACTGCGGCACGTCCTCGGCGATCCAGGCCTTCTGGAGAGGATGGCTGCGGTTCACAGACAGCCCCTCGATCGTCGTGATCGTCTTTCCCGCGGCGTCGGAGACCGGCGTCACGCACGAGCGGATCGCCCGGCCGTCCAGGTGAATGGTGCAGGCCCCGCAGAGCGAGGCGCCGCAGCCGAACTTCGTCCCGGTGAGCCCGAGCGTGTCCCGCAGGACCCAGAGGAGAGGTGTGGCCGGGTCCGCCTCCGCGGTGACCTTCCTGCCGTTGACGGTGACGGTGAACGACGCCATCGGTGCCTCCTGCGCAGGGGCGGTCATTCTAGCAGGAGTGCGGTTGACACCCTCCGGGGCGTTGCGTATAGTGCGGCCGCTTCCAGGGTCCCAAGCAAAAAAGACACGCGGAGTGCGCCGGGAATGAAGCTCCAGGCCTTGTTCCGGACGAAGGACGTCGATCGGATCACGCGCGAATCCGAGGCCGTCGTCGAGCACACCCTCAAGCGCACGCTGACCTCCCTCGACCTGACCATGCTCGGAATCGGCGCCGTCATCGGCACCGGCATCTTCGCGGCGATCGGAACCGCGACCGCGGGGAACGCCGACCGGCCCGGCGCCGGCCCGGCGATCATCCTGTCGTTCGTCCTCACGGCGATCGCCTGCATCTTCTCGGCCCTGTGCTACGCCGAGTTCGCGGCGATGATCCCGATCTCCGGCAGCGCCTACACCTATGCCTACGCCACGCTCGGCGAGATGATCGCCTGGATCATCGGCTGGGACCTGATCATCGAGTACGCCGTCGGCAACATCGCGGTGGCCATCTCCTGGGCGGCGCACTTCAACGACGTCCTGCAGAGCGCCTTCGGCTACCGCATCCCCGCCTGGCTGACGATCGACTACGAGACCGCGACCAGGACCCCCGAGATCATCGCCAAGGCGCCGCACCTGTTCGGCTTCCCGATCGTGATGAACATCACCGCGGTGGCCATCGTCGCGCTCATCACCTGGGTGCTGGTCATCGGCGTCAAGGAGAGCGCCGTCTTCAACAATGTCATGGTGGGGATCAAGATCCTGATCCTCGTCCTCTTCGTCTGGGTCGCCTTCAAGTACGTCCGGCCGGAGAATTTCACGCCGTTCATCCCCAACGGCTGGGCGGGCGTGCAGGCCGGAGCGGCGCTGATCTTCTTCTCGTTCATCGGCTTCGACGCGGTCTCAACGGCCGCGGAGGAGACCCGCAACCCGAAGCGCGACATTCCGATCGGCATCATCGGGTCGCTCATCATCTGCACGATCATTTACGTCGCGGTCGCCGCCGTCCTCATCGGCATCATCCCGTGGCAACAGCTGGGAGTCGCCGATCCCTTGCCCGCGGCGCTGGCCTTCATCCACCTCGACTGGGCGGCGGGGGTGGTGTCGTTCGGCGCCGTCGTGGCGATGACGGCGGTCCTTCTGGTCTTCCAGCTCGGCCAGCCGCGCATCTTCTTCTCCATGTCGCGCGACGGGCTGCTCCCCAAGATCTTCGCCAGGGTGCACCCGCGGTACCGCACGCCGCACGTGACGACGATCTGGACGGGGATTTTCGTCGCCTTCTTCGCCCTGTTCTCGCCGCTCGACAAGATCGTCGAGCTGACGAACATCGGGACGCTGTTCGCCTTCGTCCTGGTCTGCGCGGGCGTGATGATCCTGCGGCACAGCGACCCGCACCGCGCGCGCCCCTTCAAGACGCCCTGGATCCCGCTCCTGCCGATCTGGCTGGTGATCCTCTATTACCTGCCGCCCGAACTTCTGCACGATAATTGGGGCAAGCTCCTCGAGCACACGGTGGTCCTGCTGCTGGCGGTGATCGGGGCGCTGTTCTCGATCGTCGGGTTGTATGCCAAGTTCACGGGTCGCAAGGTCCCCGAGATCGTCAAGACCGAGTTCGCGGTCGCCGGCATCGCGTCGTGCGTCTGGCTGATGGCCGGTCTGCCGGCGCTCACCTGGTGGCGCTTCGCGGGATGGCTGGCGATCGGCCTGGCGATCTACTCGCTGTACGGCTACCGCCACAGCCGCATGGCCGAGCGCCTGGTCCCGATGCCGGCCCATCTCAATGCGGTGACCCCCGGTGCCGTCGTCATGGCGGGGATCGCCTGGTGGCTCGCCCCGTATCCATGGAGCCTCGTCCTGCCGATCATCATTCTGCTCGGACTGTCGTTCTATGCCCTGCACGTCACGCAGCGCCGGACCGCGTGAGCCGATGAAAGCACCGCGCATCCCGCGATGGCGTCGAGGTGCTCCGGGCGCGGCCCTCGGGCTCGCCGCCCTGTGCCTGGCCGTCGCGCCGGCGCTTTCCGCCGAAAACCAGCCCGCCCCGAAACAGGACGCTCCACCGAAGGTCTCAGCCCTGAGGTGCGGCCGCCTGCTCGACGTGCGCACGGGGGGCCTGAAGGACGGTGCTACCGTCGTGGTGCGCGGCGATCGGATCGAGAGCGTCCTCGAGCGGGGCGCGAAGATCCCCGACGGCGCCACGGTCGTCGATCTCTCGGCCTTCACGGTGATGCCCGGCCTGGTCGACGCCCACACGCACACGTTCCTGCAGCCCGGCGACTACGACGTGCAGCTCCTGAAGCAGTCCTTGCCGCGCCGCACCTTGCAGGCAGCGGCGCAGGCGCGCACGTTTCTCCTGGCGGGGTTCACGACGATCCGCGACCTGGAGACCGAAGGGGCGATGTACGGCGACGCCGATCTGCGCGACGCCATCGCCGACGGTCTCGTGCCGGGACCCAGGATGCAGGTCGCGACGCGGGCGATCTCGACGACCGGGAACTACGCCCTCCTCGGGTATGCCCACGAGGTGACGGTGCCGAAGGGGGTGCAGATCGCCGACGGTCCGTGGGAGATCCGCAAGGCGGTGCGCGAGCAGATCCAGAACGGCGCCGACTGGCTGAAGTTCTACGGCGATTACCGCACGTTCACGCCGACCGGCGAGATCCTCGACCTGCGCGTCACCATGACCCAGGAGGAGATGGACGCGCTGGTCGACGAGGCGGGGCGCAGGCACCGCCCGGTGTCGGCGCACTGCTACAGCGACGACGCGGCCCGGGCGGCCGTGCGCGCCGGGGTCCGCTCCGTCGAGCACGGTCTGTCGCTCGACGAGACGACCTTCAAGATGATGCTGGACAGGGGCGTGTACTACTGCCCGACCCTGACCGCCTATTTCACGTCCTACGAAGCGACGCCGACCCCGGCGTGGAAGAAGGTCGTCGAGGGCCACCGCGACTCGTTCCAGCGCGCCCTCAGGATGAAGGTGAAGATCGCCTCGGGGAGCGACGCCGGGGACTTCCCCCCGGGACAGGCGGGCCGCGAGCTCGAGATGATGGTGCAGTACGGCATGCCTCCCCTCAAGGCGATCCAGGCGGCGACACTCGTCGACGCCGAGCTCCTCGGCTGGCAGGACCGCATCGGCGCCGTCGAGCCGGGGAAGCTGGCGGACCTCATCGCCGTGGAGGGGAACCCCGTCGAGGACATCTCGGCCCTCCGCAGGGTCCGGTTCGTCATGAAGGGTGGACAAGCGTTCCTGTCTCCGCCCGCGGTTACGAATTCGTCATTCTGAGACAGCGCCCCGAGCGCCCGGCCCGTTCCGCCTGCGTCCTCTATTTTGCTGACCTATAATCCAGGGTGGCCCGCGACCGACGACTCGAGGGATCTGTTTGAGCCATCCTGATCCTGCCGCTGTTCACGACGCTCGTCCGCAGTGTCCGCAACCCGAGCCGCCGGCACGACTCCTCGATCGCCGCGCGGGCGGCCTGAGGGTCGGCATGCGCTTTTTCGACCGAGTCGCCCTGACGCTCCTGACCCGCGGACTGACGATTCTCCTCGGGCTCGTGGGGAGCATCGTCACCGCCCGCTGGCTCGGGCCGGAGGGGCGCGGCATCCTGGCGATGGTCTCGGTCGTGACCGGTCTCGCCCTGCAGTTCGGGAGCCTCGGGCTGCACAGCGGGAACGCCTATTTCGTGGCGCAGGATCCTCGGCTCGCCCGCGGCGTGCTGGGGAACGCCTCGGTCCTCGGCCTGGCGCTCGGCGCGGGCGCCGGGATCGCGGCGATCGCCGCCATCCTTGCCGAGCCACGCTGGTTCACCGGCGTCCCCTTCGTTCTCGTGGTCGTGGCGGCCGCGACGCTGCCGTTCCATTTCCTGAACCTGTTCTTCCAGAACGCCCTTCTCGGGATGCACGAGGTGAAGGCCTTCAATGTCTTCGAGGCGGTGGCGAAGGTCGTCACCTTCGTGGCGCTCGTGGTCTATCTCGTCGTCTTCAACGGGGGGCCGACGGGGGCGGTCGTCCTCTTCTCGGTCTTCGCCGCGCTCTCGGCCCTCGCCGCGGTCCTGTACTGCCGGCGCCGGGTCCCGTTCCGGTTCGCCTTCGATCGAGCCCTGTTCGCGCGCATGATCCCGTTCGGCCTGAAGTCCTACCTGTCATGCCTGCTGGCGTACCTGGTCATCCGCTCCGACATGCTGCTGGTGAACTACTTTCTCGGGACGTCCGCGGCGGGTGTCTATTCGATCGCGGCGCAGGTCGCCGACAACCTCCTGCTCATCCCCGCGACGATCGGATTGATCCTGCTCCCCCGGATCGCCGCGGAGGAGCCGCGCAACCAATCGGCGGTCACGGCGCGCGTCACCCGGCACGCCGCGCTCGTGATGACCGTTCTGTGCGCCGCCGCATGGATCCTGGCGGGGCCGGCGATCTCCCTGCTCTACGGCCCCGGATTCCGCGAGGCGATCCCGGCGACCCGCTGGCTCCTTCCGGGGGTCTGGGCCCTCGGGATGAACGGCATCCTGATGCAGCACTTCGGCGGACAGGGGATGCCCCTCGTGACGATCACGGCGCCGCTCGTGGGGGCGATCCTCAACCTGTCGCTCAACGCCGCCGTCATCCCCCGATTCGGCATCGTGGGGGCGGCCATCACCAGCAGCGTCGCCTACTCGACGATGCTCCTCCTGAGCCTCGGCGCCTTCCTCCGGGGAGGCGGAGTGCGCCTGTGGGACAGCCTGGTCATAGCACCCGAGGAGCTGCACGGGATTTTCGGGATGCGCATCTGGGGGGGAGGCGCCGCGGAGGCATCACGAAGGGTCGCCCGGACCCCCGCCGACTCCGCCTCGCACGATCTCGAGATCAAGCGGCGCACGGCGGCGCACTGGTCGGAGAACCCGATCGGGACGCGCACCGCCGGATTCGACCCGCAGAACCGGGAGTTCACCAGGGAATGGTTCGACGAGCATGCCCGTTTCCGCTATGTCGATTACGGACCGTGGATGCGTGAGGTGGCGGGATTCGACCGGCACCGCGGCGATCGGATGCTCGAGGTCGGCTGTGGGATGGGGACGGACCTGCTCGAATTCGCGAGAGGAGGTGCTCTGGTCGCCGGCCTCGATCTCACGCAGCGCCACCTCGACCTGGCGATCCGTCGCTTCGCGCTCCTCGGTCAGACGGGGGCGTTCTACCGGGGCGACGCGGAAAACCTGCCGTTCTGCGACGGGTGCTTCGACTTCGTCTACTCCAACGGCGTGCTGCACCACACACCGGACACGGCGAGGTCGATCCGGGAAATCCACCGGGTCCTGAAACCGGGCGGAACGGCGACGATTCTTCTCTATCACCGGAACTCCCTCCACTACCGCTTCCAGATCTGCGGCCTGTTCGCGGCGCGGGAGATCCTCTACCGGGTCGCGGCGAGGCTGCGCGGCAAGAGCGTCCGGATCCGCGAGTTCCGCCTCGACGATCACCTGACACGGATGACCGATGGCGAGACGAACCCTCTCACCAAGGTGTTCTCCGCGGCCGAGTGCCGTGATCTCTGCCGCGGCTTCCGGGACGTGCGGACGCGCGTCGTCCACCTGAACCGCCAGGACGTCTTCTTCCTGAGGTGGCTGCCGGCCTCGATCCTCCCCGCCCTGGCTCGCCGCTGGGGCTGGTACGTGGTGATCGAGGCAACGAAGTGAGCATGGCCGGGCCTCGCGCCGCCGTTCTCCTGCTCGTGCGGGACCCCGCCGGAGCGGAGCGGGCGCTGCCGAGGATCCTCCCCGGGCGGTCGCTCCGGCTGATCCGTCGCGAGGAGGTGCGGCACCTCACGCCTCTGCGTCTCGTGGCGCGGCTGCGATCCCTCAAGGTCGACGAGCTGGTGATGCTGACCGACGACCTCGACATGCACGAGAGCCTCTGGAAGCTGCAGGCGCTCGGGGCGATGCCGACCGCGCCCCGCCGCTATCTCCTCGATCTCTCGGGCCGCCGGATGCTCCTGTCGGCGACGCGGTTCGTGGCCAGGGATCTGCCGGCCTGGGGAGCGGGGGCCCTCCTGGCCGGGCTGGCCCTGGCGCGGACCGCGGTGCGGGTGAGGCGGCTCCTCGAGGCGCCGCGCCGGGCACCCCGGCCGGCCTCGGGGAAGCGGATCGTCTATCTCAGGTCCGACCTCGGGGCCGGGGTCGTCGCCGGGGGATCGGTGGCGCACACCGCCGGGGTCGTGGCGGGATTGCAGGCCGCCGGTGCCATGGTGGCGTTCATCTGCAGCGACCGGCCCCGGCTCCTGGACCCACAGCGCCTCCCGGTCGATCTTGCGCCCCCGGGCCGCCTCTGCAACTTCAACCGCGAGACGCAGGGGCTGGCGCACTCCTTCCGGTTCGAGCGCCGGGCGCGCGCCGTCCTGGCGCGGCGGCCGGCGGATCTCCTCTACCAGCGTTTCGACGCCTTCAACCACGCGGGGATCACGCTGTCCCGGGAGACGCGCGCGCCGCTGGTCCTGGAGTTCAACGGATCGGAGGTCTGGATCGAGGACCACTGGGGCCGGCCGTTCCGCTTCCGCCCGTTGTTCGCCGGCCTGGAGAAAATCCACCTACGACATGCGGACCTGATCGTCGTCGTGTCGGCGCCGCTCGAGGAGTACCTCCTGGACCGCGGCGTCGAGCGGGAGAGGATCCTCCTCCTGAAGAACGGCGTCGATCCCGGGCGTTACCGGCCCGACCTGCCGATCGGGCCCGTTCGCCACCGACTGGGTCTGGACGGGCGAACGGTGGTCGGGTTCATCGGCACCTTCGGGCGGTGGCACGGTGCGAAGGTCCTGGCGCGGGCCGCGCTCCGGGTCGCGAGGGAGCGCCCCAATGTCCGCTTCCTGTTCGTGGGCGACGGGGTGGAGCGGCCGGAAGCCGAGGCGATCCTGGCGGAGGGGGCGATGCGCGAGGCGGCGGTGTTCACCGGGCTCGTCCCCCAGGAGGAGGGCCCCGTCCATCTCGCGGCCATGGACGTCCTGGTGGCGCCGCACGTCCCGAACCCGGACGGCACCCGCTTCTTCGGCTCCCCCACGAAGCTCTTCGAGTACATGGCCACCGGGCGGGGGATCGTGGCGAGCCGGCTGGAGCAGATCGGCGAGGTTCTCGAGCACGAGCGGACGGCGCTCCTGGTCCCGCCGGGAGATGAGTCCGCGCTGGCGGCGGCGATCCTCCGGCTGGTCGACGACCCGGATCTCCGCGCCCGGCTGGGCGCCTCGGCGCGCCGCCTTGTCCTGGAGCGCCACACCTGGGAGGCGAACGTGCGGACACTTCTCGATCGCCTGCGCGACGGAGGGCTCATCCGCTGGAGCTGAATTCGGCCGATTCTCTCAGCGCGGCGGCCGGTACCCGGGGCCGCGCAGGATGCGGCCCGGCAGGCGGCCGGTGATCTTCCCCTGGTCCACGACCAGGACACCGTTGACGAAGACCTCGACGATCCCCAGGGAGAACTGGTGCGGCGCGTCGAACGTGGCGCGGTCGATCACTCGGTCCGGGTCGAACACGGTGATGTCGGCGAACGATCCCGGACGCAGCAGACCGCGATCCCTAAGACCCAGCTTCTGGGCGGGGAGAGAGGTCATCTTTCGCACCGCCTCCTCGAGGCGCAGGACCTTCTCGTCGCGAACGTAGCGTCCGAGGACGCGCGGGAACGTGCCGTAGGCGCGCGGGTGGCAGTTGCTCGCCCCGAGGACGCCCTCGGGCGACACGCCGGCGTTGTCGCAGTTGAACGCGACCCAGGGAGTCGTCATCGCCGTGCGGACGTCGTCCTCCGACATGGCAAAGTAGACGCAGTCGACCGATCCGTTCTCCTCCACGAGCAGATCGAACATCGTCTCGATCGGATCCTTGCCGCGCAGGCGCGCGATGTCCGACAGCCTCTTCCCCTGGTACGGCTTGTTCGCCTGCGTCCGGACGCCGACGACGAGGACGTTTTCCGGCCCGCCGACGTTGTGGAACAGACTTTCCCATCCACCGGAAGGGTTCTCGACCTCCGCGCGGATGCGGGCGCGCTCGGCGGGGTCCTTCAGGCGGGCCACGAGCCGGGCGACGCCCCCTTCCGACGCGGTCGGCGGCAGGCTCGCGGCCAGACCGGTGGACGAGGCGGGGTAGGGATAGATGTCGGCCGTGATGTCGATGCCGCGCGCGCGCGCGGCGTCGATCTCCGCCACCACCTCCTTCATGCGCCCCCAGTTCTTCCGTCCCGCGCACTTGAGGTGCCAGACTTCGACCGGGATCTTCGCCTGCTCGCCGATGGTCTCCGCCTCCCTGAGGGCCGCGATGATGTCGTCCGCCTCGTTGCGGATGTGCGAGGCGTAGATGCCGCCGTAGACGGCCGCGACCTTCGCCAGCTCGACCAGCTCGTGGGTGTCCGAGAAGCTGGCCGGGGGGTAGATTAGGGAGGAGGACAGGCCGAACGACCCGGCCTCCATGGCGCGCGCCACGTGGCGCTTCATCGCCTCGAGCTCGGCGGATTCCGGCAGCCGGTTGTCGCTCTTCAGGACGGCCTGGCGCACCTGCGTGGCCCCGACGAGGTGGGCGAAGTTGATCGCCGATCCCCTCGCCTTGAGGCGCCGGAAGTAGCCGTCGTAGTCCCGCCAGTCGACGGTGAGCTTGTACTCGGCGATGCCCGGCAGGAGGTCCTCGATCGTGAAGGACGTCTGCGGCGCGACCGAGCCACCCTCGCCGGTCAGCTCGGTGGTGATCCCCTGCGTGATCTTGCTCTGCACCCGCGGGTCGACCAGGACCGTCAGCTCCGACTGCCCGAGCATGTCGATGAACCCCGGGGCGATCACCAGGCCGCGGGCGTCGATGGTCCGGCGGGCCCCGGCGTCCTTCAGGTTCCCGATGGCGGTGATGCGGTCGCCCCGGATCGCGACATCTCCGGCGAACCACGGATTGCCGCTGCCGTCCACGATCCGCCCCCCGCGCAGCAGGACATCGTAGGTCTCCGCCGCCCCGGCGGGCGGGGCGCCCGGCTTCGCGACCGGCGCGGGAACCGGTGCTGTGCCCGCGGCGGCGAGCACGAGGAGGGCGGGCAGGGCGGCGAGCGCGGGCGCGACTTTCCTTCCTGTCATGCGAAGGCCTCCTTCTCCATCGCGGGGCCGGCCACGACCAGCACCGAGCGACCGGGGGTCAGGTACTTCCGAGCGGAATCCTCGACTTCGTTCCGCGTGACCTGCCCGATCAGACCGGGCAGTCTCTCAGGGTAGTCGATCCCCAGGCCGTAGAACTCGGCGTCCGCGAGGACGGCGGCCGCTTCGGGATTGGTCTCCATGCGCCGGGGAACGGAGGAGGAGAGCGCCTGCCTGGAATCGCGCAGCTCGGAGGGGGTGACACCGCGGCGCACGATCTGCGTGATCGTCCGCCGCATCAGGACGATGGCGCGCCGCACGCCATCCGGCGCGACGCCGGCCCGCGCCACGAACGGCCCGGCCCCCAGTCCCGCGGTGAAATGGGAGTACGCGTAATAGGCCAGGCCGGCCCGGTCACGGATCGCCTTTCCGAGACGCCCCCCGAGACTGAACTCCCCCAGGATGCTGTTGAGGACCAGGGCCGCCGGCAGGTCGGGGGCCAGGCGCCTGAGCCCCGTGAAGCCGAATGCGATGTCGGCCTGGGTCTTCCCCGCGATCGACCGCATCACGACGACGGGCTGCGCGGGCGCGGGGGGATCCGGGATCGAGGCGCGCGCCTGCGACGCGGTTCGTCCTCCCAGAGCACCGGGCGTCGTCCGACCCCGACCGTCCGGGCCGCCGTTCCAGGACCCGAAGACGGTCGCCGCGAGGTCGAGGACGCGCGCCGGATCGAAATCGCCGGCCAGCGACAGGATCGTCCCGGCGGGGCGGAACCGCGCGCGGTGGAAGGCGGCGAGATCCTGGCGCTTGATGCGGGACACGCTGTCGCGCGTTCCCAGCCGCGGGTGGCGGTAAGGGTGGCCGGGAGGGAAGAGGGCCGCCTGCAGCTCCATCTCGGCCACGGCGGCGGTGTCCTGATCGCGCTCGGCGATCGCGGTCAGCACCTGGTCCTTCTGTCGGCGGACCTCGGTCTCCGGAAAGGTCGGCTCGGCCGCAATGAGGCGCAGGCGTTCGAGCACACCGGTCAGGTGCTGCGACAGGAGCCGCAGCTCGATCTCGGTCGTGTCGCGCCGCGCCGAGGCGGCGTACGCCACCCCGAGGTCGTCGAAAAACGACGCGATCGCCTCGCCCGGCAGGGAACCGGCGCCGCGGTCCAGCAGATCCGCGACCAGCGCCGCCGTCCCCTCCCTCCCGGCGGGATCGAAGACCGCCCCCGCCTCGAGGACCAGTCGCAGGGCGACCGATCGCGCCGCGCGGTTCGGCCGCGCGATCACCACGAGACCGTTGTCCAGGCGGACCCGGCGCGCGGCGCTCATGGACGGGTGGCGCCGTGGGGGGCGGCCGCGGCCGATGTGGGCGGCTGCCCCGACGGAAGGAGGATGCCGACCGTCCTGCGGTCGCGGTCGAGCCGCGCGCGCGCGAGGGCCGACACGTCGGCTGCTTTGACGGCCAGCACGCGTCGCGGCAGGTCGAAGAACAGCCGATGGCTTGCGACCGTCTCGAAGAAGCCGAGCTGGTGGCCGGCGTCGGTCGTGCTCTCCGACTCGAGGGCGTGGCGCGCCAGGAGCTGGTTCTTGGCGCGCTCCAGGTCCCGCGCCTCGATGTCGCCGCGCGCCAGACGATCGATCTCGGACGTCAGGACCTCCTCGATGCGTGCCGGGTCGACGCCCTCGTTCGCCGTCACGGCGACACGGTACAGGTAGGGGTGACGGGTCGGCAGGACGAGAGTCGAAACCTGGCTGGCGAGATTCCCTTCGATCAGGGCCCGGTACAGGCGCGACGACTTGCTCGGGCCCCGCCCGTCCGGGCCGGACCAGACGTTGACCGTCGGGCCCCCGGCAAGGATCCCGTCGGTCACGAGGAGCGCGGCGAAGTCGGGGTCGGTGGCCGCGGGGGCGTGAAAGGCGACATCGAGGTAGACGGCCCCGGAAGGGCGCCGCACCAGAAGACGCCTCTCGCCCGATTGCGGCGGCTCGACCGTCCGCACCGGGGGCGGGTCTTCCCCGCGACGGATCCCTCCGAAGTGGCGGCGCACCAGACGGAGCGCCGCGGCGGCCTCGAAGTCCCCCGCGGCGACCAGGACGGCGTTGTTCGGAACGTAATAGCGGCGGTAATGCCCGTACAGATCGTCACGCGTGATCGCCTTCAGATCGGACAGGTAGCCGATGGTCGGCCAGCGGTAGGGATGGGCCTGGAGCGCCGTGCCGGTCACCTCCTTCTCGAGGAAGGAGCGCGGATCGTTCTCGCCTCCCTGCAGCTCCGAGATCACGACGCTCCGCTCGTGCTCGACCTCGGTCGCCGAATAGAGGCACTCCGTCATGCGGGACGACTCGAGGCGGAGCATCTCCTCGAACGCGTCGCTCTGCACCGTCTCGTAATAGGTGGTGACATCGAGCCAGGTGTAGCCGTTCCAGGTGCCGCCCGCGAGCTCGACCCGGCGGGTCACGTCGTCCTTGCGGATGCGGCGCGTCCCCTTGAAGTTCATGTGCTCCACCCAGTGCGACAGACCTGTGATCCCCGGGCGCTCGTCGCGCGATCCGACGCGGTACCAGCACCAGACGGAGACCACCGGGGCCTGACGCATCTCGCGCAGCAGGACGACGAGCCCGTTCGGAAGACGGGCCACGCGCACGCCGCCGCGGGCCGGCGCGGTCATGTGTTGATGACCTGAAACATCTCGCTCAAGGGGCTCCTCGGTACGGCGGGCCGGGACGCCTGGCCCGCGTCATGCGGGGTCCGCGCATGGTAATACACGCCGGCGGTGGGCGGCAACCGCTGAGGCGCCGCTTTGTGGGGAGTTCATGAATTGACCGGACCCTTTGGTCGTTGCGGCGCTCGCTGGACCGTTTCGAAAGCGCCGGGAACGACGGGCTTCTGGACCGGTGTCGATGTTCGCCGTCGAGGTGGTTCGCCAGCGGCCGAAACAGAGTCGCTTGACAGATTGCTGCAGGCAGGCGTAGGGTCTGCTCAGACGTTCTCAATCAGAGCCGACCCATGCGCTGCCCAGCTTCGGCCCTATTACGCCTGACAATCTTGGCGCCCGCCCTCTTGGCAGTCCTCAGCCTCACGCCACTGCTTTGGGGTTCTGGACGAACGCGCGAACTGACCTTCGAGGAGCGGGTCAGGGCCCAGGAGGCTATCGACCGCCTCTATTATTCCCACCAGATCGGGGTGTCCCGTCCGTTCGAAGAGGCGGTGCCCAGGGCAATCCTCGAGAAAAGGGTGCGAACCTATCTCAAGCAGTCGGCGGCGCTTGAGGCATTCTGGAAGACGCCCATAACAGGCCTGGCGCTCCAGAAGGAACTCGAACGCATCGCCTCGAATTCGCGCTTCCCGGAGCGGCTCGAGGAAATCTATGACGCTCTGGGCCGCGACGAGCTACTCATCCGGGAGTGCCTGGCCCGGCCCATTCTGGCTGACCGCCTCAGTCGCAACTTCTTTGCGATGGACAACCGCGTCCATCCCGCCGCCAGGGAAGAAGCTGAACATATCCGCAAGCTTCTGCTGATTGGTGCTCTTGATCCCGCCGCAGAGCATCCACGGCGTCAGGTTTTGGAGCTGGCAATGGTTGAAAGTGATGGTAGACGGGAACACCGAGTGCCCGCGGCCTTGGCGACTTCGTTGAATTCTGCTTGCGCTGCCACCCGCCTGGAATTTGGTTCAGAGGAATTCACGCGCCGACGGGCGCGCCTGCCGGGTGGGGTCGGAACGATCGGCCCGGTCATCGAGGAGCGGAGCAGCTTCGTCATTGAAGTCCCTCTTGTCGAAGAATTCGATAGAGTCGAGATAGCCATTTACACGATCCCAAAAGTCCCTTGGGATGAATGGTGGGCGAAGTTCGAGGGCGAATTCAGTGAAGCGCTGACCCATCCGGTCGCGCGGACCCTGAAGGGCCCCGCCCCTCCGAGTGCCGGTGGCAGGCTGGAAACGGGCCAGGCGCCGAGCCTGAAATGTCTCGCCACGCTGGGTCCCACGGCAGCAACATTCTCCTGTGTCCCCGATGACACCTGGGACAATGGGATCCTGGACGATGAGCCCCTTGGGAGGGGCGGTCACAGCCTAGTGTGGACAGGCAGCGTTCTGATTGTCTGGGGGGGCATCGGGCCGCCGACGGGAAGCCTTGATAGCGGGGCCCGGTATGATCCCGTTCTGGACACATGGACACCCATATCAGCGATTGGGGCGCCTCAGGCACGCGATCAGCATACGGCCGTCTGGACGGGCACATCCATGATTGTCTGGGGTGGCGTGGGCGCAGGTGGGGTTCCGTTGGTAGATGGGGGCCGCTATGACCCGGTGTCTGACACGTGGACTCCCACATCCACGTCGGGAGCACCAAGCGGGAGGTTCTTCCACACCGCTGTGTGGACCGGCAACGAAATGATCGTCTGGGGTGGGACTAGCGGTGTCTTGACCAATACCGGTGGTCGCTACGACCCGGTGTCCGACACCTGGGTGGCGACCCCTAGCGCAAGCGCCCCGCTGCCCCGGTATTTTCACACAGCCGTCTGGGGCAACGGTCGAATGATCGTATGGGGCGGTTGGGGCAGTTCGAACGTTTCCCTGAACACAGGCGGGCAATATGACCCTGTCACAAACACGTGGAGCCAAACTTCTTTGGCCGGCGCCCCCGAGGCCCGGGGCCAGCACACCGCAGTCTGGACCGGTTCTGACATGATCGTGTGGGGCGGTTACGACTATCTCGCCGACACCAACTTCGATACGGGAGCGCGTTACGATCCCGTATCGAACACCTGGGTCCCGATTTCTGCAGTAGGCGCACCCGAAGGTAGGAACTGGCACGCCGCTGTGTGGACGGGGAGCGAGATGATCGTCTGGGGCGGCCAGATCTCCTTCGCGGAAGCTGATTTTCCCCTTAATTCAGGGGGACGCTATGACGCTCTGGCCGATACGTGGGTGCCGGTATCGACAGTGAACGCACCGTCCGGGCGTACCACGTCGGCCGTGTGGACCGGAAACCAGATGATTGTCTGGGGTGGTGGACGTACAACCGGCCCGCAGAATACGGGCGGAAGGTACAGCCCAGAGACTGATTCCTGGACCCCCACCTCGACGCTGAATGCGCCTTCAGCGTCGGGCTATCTGGAGGCGGTGTGGACCGGGAACGTTATGATCGTCTGGCAGGGAGGGGGAGAGACACAGGGAAGCCGATACGACCCCCTTACGGACTCGTGGGCGCCGACCTCGAGGACGAACGCCCCATCCCCAAGAGGCGGTCATACGGCCGTGTGGGCAGGAGACCTGATGATCATCTGGGGTGGGGCCGCCTTGGGTCCAGCGAATCGTCTGAACACTGGTGGCCGGTACAACCCCATCACGGACACGTGGCAGCCGACCTCGACCACCGATGCTCCGGCGGGTCGGTCGGCTCATGAGGCCGTCTGGACCGGTAGCCGGATGATCATCTGGGGCGGGTTTGATGGCAGTACGAGCCTGAACACCGGCGGCCGGTACGATCCTGTCGCGGACACGTGGCTCGCGACGTCGATGACCGGAGCCCCGGATCGTCGGTATGATCACTCATTGGTATGGGCCGGCAGCGAAATAATCGTTTGGGGTGGTTTCAAGTCGGGAAGCGGCCCCCTCAATTCCGGGTCGCGGTACGACCCGGTGCTTGACGAATGGCATCCGACGACGACAACGGGTGCTCCTGCGGCTCGAGAACTCCACACGGCCATCTGGACAGGAGATGAAATGATCGTCTGGGGTGGCTCGCCTAACTACCTCAACACCGGTGGCCGCTATAGCCCGGCAAGTGATTCGTGGAAATCCACTCCGACAGCGGGCGCCCCGGTTGGGCGATACGGACACACGGCTGTCTGGACCGGGAGCGAGATGATCATCTGGGGCGGTGGCATCGCCTCGGGTGGGACGAATACCGGCGGGCGCCTGTCCCCAGTTACTGGCACCTGGACCTCAACGTCCACCCTCAACGCCCCCTTGTTCGGGCCCGGCGTCAAGCACGGCGCGGTCTGGACCGGCAGTTTCATGATCGTCTGGGCAAGCACCTATGGTGGGCGGTACGCCCTGGGCCTGTCAGTCGACAACGACGGTGACGGCCTCAGCGAGTGCGCCGGCGACTGCAACGACGCCAACCCGAACGTGTGGTCGGTCCCTCGGGAGGTGCAGACTCTCGGGGTCACGTCGATCTACCCGACGCAGCTTGCCTGGGGCAGCCAGAGTTCCTCAGCAGGTCCCGAGACACTTTACCAGATAGTGTCGGGAACAATATCCATGACGGGGGGCGTGGATCTCTCCTCGGGTAGCTGCTTTCAGACAGCGTCAGAAACGGAGTTCACTGACTTGAGACCGGATCCTTCCATGGGAACTGGATTCTGGTATCTCGCCGAAGCACGGAACTCGTGCGGGGTCGGCACTTATGGTTCATCCTACCGTGACCAGACGATCCCTCCATGCCCCTGAGGAGTTCCGTGGCCCGCAATCGAAGCTCTCTCGGCTGCGGCGCCACCTCAACCAGGATGAACAGAATTGCGAGAGAAAGCAGGTAAGAGAATCAAGGTAGATTCGTCGGAGCCTGCCAGGGCATCGCGCACCAGGACACCAGGAGTGGGTTTCGTGGACTGAGAAGCCAGGGAGGGTCGTCATGAAAAGAGTGAAATTCTGCCTCCCGATCTTCGCTCTTGCGCTTGCCTACCTGGGCGCCCAGCCCTCGATGACTGGGCAGGCAACCATGCGCCTCTCCCAGTTGGAGTTCGTCCATCCTCAGCTCATCATAAGTACCGCTGCCGTCCGTCTTGACGATGTCCTAGGACAGCTCCCGAATGCCGTTGCTTGGCAAGACTTCAAGGCCCGGCACTCGCAGCGCGCGGCAGTTTCCATCGATCCCCGCTCTGGAACACCGGCAGACATTGCAGCGTCTGATCCCCTTATCCCGGGAACAGGTGCGGGCAATCGGCTCACCCTGATCGATCTTGAAGCCGCGTTGGGATACCCCGTGAGCGACGTCACCGCGGCGGTCGTCGGGGATCGCGTTAGACAGTACGTCGTGGCGAACGAAGACGTGTTCAGGATTGCGATCGATCAGCTGGGGACGCCGAGCGCCGGCCAGGTGAACGACTACCTCTGGCAAGTGAGTATCCCGCAGGTTGCTGGCGGCATCCCGGTCCGTCACGGTCGCCTGCTCGGTACGCTTAATCACGGCAACCTGGTGCTGATCGGGACAGAGTCCTGGGGTGATGTCCAAATCGATCTGCAGCCATCTATCGCTGCCGACGAGGCGCTGAGGATCGGGTTTCAGTACGTTGGGGGCCAACAGGCGGGCGATAGCCTGGTCGAGTGGCCCCAACTCGAAGTCGTCCCGATCGCCCCGCTTGGGCGCGAATTGGCCTATACGTCCGGCGGGCCCATCGGTGATGGTTACGGGCACCTCCTCGTTTGGACCTTTGCATTCGAGAGGAGCACGGAACCGGGCCGCTGGGAGATCATGGTCGACGCCCACTCCGGCAGTGTTGTCGCGTTTGAGGATAAATATCTCCATGTGCAGAGAAAGATCAAGGGAGGCGTCTACCCGGCGACCAACACTGAGGTCTGTCAAACGACACCACCCCAGTGCGGAAAGATGAAGAGTGACTTCCCTATGCCTTGGGCCGATTACGCTCCACCCAAGTGCAGCAACCAACCGACAACATCTTGTACCCGTGACAGCGACTGTCAGTCTGGGGGTGTCTGCCAGTTCTTCTTTTCCAATGGTGGCGGCATTTTTGACGCTACCGGTACGGCAACAACGACGCTCAAGGGAAAATACATAGAAGCGGTCACCCGATGCAATGAGCCGCTCGGCCCGCTGAGTGTGAGTTCGAGCGGTGACATCAATCTCCTCGGAGAGACGGGCGACCACGATTGCGAATACCCACCGAATACTCCCCTGAAGAATCAGGCATCCCTTCGAACCAGCTACTATGAGGCCAACAGGATGGCCGAAATCGGCCGCGGTTGGTTGCCCAATAACAATTGGCTCAAGGGGCTGGGAGTCAAGCCCATTCCTAGTTGAATTTCTCCACGGCTCGTCATTGATCAAGCAGCTTGTTTCACTGAGCTGTTCTTCTTCCCGATCTTCAGTTCGCGTTTCAGCGCCTCGCGAAGCATTGGGAGATGTCGATACCCTTTGA
>JBGPED010000005.1:0-35963 GCA_041482595.1 Acidobacteriota bacterium
CGGCTCGACCTCTTCTACCGCCTCAACGTCTTCCACATCCATGTTCCGGCTCTGCGCGACCGCCGCGAGGACATCCCGCTCCTGGTCGAACACTTCATCGTCAAGTACGCCGCGGAGAACGGCAAGGTGGTGCGGGCCGTGGTCCCCGAGGTCCTGGCGATCCTGGTCGACTACTCGTGGCCCGGAAACGTGCGCGAGCTCGAAAACGTCATCGAGAGGGCGGTTGTCCTCTCCTCCTCGCCGGTGATCGGCACGGATCTCCTTCCGGAACCCCTGCAGGGTGACCGGCCGCGGCCCCTTCCCGGTCCGATGCAGATGGACGGGACCATGTCGTTCTACGAGACCATGGAACGGATGGAGAGGGAGATCATCGTGGAGACCCTGAAGAGTGTGAACGGTGTCCAGCGCAAGGCTGCCGCCCGCCTTGGGCTGAACCCGACGACGCTGAATGAGAAGATCAAGCGCCTGAAAATCCAGTACCGCTGATCGCCCCCCTTCCCCCCCGGCCCCCCCCTTGCTGTATATAGCCCGCAGGTGGACCCCCATCATCTTCTTGACACTGAGGGGCTTGACGGTAGAATTACGGCGCACCCTGGGGGGCCGCCGGATCCCCCGTCGGAACAGCCGATGGACAGGCGGTCGTCCCTTGACACGATCTTGCACGTTTCTTTAGACTTGGCTCGAATCGTTCACCACAGAAGGACTGATCACGGGCTGGTGCAAACAAGGGGACGGAGCGCCTCGCCAGGCCCCGCCCGGAGGTCCAAAGCCAATGGTCGCAAAAAGACTCCTCCTTCTCGCCGGCTCTCTTCTCCTCGCCTTCAACATCCCGGTCTTCGCCCAGGCCACCTCGGGTCTCAAGGGGAAAGTCGTCGACAAGGACGGCGCGCCGCTGCCGACCGCCCGGATCGCTCTGAAGAACGACTCCCTGGGCGTGAACCAGCAGACCGTCACGGACGCGAACGGCGAATTCCGCATCGCGCCGCTTCCGCCCGGGAAGGGGTACGTCCTGGAGGTCTCGTTCCCCGAGATGTCCACGATCAAGATGGACGTGGACATCACCCCCGGCAGGACGATGACCACCACGATCACGCTGCGTCCCGGCAGCGAGTTGCAGGAGAAGGTCAGGGTCACCGCGCAGGGCGAAATCGTCAACACCGAGACGACCACCACCTCGACGACCTTCAACTCCGAGTTCATCGACGCCCTGCCGATCCTCGGCCGCAACTATCAGGACGTCCTGACACTCGCCCCCGGCGTGTCCGACGTGGACGGCGATGGCAATCCGACGATCCACGGATCGCGCGACACTGACGTCATCACTCTCGTGGACGGCGTCTCGACCAACGACCCGCTCACCGGGAAACGGGGACAGGAGATCAACATCGACTCGATCCAGGAGATCGAGGTCAAGACGGCCGGGGCGACCGCCGAATACGGCCGGGGCCAGGGAGGGTTCGTCACTCTCGTCACCAAGTCGGGAGGGAACGAGTTCGAGGGAAAGTTCAGCTTCTACTGGCGCAGCAAGATCTTCGACGGGGACGGAGCCGGGATCGACGACCCGACGCTGCACGGGGGCCTCGGGGAGATCGGCCTGCGCGACCTGAAATTCAACGACTTCCAGCCGTTCCTGTCGCTCGGGGGACCGCTCAAGAAGGACAAGGCCTGGTATTACTTCACGGCCGAGTACATCCAGGTCCAGGAGCCGGTGAACGCTCTCACGCAGGCGTTCGTGCGTCCGACCACGGAGAAGAGGGTCTTCGGCAAGCTGTCCTGGGACATGTCGACGAACCACAAGCTGCAGTTCACGGTGACCTGGGATCCCCAGCAGTACGACAACCTGGGAGTCGATTCCTTCACCGCCGTCGAGGCGGGCTACACCGAGAAGCGCGGCGGCCTCAACCTGACGCTCAAGGAGACGGCGGTCTTCAACCCGAACGTCTTCCTCGAAACCACGGTCCAGCACTTCGCGACCCAGCCCCAGGCGATCCCGACGCTGGGCGCCGACACCAACCACAACGGGATTCTGTTCATCGACCGGAACAAGAACGGCTTCATCGATGCGACCGAGCGCGACCCGGGCGAGGACTACGATCGTGACCATGCCTTCGACATCTTCGAGGACATCAATCACAACCGCGTGTTCGACGCCGGGGAGGACAGGGATCAAGACGGGCGCCTGACCCGGTCCGGCGCCGGATGCGAGGGGGTCAACCGGGAGGACGTCGATTGCGACGGCCACCCTGACTTGATCTGGGAAGACGACAACAACAACCACCAGCTCGATAAGGGCGAGGACCGCGACGGCGACGGCAAGCTCGATTACATCGACGAGGACGTGAACCACAACGGCAAACTCGATCCGGGCGAGGACAGGAACGGCAACGACAGGTTCGACACGTTCGACCCCAAGTTCCCGAGCATTCACCCGTACGTTGAGGACAGGAACGGGAACCAGAACCTGGACGACCGGCCGCACCCCCTCAACGACGATCCCGAGCCGCTCTACCCGTACGGCGAGCTCTCCCCGATCCAGCGGGACCGCGACTACGAGATCGACCAGAAGACCCTGCGGGTCAGCGGTCCGAACGCCGGGGCGATCCCCACGCAACGAGGGAGCACCGACTACACGGCGAACGAGGGACGCATCACGCTGAAGGAGGACCTGACGGTCTTCGTTCCCGACTGGCACGGTCAGCACGACATGAAGTTCGGCGGTGTCGTGGAGCGGGAGACCTACAGCCAGGACACCAGTCTCCGGCCGATCCTGCTGCCCAACGCGACCCCGCCCACCGCGAATGTCATTCAGCCGAGAGTCGGCGTCCTGCTCCCGGCCGAGAACCAGGTGTTCAACAGCGCCACCAGCACGTCCTTCGGCGTGTACGCGGTGGACACCTTCAAACCTCTTCCGAACCTGACCCTGGGAATGGGGATGCGCTTCGACCGCGAGGCGACCGACTCCTTCGGCTATACCCCGTTCGACCCGGTGGCCCAGCGGGCGCTCTACGACCGGCTCAACGCCCTGGGCGGCGGCGAGCGGGCGCTGGATGACAAGCTGCTCGGGAACAACGACGGCATCGAGAGCTGGGGCTACTGCCAGGATCCGCTCTTCTATGACAGGGGGGGTACGGAGGGGAACGCCTGCGATCACCCTCGAAGGATTGAAGCGAACGCCGATGACAACTATAACAGAATCGCCCGGATCGACCAGGACCTGGGCAACCTGAAACGGGTCGCACCGTCCCGGTTGACGCAGCACCACACGGCCACGACGCTGGCGGCCGCCAGCTTGAAGTCCCTCTTCCCGGAGGCGGTCAGGATCGATCCGGTGACGGGTGACGAGATCATCGACCGCGAGGTTCTGCGTGAGCGAGGCTCGGCCACCTTCCAGGAGCAGGAAGCCTTCCGGCTGACGAACAACAACCTGGCGCCGCGCGTGTCGGTGTCGTGGGATCCGTGGGCCGACTCCAAGACGAAGGTATTCGCCAACTGGGGCCGCTACTACGACCGCCTGTTCCTGAACACCGTCGTCCCCGAGGAAGGTCCCGATACGATCAGCCGCTATTATCTCAAGGACTCGAACGGCGTGACGGCGAACGGCATGCCCGACAACGGCATCGGCGCCCCGATCTCCAAGGCGCCGCCGAGCGCCACCCAGGTCGACCGCGGCCTGCAGACGCCGTTCTCCGACGAGCTGACGATCGGCTTCGAGCGCGAGCTGGCGCCCGAGATCTCCATCCGGCTCACGTACATCAACAAGAAGTACCGGGACCAGCTGCAGGACCGGGACATCAACCACAGCCTGCGCTTCGACGACGCCACCGGGTTGCCGCTGGACCAGATCGGCGGCCTGCTGACCTCGAACTCCGGCGCGGGTGGCACATCGGCGGTGCGGGTCATGAACCGCAAGCCGGACCTCTACATCCACAACTTCTTCTTCAACCAGGTCTACTTTCTGAGCAACATCAACTCGGCCCGCTACAAGGGCCTCGAGCTGCAGCTGACCAAGCGCCTGAGCCGCAAGTGGCAGATGGACGCCTCGTATACCTACTCCCGCAACCTGGGCTTCGCGGACAGCTATGATTCGCAGCTGGGCGACGATCCCGCCACGGTCCCTTACACCTACGGGTACCAGACGGACGACCAGCGACACGTGGTGAAATTCAACGCCGTCACCTTCCTGCCGCATGACTGGCAGGTGGGCGGCACGGCGCAATGGACTTCAGGTCTTCCGTACAGCGTGATCAGCTTCTTCCCGGACCTGGACAATTTCGACTTCCAGCAGGTCCGCTTCCTGTATGGCCATACACCCGATACACCGACTGCGACGAACCCCGGCCGCACTTTCGAGCCGTCGCGGCGCAATGACCAGCGCAACGACCCCATCCTGCTCATCAACCTGCACGCCGACAAGGCGTTCGTTCTCGGGAAGCTGAACTCGAAGCTGTTCTTTGATATCCAGAACATCCTCAACCGCGACTACCTGAGAATCTACTCCTACGAGCCGGCGGCTCCCGACCGCGGTGGCGCGCTGCAGATCATCTCCGAGCGCAACTTCGGCCGCCGCTTCCAGATCGGCTTCCAGTTCGAGTTCTGATCGTCACGAATTCCGGCCGCCTTTCGTTGACACCATGATGCCTCCGGGTTAGACTCGCCGCCCGACTGCCCCGCTGAGGCCTATGGCGCTTCGCTTCTACAACACCCTGACCAGGCAGCAGGAGGAATTCGTCCCCCTCCATCCGGGGGAAGTCCGGCTGTACACCTGCGGTCCCACCGTCTACGACTACGCGCACATCGGCAATTTCCGCACCTATCTCTGGGAGGACCTGCTCCGCCGTCACCTCGAGTTCCGCGGCTACAGGGTGACCCAGGCGATGAACCTCACGGACGTGGACGACAAGACGATCGCCAACGCGCGCGAGTCGGGGATGACTCTCGAGGACTACACGCGCACGTACATCGACGCGTTCTTCGAGGACGTCGCGGCGCTGGGGATGGAGAAGGCGGAGCATTACCCGCGCGCGACGGCCTTCATCCCGGAGATGGCCCGTCTGGTCCACCGTCTGAAGACCTCGGGGCACGTCTACGAGAGCCGCGGATCGCTGTACTTCAAGATCTCGACCTTCCCGGATTATGGCCGGCTGTCGCGCGTCGACCCGGCGGCCGCCGCCGGCCAGGCGCGCGTCGATTCGGACGAGTACGAGAAGGACAACCCGCGGGACTTCGCCGTCTGGAAGGCCCCCAAGGACGGCGAGCCGTTCTGGGAGACGGAGGTCGGACCGGGGAGGCCCGGGTGGCACATCGAGTGCTCCGCCATGTCCATGCATCTCCTGGGAGAGACCTACGACATCCACACCGGTGGCGTGGACAACATCTTCCCGCACCACGAGAACGAGATCGCGCAGAGCGAGGCCGCCACCGGCAGGCCGTTCGTCCGTTGCTGGATGCACGCCGCCCACCTGATCGTGGACGGCGAGAAGATGTCGAAATCGAAGGGGAACTGCTACACCCTGCGCGACCTGGCGGCGCGAGGTTACGACATGCGCGCGGTGCGGTACATGCTCCTGTCGGTGCATTACCGCAAGCCGCTCAATTTCACCTTCGAGGGACTCTCCCAGGCGGCGGCCGCCCTTGGACGGATCGACGACCTCGCGCTGAGGCTGGACGCGATGGCGCAGCATCTGGCGACGGATGACGGCGCAGTCGCGGCCCGGGCGAGGGAGTCGCTCCAGGGCATGACCGCAGCGCTCGACGACGACCTCAACACGGCCAAAGCACTCGGTCACCTGTTCGATCTGGTGCGGGAGACGCACACCGCCATCGACGCCGGGAGGTTCGGAACGCGCGATCTGGAGGCCGCACGCGAGGCCCTGAGCGCCTTCGAGAAGATCTTCGGGATCCGGCCCGGGCAGCGCGCCGACCTCAACGCGGAGATCGAGGGCCTCATCAAGAAGCGGGGCGAGGCGCGCGCCCGCAAGGACTTCGCCGCGGCCGACCGCATCCGGGACGAGCTTCTTGGACGCGGCATCATTCTCGAGGACACCCCCCAGGGAGTGCGCTGGAAGCGCAAGGCCGCCTCGCCTGAGGACGGCCCGTGATCGGGAGGTTCGTCGGGCTCGCCGAGGGAACGCCGCCCTACGTCCCGCGCCCCGGCGGGCACATCCGTCTGGGGCGTCGAGGGGAGGACGCGGCCGAGCGCCACCTCGCGTCCCGCGGCTATCGCATCCTGGAGCGCCGCTACCGCACGCGCGCCGGGGAGATCGACTTCATCGCCGAGGACGGCGCGACCCTCGTCTTCGTCGAGGTCAAGACCCGCTCGTCACTGGCCTTCGGACGACCGTCCGAGGCGGTCGGGTCCCGGAAGCGCGCCCGGATCGCCGCCGCAGCCTCCCTGTACCTGGCCTTCCGCGGAGGCCCCGAACGCCCCTGCCGGTTCGACGTCGTGGAGGTCCTCGAGTCCGCGGGAGGGGCGGTACTCGTCCGCCTCATCCGCGACGCCTTCGAGGCCGGCTGAAGCGCCGCCCGCCCGCTCGCCTTGACAGTCCACGGAATCGCCCGGTAAGATCCTCAGGCGCGCGGCGTCCCCGGGCGTGAGCGGGAATAACTCAGTGGTAGAGTGCAACCTTGCCAAGGTTGAAGTCGCGGGTTCAACTCCCGTTTCCCGCTCCAATCTGTGGGCCGGCTTCCCGAGGGGGCCGGCCCGCGCCATTTGAGGGGCCCACCCCGGATTGACAGCCCTCGGCACCCCCCGGTAGAATTTTCCGCCACCGCACCATTCTCGGTTCTCGGGCTGGCGGCGTAGCCAAGCGGTAAGGCAGAGGTCTGCAAAACCTCGATACATCGGTTCGATTCCGATCGCCGCCTCCACCCGACCCTCGTGCCGCCGTCCTTGCTTTCCCGCCCGCGGGGCTTATTTTTAACCGCGACATGTTCTCCATGTTGAGCGCCATCCTGTCCGATTACGACTTCTGGGTGAACTTCGTCTCCAATATGCTCGCCGGCATCCTGCTGACGCTGGTCTTCGGGTTGGTGCTCACCAGCGTCATGAGCCGTTTCAACGAGAGGCGCAAGGTCAAGGAGCAGCGCCGCAAGTTCCTGGAATTCATCGAGAGGGAGCTCAAGCGGAACACCAATTCCCTGACGGCGGCGCTGGAGGAGCTGCCGAAGGGGAACCTGCCGTATCCGCTGTTCGAGGTCTCGGCCTGGAAGGTGTCGGTCAATTCGTCGCTCCTCGACAACATGGACGTGGAGCTCATCCATCCGATCCTGTCTTCGTACAACCGGATCTGGGCGGCGAACGACCTGTACCAGAGTCTCCTGGAGGCCTATTTCGAGCGCCTGGCACGGCCCTCCGAGGCGTCCGAGAAGCGTTACCTGTTCTTCCGGAAGACCCTGCTCGACCGGTTGCGCGACCTGCAGCCGAAGCTCAGTGATTCCCTGCAGCAGATCGACACCCACCTGAAGGCGGCCTGAGACGGGGTTTCAGACGGAGGCGAACGCGGCGTCGAGGATGGCGACCGCCTTGTCGGCGTCCGACTCGCGGGCGATCAGGGGCGGAGACAGGCGAATCGTCGAGGCGCCGCACGGCAGCGTGAGGAGACCGCGCTCGAACGCTCTCTCGATCACCGCGTGGCGCTCGCGCGGGGCGGGGGTGCGCTTCGCCCGGTCGGACACGACTTCGATCCCGACCATCAGGCCGAGGCCGCGGACGTCGCCGATGAGGCGGTGCTTCTTCTGCAAGTCCCTGAGCCTGCCGATGAGGTGGGACCCGACGCGCCCGGCGTTCTCGATCAGGCCGTCCTGAAGCAGACGCAGGGTCGCCACGGCCGCGGCGCAGGACACCGGATTTCCGCCGAAGGTCGAGCCGTGCCCGCCGTCATTCCATTTCATGACGTCGTCCCTGGCGATGACGGCGGAGAGCGGCATCCCCGAGGCGATCCCCTTCGCCAGGATGATCATGTCGGGGTCGATGCCGTAATGCTCGAAGGCGAACATCTTCCCCGTCCGCCCCATGCCGCACTGCACCTCGTCGGCGATCAGGAGGATGCCGTTCGCCCGGCAGATCTCCTGGAGCCTCGGCAGGAAGTCCCTGTGCGGCGGGATGAAGCCCCCTTCCCCCTGGATCGGCTCGACGATGATCGCCGCCACCTCCGACGGGTCCACCGTGTGATGGAAGTACGTCTCGGTCAGAAGCTCGAGGCATTCGACCGAGCACGATGACGGGTCGCGGTTGACGGGGCAACGGTAGCAATACGCATAGTGCGTGTGCAGGATCTCCGGCACGAACGGACCGTATCCCTTGCGCTGGACCGGCTTGCTCGCGGTGAGTGTCATGGCGCCGTAGGTCCGGCCGTGGAAGGCGCCGAAAAATCCCACGACCTTCTGCCGGCCGGTGCGGAGGCGCGCCAGCTTGACGGCGGTCTCGACCGCCTCGGCGCCCGAGTTGGTCAGGAAGACCCGCTTGTCCCCCCGGATCGGCGCGAGGCGCGCCAGCATCTCGCACAACTCGATGTAGACCGGGTAATAGAAATCGGTATAGCAGATGTGGAGGAGTCTTCCGGCCTGGTCCTGCACCGCCTTCACCACCTCGGGATGGCAGTGACCGGTCGAGACGGTCGAGATGCCGGCGGCGAAGTCGAGGAACCGGTTGCCATCCACGTCCTCCACGACCATGCCCTGGGCCCGCGCCACGACCAGCGGCACGTCCTTGCTCAGGTTCTGTGACACGGTGCGGGCGTCCCGCGCGATGAACTCCCTGGCGTTCGGGCCCGGGAGGGGTGTGGCGATCTTCGGGTAATCTCCCGGATAATCCGGCGGGAACGGCGAGCGGGCCACGGTAATCCTCCTGATGCCGTCATTCTCACAAGCCGCGCGTGGGCTGTCAAGGACGGCGCGCAGCGCGCGGCCCGGCGTTTGACCGGGCCCGGGTGCTTTGCTACGATGCCTTTCGTCTTGCTGAGACGAGTCTTCCCGCTGCTCTTGATGCCGCTGCTCCTGGCCGGCTGCGGTGAGCGCGCGCGCCCGAACATCCTGCTGATCATCTTCGACACGGCGCGCGGCGATCGCTTCCCCTTCGATGGCTACTCCAGGCCCACGGCACCCAACTTGAAGACGATCGCAGCCGAAGGGGTCGTCTACACCCAGGCCTTCTCGCCCGCGCCGTGGACGGTGCCGGCGCACGCCAGCCTGTTCACGGGGCAATACCCGTCGCTGCACCACACCGACTGCGGATCGCTGCGCCTGCCGGACCAGGTGACCACCCTCGCCGAAACGCTGCAGGCGGCCGGTTACCGCACCATCGGCTACACCGCCAACCCGTGGCTGGGGAGCGAATACAACTTTCAGCAGGGGTTCGACACCTACGGGGAGACCTGGCGCGACGTCCCGCAGGAAAGCGAGGACACGGGGGCCGGTCTCACCAACGACAAGGTCATCCGCTTCCTGCGCTGGCGCGCGGACAACCCGGATGCCGGCAGGCAGCCGTTCTTTCTGTTCATCAACTACTTCGAGCCGCACCTGCCGTACCACCCGCCGGAGCCGGAGCGCTCGAGGTTTCTCCGGCCCGGGGCCGACCCGGCGAAGGTGAAGCGGCTGAGCCGTCTCGGCCACCCGGACGAGATGCGCTACATCGTCGGCCTCTCCGACCTGACGGACGACGACATGGGGATCCTCAACGACCTGTACGACGGGGAGATCGCCTACACCGACCGGCGCGCGGGGGAAATCCTGTCGCTTCTGCGCGAGCAGGGCATCCTCGACCGCACGATCGTCGCCATCGCGGGGGACCACGGCGAGAACATCGGCGACCATCACATGATGGACCACAAGCTGAGCGTGCACGACACGCTCCTGCACGTCCCGCTTCTCCTGCGCTACCCGCCGCGCATCCGGGCCGGCCAGTCGATCGACGTGCAGGTCCAGATGCACGATCTTTATCCCACGCTTCTCGGCCTCGCCGGCGTCGCCCCTCCGCAAGGGGCCATCGTCGAGGCGGTGCCGTTGCCGGGGACCGGGCTGCCGGGCGCGGGGCGCTCTTTGGATGCGCCGATCGTCGGCGAGTTCGTGGGTCCTCCGCTCGAGTTCCTCAAGGTGATGAAGGACCTCTTTCCCGAAAAGGACCTGTCGCGCTTCAACCGCACGCTGGTCGCGCTGCGGCGCGACGGCTACAAGATCCAGTGGGGTTCCGACGGCCGGCACGCTCTGTACCGCATCGACCGGGACCCGGGAGAGACGAACAATCTGGCCGCGGTCGAGCCCGACCGGCTCCAGGAGATGGTCCGGCAGGTCCAGGACTGGCTGCACCGGCCGGCGCGCGTGGCCGCTTCGGCCGGCCGCAAGGCCTCCCCTTGACACGCCGGCCGCCTGCTGGCTTATAGTCCAGGCATGCCGCCCAAGGATCGAGTTTCACTCGTCAAGACGCCGCTTCCGGGTCCCAGGTCCAGGCAACTGATCCAGAAGGAGACGGAGCTCATGGCCGCGGGGGCGTACGGTCCCCCCGAGGACCGCCGCTTCATCGCGATCAAGGCTTCGGGGTCGCTCATCGAGGACGTGGACGGGAACCGCTTCATCGATTTCGGGTCGGGCTGGGGGACGAACAACGTCGGCAACTGCCATCCGGAGGTCGTGGAGGCGGTGTCGTCCATGATGAGTCAGCTCGGCGTGACCTGCTGGACCAGCGCCGGCAACACGGCACAGCGCTTCGATCTGGCGGAAAAGCTCCTGGCGGTCTGTCCGAAGCGCACCGACCGCGTGCTGTTCCTGACGACCGGGACCGAGGCGGTCGAGGCGGCGCTGCGGGTGATGCGGCGCGCCTCGGGCCGGCCGTTCGTCATCTCCTTTTACGGGCAGTATCACGGGCTGTCCTACGGCTGCATGGCGGCCGGCCCTCTCCAGGCCAATCTCAGGGAGGACGTGGCGCCGCTCGTGAACGGCTTCGTGTACGCTCCCTATCCCTACAGTTTCCGCACGCCGCTGCGCTCGCGCACCGGAGGCGGCGCCGGCCGGGCGACGCTCGAGTACATCGAGGACATCCTCCTGACGTACGAGGTGCCCCCGTCGAAGATCGCCGGTGTCCTGGTCGAGCCGGTCGTCGGGGAGGCCGGGGTCTGGGTGCCGCCGGACGATTTCCTGCCGGGCTTGCGCGACATGTGCGACGAGCACGGCTGGTATTACTGCATCGACGAGGTGCAGAGCGGGTTCGGTCGCTGCGGCAAGATGTGGGCCTTCGAGCACTGGAACGTCGAGCCCGATCTGATCGTCATCGGCAAGGGGCTGTCCGGCGGATCGATGCCGATCGCCGCCGTCGCCGGCCGGCACGACATCTTCGACAAGGCCGAGGCGTTCGTCGCCGGGACCTACGCCGGGCACCCGGCCGCCTGCGCCGCCGGTCTGAAGGCGCTCGAGATCATCGCGCGCGATCGTCTGCTCGACTACGCCACCACCCTCGGGGATTACGGTCTGAAGAGGTTGCAGGCGATGAAGGAGAAGTACCCGGTCATCGGCGAGGTGCGCGGCCTGGGGCTCTGGCTCGCCGTCGAGTTCGTCAAGGACCCGAAGACCCGGGACAAGAACTTCGAGGCCGCCGCCGAGGTCAACCAGCACTGCCTCAAGAACGGCCTCTACTACATCCACGACAGCATCTCGTGGTTCGTCCGCATCCAGCCGCCGCTCAACATCGACCGTGCCCTGTTCGAGCAGGGGCTGGACATTCTCGAGGACGCCATCGCCCGCGTCAACGAGACGCACGGTCCGAAACGCTAGGCGCGCCCTCGCGGGCGTCCCTCTCACCGCCAGGAGCTGGGGTGCTCCTTCCAGGGGTGCTGGAAGACGCCCTCGATCTTGGGGTCGTTCGGCGAGAACCCGGTCCGCTCGCAGAGGAGGCGTCGCAGCTCCTTCTGGACCTCGGTGGGGGGCGGCTCGATCTCGTGGGTGTCGAGGAGCTTCCGCATCCTCTCGCGCGCGAGCTGCACCTCGTCCTTGCCGCGCCGTTTCCAGTCGCCGTAGGTGCCGCGGAAGGAGATGTACGGCCAGTACGCCTGCCCCGACTTCAGGAACTCGCGCGTGTACGGCTGCCCGAGGTGGTGGTTGGGGGAGTGGCCGACTGTGTGGATCGATTCGACCATGAGCTTCTCGGCCGTCACCTCCATGCCGTTGCGCACGAAGGACAGGATGTTGCAGATCTCCTCGTCGATGACCATCTGCGGGAACGACAGCGTGTTGCCGTCCTCCAGGATGCCGATGCCCACCAGCAGATCGCAGCCGGAGAGCGCCCCGGTCATGCCGGTCGCCATGTTCTCGTAGGCGCACTGGATTCCGGGGATCTTGGCGTCCGAGCAGATGCCGCCCGCCATGTACGGCACGCCATAGAACTCGGTCATCTGCGCGAACGGGAGATTGAGCAGGATGCCTTCGGGCGAGGCGGTCGACGCGAGACCGGTCTTCATGTCGAGCGTCTCGGGGCCGGCGGGATAGATCATCGGCAGCCCCGGCTGCACCAGCTGGTACAGGACGAGCCCGCTCAGGAACTCGACGTTGGTCTGCAGCAGCGTCCCGGCGACGGTGATCGGCGCGGTGGCCCCCTGCAGCGGCATCGGCCAGAAGACGATCGGCACCCACTCCTTCGCCAGCGCGATGCACGCCTCGGTCATCATGTCGTCGTGCTTCAGGGGGGACACGGGGCAGGTGACCATCGAGAAATAAGGACGGTCGCGCTGCTTGTGCCGGTCGCCGTACACCGCGTCGAGCATGGCCAGCAAGTACGGCACGTCCTCCGGGTCCTGCACGCCGCCCACCATCTGGAAGTGCTTCTTCGACCACATGAACGTGGAGGCCATCTCGAACAGGGCCCGGAAGTCGGTCGAGGCGTCGGTCGGGAAGACGGTCGACCACATGACCTTGATCGGCGGCAGCGCGTCGGCCAGGAGAGTGCTCAGCGCCAGGTCGTGCAGCGTCGAGGTGCGTCTCTCGCCGGTCTTCTCGTCCAGGGTGAACGACGCCTGCCCGTCGGTCATGTGGTGCATCTGCTCGCCGTCGATCACGGCGTCGTTCTTGCCGTCCCGCGACGCCAGGACGAACTTGCGCGGCACGGTCTTCAGGCAGCGCTCCACGAGGTCCGGCTTGACCCAGGCGACGCCGCGATCGCGGTCCACCTTCTGCCCGTTGGCCTCCATGATGTCGAGGGCCTTCTTGTTCTCGTAGAGCACGCCCGTCTTCTCGAGGATTTCGAGCGACGACTCGTGGACAAGACGAACCTGCTTCTCGGACAGCATCGAGACCTTCGGGCGCGCGTTCATGGAATGATCTCCTGCGAAGATCTTGACACGGCGCGGATTTGCGGGTCAATCCTTTTTCCGCATTGAAGTGCGCAATTGGATGCCGTAACGACAACAGGACTCCGGCGCGGATGTCGTAACGGCTTGAGATCCCACGATTCGCAACGCCGATGCGGGGGGTGGTCGAAGGGCGGCGATGGGTCGTTCGACTTGATCTCCCCGCGGACGCCCTCATAAGATGGCCCGCCGGCCGGGCAGGGCCGTTTCAGGTCGTGAGCGCCGGGACGGCGGGGACGCAGGTGATCGAGTTTCTTTCGCCTCGCGAATATGACGATGTCCGGCAGGCCGAGACGAAGGGCTCGGACTGGGGGCGCGTGATCCGTCTTTTCCTCGATGGACCCCGGCTCCTGCTCGGATGGGATCTGGCGCGGTCCGACGACGAGATCGCGCGGCTCGCCGGTCTCGATGACGCGGCCGCGCGGCGCGCCATCGACGAGGCGGTGCGCTGGTCGGTTGCGCACCGGCTGCACCTCCTCGGCTGGCAGGAGCCGGACGGCGGCTGGCGCTATTTCATGGCGGTCGGCTGAGGGCGCAAGGAGTGGCTTTTCGGCCACGACCCGGCAGGGTGCCGGGCGCGTCTCGAAGAGATGTTGCACGGGGAGCGGGGCGGGACGGACGAAAGATAAAGGGCGCGGGATCATGGCGGGCGGTAAACGGATCGCGATCATCGGCGCCGGACACAACGGCCTGGTGACCGCCAACCTGCTCGGCGAGGCGGGGCACCGGGTGACCGTGCTGGAGGCGCGCGACATCGTGGGCGGCGCCTGCGTGTCCGAGGAGCTGTTCCCGGGCTACAAGGTCTCCTCCACGTCCTACGTCAGCACCCTGTTCATGCCCGAGGCGATCAGGCGCTTCGACCTGCCGCGCCACGGCTACAAGGTGATCCGGCAGGACCCCGCCTTCTTCGTGCCGTTCCCCGACGGCCGGTCGATGACGCTGCACGGCGACGAGCGCGACCTGGACGAGATCGCCAGGTTCTCCCGCAAGGACGCCGGCGCGTACCACGAATTCCACGCCGCGCTCGAGAGGGTGGGCGAATTCGTCAAGCCGCTTCTGTTCAAGGCACCGCCGCGTATCGACGGGCGTTCGCCGCGCGACCTATGGGATCTCCTGACGATGGGACTGGCGGCGCGGCGCCTGGCCGGCTACGACCTGCAGCTTCTCGTCCAGCTCGCGTCGCTCGGCATCGCGGACGTCCTCGACTCACGGTTCGAGTCGGAGGAGCTGAAGGCCTTCCTCTGCTCCCAGGCGGTCATCGGCGCGTATGGGGGAGTGCACCAGCCCGGCACCGCCTTCCTGCTCCTGCACGACGTGTTCGGCGGTGTCGACGGAGCCGCCGGTGTCTGGGGCGTCGTCGTCGGGGGCATGGGCGCCATCACCCAGGCGCTCGCAGCCGCGGCCCGCGAGCGGGGCGTGGTCATCAGGACCGGCGCGCCCGTCCGGTCGATCGAGCTGGACGACGCGGGACGGGCCGCGGGTGTCCGCCTCAGGAGCGGCGAGGTCGTTCGGGCCGACGTCATCGTCAGCAACGCGACGCCGCGCCGGACCTTCCTCGAGTTGCTCCCGGAGAGCGCCCTGCCGGCGCCGTTCGTGCAGCACATGCAGGGGTTCAAGGACCTGGGGGCGTCGCTGAAGGTGCACCTCGCCCTGAAGGAGCTGCCGGACTTCGCAGCGATGCCGGGCAAGGAGCCCGGCCCGCAGCACCGGGGCCTCCTCAATTTCTGCCCGACGGTCGATTTCATCGAAAGGGCGTGGGACGACTGCAAGCGCGGCTCGTTCTCCGCTCGCCCGACCGTCGAGGCGTGCATCCACTCGGTCCTCGACCCGTCGTGCGCCCCCCCGGGGAAGCACATCATGACCTGCTTCGTGCAGTACGGCCCGCGCCGTCTAAAAGAAGGCAGCTGGGAGAGGCTGAAGGAGACCGTCGCCGACCGCGTCATCGGCGAGATCGCGCGCTACGCCCCGGGCTTCCCCGGGTCGGTGATCGCCCGGCACGTGTACACGCCGGAGGATCTCGAGACGATCTTCGGCCTGACCGGCGGGAACATCTACCACGGCGCCATGACGCCGGACCAGCTGTTCACCTTCCGCCCCGCCCCCGGCTTCGCCGACTACCGCACGCCGGTCAAGAATCTCTACCTGTGCGGCTCCGGCACCCACCCCGGCGGCGGCGTCTGGGGCGCCCCGGGCTGGAACTCCGCCCACGAGATCCTGCGCGACATCGGGCGGGGCTGAGGCGAGGCGAAGAATCTGCGCCCCGGGCACGCCGGGAGCGCACGAACCCCCCGCGATCCGTGGAATTTGCGCCCCCCAACCGCATGAAGCCCCTGGCACCGCCTTTGCTCTTCCATCGACAGCAGCACGGTGGTTCTGCAAGGTCGTTGAGGAAAGCGAGGGGCCGGCCGGTGTGCCTCGGTATTCCAGGACGCGTCGAATCGATCGAGGAGAACTCTCTCGGGATGACCCAGGGAAGGGTTTCCTTCGGCGGGATTACGAAAGACGTCTGCCTGGCCTACATCCCCGGTGTTGCGGTCGGGGATTACGTTGTCGTGCACGTCGGATTCGCCATCAGCCGGATCGACGAAGACGAGGCGGCGGAAGTCTTCAGGCTGCTCGAGCGGATGAACGAGACGGCCGAGCTTACGATCCCGCAGCCTTCCTGAGCCGCGGGCCGGGGGGCGTCCATGAGGTTCATCGACGAATACCGGGACGAGGAGGCGGCGAGGAAGTTCCTGCGGGCGATCCATGCCCTGGTCAGGCGGCCGTGGACGATCATGGAGATCTGCGGCGGCCAGACGAATACGCTGATCAAGTTCGGAATCGACCGGCTGCTGCCCGACCAGGTGGCCATGGTGCACGGACCGGGCTGCCCGGTGTGCGTCACGCCGCTGGAGCTCATCGATCGGGCGGTCACCATCTCGCGGCACCCGGGTGTCGTCTTCACCTCCTTCGGCGACATGCTGCGCGTTCCGGGGTCCGAGTCGGACCTCCTGGCGGTGAAGGCCAGAGGCGGCGACGTGCGGATCTGCTACTCACCGCTCGACGCGGTGAAACTGGCGCGCATCCGCCCGGATCGGCAGGTGGTCTTCTTCGCGGTCGGGTTCGAGACCACCGCCCCCGCCAACGCCATGGCGGTCTGGCAGGCCTCGCGGCTGGGTTTGAAGAACTTCTCCATCCTCACGTCCCACGTCCTGGTGCCGCCCGCGATGGAGGCGATCCTGGGCTCGCCCGACAACAGGGTGCAGGGGTTCGTGGCCCCGGGCCACGTCTGCGCCGTGATGGGCTATCGCGACTACGAGCCGATCGCGGAGCGCTACCGCGTGCCGATGGTGGTCACCGGCTTCGAGCCGCTCGATCTCCTGCAGGGGATCTACATGACGCTCCAGGCGCTCGAAGAGGGGCGCTACGGCGTCGAGAACCAGTACGCCCGGGCGGTGACGCGCGACGGCAACGTGGCGGCGCGCGAGCTCGTCGACCGGGTCTTCGAAGTCTGCGACCGGAAATGGCGCGGCATCGGACCGATCCCGGAGAGCGGCCTGCGTCTGCGCCCCGAGTTCGAGGAGTTCGACGCCGAGAAGCGCTTCGAGGTCGAAGGGGTGACGGCCTGCGAGTCGTCCCTGTGCGTCGCCGGGGACATCATGAAGGGGAATAGGAAGCCGCGCCAGTGTCCGGTTTTTGGGACCCTGTGCAATCCTGAACACCCGCTCGGCGCGCCGATGGTCTCTTCGGAGGGGGCGTGCGCGGCCTACTACCACTACGCGAGGTCGGAGTGAGCGGAACAGGCAAGGGAGTCGCCTTCTCCACGGTCCAGTGTCCGGTGCCGATCGCCGACTATCCGAACGTCCTCATGGCCCACGGCGGCGGCGGGCGCCTGACGCAGATGCTGATCGAGACGATGTTCCTCAAGGCGTTCAGCAACCCGGCCCTCGAGGTGATGCACGACGGCGCCCTGCTCGACGTCGAGAAGGGCCACCTGGCCTTCTCCACCGACTCGTTCGTCGTCAGGCCCCTGTTCTTCCCGGGAGGGGACATCGGTTCGCTCTCGGTCCACGGCACCGTGAACGACCTGGCCATGTGCGGGGCCCGCCCGATCGCCCTGTCCGTCGGCCTGATCCTGGAGGAAGGTCTGCCGATGGAGGACCTCTGGCGCGTCGTGCAGTCGATGCGGCAGGCCGCCGGCCGGGTCGGCGTGCCGATCGTCACGGGCGACACGAAGGTCGTCGATCGCGGCAAGGGGGACGGTATTTTCATCAACACCTCCGGCATCGGCGTGATTCCGCCGGGCATCGACATCGCGCCGCGGCGGGCCCGGCCCGGAGACAGGATTCTGATCAACGGCCCGATCGCCGTGCACGGGGTCGCCATCATGTCGGTGCGGGAGGGGCTGGAGTTCCAGACCCGGCTCGAGAGCGACTCGGCGCCGCTGCATGACCTGGTGGCGCAGGTGCTCCTGGCGGCCGGGGAGGGCGTGCACGTGCTGCGCGACCCGACCCGCGGCGGCGTGGCCAGCGCCCTGAACGAAATCGCGGGGTCAGCGCGCGTCGGCGTCGTGCTGGACGAGTCGAAGATCCCTCTGGACGAGGAGGTGCGCGGGGCCTGCGAGATCCTGGGCCTCGACCCCCTCTACGTCGCCAACGAGGGGAAGTGCCTCATGATCGTGTCGCGGGAGAGCGCCGAAGTCGCCCTGGAGGCCACGCGGGCGCACCCGCTGGGCGGCCGGGCCGAGATCATCGGCGAGGTCGTCGAGGCCCACCCGGGCACGGTCACACTCCGCAGCCGCGTCGGCGGCTCGCGCGTCGTCGACCTGCTCACCGGAGAGCAGCTCCCGCGGATCTGTTGAAACGAGCGCGGCCGATCAAACAACCCAGGAGACGACGGAGACTTTGGCGGCGAGGCGGTCCCGCAGCAGCCAGCACCAGTCGCTCATCCCCGCGCCGGTACGGGCGGAGGTCACGATGATTTTCCCGGAGGGGTTGAGGGACCGGATCTCCTCGCGTACACCGTCCAGATCGAACGAGACGTGGGGCAGAAGGTCGGCCTTGGTGATGACCGTGACCGCCGCGCGCCCCGTGCGCCACGGCTTCCGTCAGGAGTGATTGCTTCGGGCCCATATAGACCTCCACCGGGTCCCTGTGTCCATGGGGGCGTAATGCAATGCATGTACCGGGAGCGCCGGGCGGCGTCTGGTGTCGCCGGCTGCACCGTCTGCGCGGCGGCTCTCGGAAGGGGGAAAAAATTGCGGCCCAGCGTCCGGTGGACGACTGGGCCGCGCTTCGAAGCGGATCGTCAGGCGCTCCGGATCTCCCGCGACGAGACCTGACGCATCGTCTCCGCGGCGAACACCTTGTCGTGCCGGGCGATGTCCGACAGGCTGATGACTCCCACGGCCTTCCCGAGCTCGTCCTGGATCAAGATCCGGGACTTGTGGTTCTTCACCATCAGCCCCTCGACGTACCGCACATCATCCCCCGGCCTGCAGAAGATGATCTGACGCGTCATCACTTTGCTGATCGGCGTCTTCTGCACCTCGAGACCCTCGGCGCAGACCCGCAACGCAATGTCCCGGTCGGTGAGAATCCCGATGACCTTCTCGCCGGCGCCGCAAACAGGCAGGAAGCCGACATTGGCGTCCCGCATCTTCAGCGCCGCGGCCTGGACGACCTCCGTCTCCTTGCAGCATACGACCGGCCTCTTCATGATGTCCTGGCAGCGCATGGTCTTCCTCCCGGAGCGCAGCGCGCTCCTCATACCGTTCTTGAATTCTGCAAGGGGCGTGCCGCAAGTTCATTCCTGGCACATTCATTGCTGATCCCTCGTGCGGAGGCACACCACGACCGACCCGGCTCCGCCTGCCCGCGACATCGTCTTCGCCACCGATTTCTCGCGCTGCTCTGCGGTCGCGGCGAAAATCGCGGCCGAATACGCCAGGACGTTGAACGCGCGTCTGCATGTCCTGCACATCACTCTGGCCGTCGCCGGCAAGAAACACGTCGACGGCCTGAAGGCGATCAAGGAGGACATGCCGACCCATCTCCCGGTGGTGACGGCCGTCGAGACCGGGAGCCCCGCGGCGCAGATTGTGCGTTACGCGGAGCGCGTGGGAGCGGATCTCATCGTCCTGGGCACGCACGGACGCACGGGGGTCTCGCGGGCGATCCTGGGGAGCGTCGCCGAGCGGGTGGTGCGCACCGCAGGGTGCCCTGTGCTGGCCGTGCCGATGCGGTACCGAAACCGGGAGCCGGAGCGGGAGCTGCCGGCCGCGGCACCGGTCCGGCAAGTGTGCCTGGTGTGCGGCAAGAGCTCCGAGGACCTGATCTGCGAGGCCTGCCGGAACACGATCCGGGCGGAGAGCCTGGACCGCAAGCTCGAAGCGATGCGAAAAGGGAAACCCTAGAAGCGCCGCGATTCAGAACGCCGGTCCCGACGTGCCGACCAGGAAGGCCAGGGCGAACGCCAGGAACACCACCTGGATCAGCCAGCCGATCCCGCACACGAGAACGGCCCGCAGCGTGCTCCGGTAATCGAGCGCCTGGCGGACCGCCACCACCGTCGCGACGAGCATCCAGATCGAGGCCGCCAGGTAGACCGGCCCGCGCAGGAGCGGGACGACTCCGAGGACGCGCAGCACGCCCGGAGAGGCGGCGAAACCGATCGTGCGCAGAAGCTCGCCGAGACTGGAACTGGTCTGCGGTTCCGGAAGAAGCCGCGTACCGATCCACCAGGTCACGAGGGCCCACACGACCCATCCGCACAGGGTGAAGACCGCTCCAAGGGCCATGATGGGCCAGCGCGGCCAGCCGGCCCCCAGCCCTCCGGCGAGGCTCGCCAGGAGGACCACGGCCACCGCCTGAAGAGTGAGCCGGGGATCGTTCTCGACCTCCTCGTAGACCCCGGCATCGAGCCGGGCCGCCCCCAGCATCCTCCGGACCATCGCCGTCATCGGCACCTCCTCCCCCTGAAATCTAATCCATCGCCATGGCCGGCTCCGGCTTGGGCTCCTCCACCTCGGTGAGCGTGGCCTCGGTGAGAAGCAGCACGCTCGCGACCGACACGGCGTTCTCCAGGGCGACGCGCACGACTTTCGTCGGGTCGATGATCCCCGCCTCCACGAGATCGACGTAGCGGCCGCGCGCCGCGTCGAAGCCCAGGTTCCCCGTCCCGGAACGCATCCGGTCGACGACCACGCCGCCGTCCACCGCCGAGTTCTCCGCGATCTGCCGCGTCGGCGCCTCCAGGGCGTGCCTGAGAATACGGAAGCCGGTGCGCTCGTCCCCCTCGCACCCCGCTTCCTCCCTCTCGACGGCTTCGATGGCCCGCAGCAGCGCCAGTCCGCCCCCGGGGACGACCCCTTCGTCCAGGGCCGCCTTGGTGGCGTTGATCGCGTCCTCGAAGGCCTCCTTCCGGCTCTTCATCTCCGCTTCGGAGGGCGCCCCGACGCGGATCACGGCGACGCCGCCGGACAGCTTCGCCAGCCGTCCGCGCAGCTTCTCCTTCTCGTAGTCGCTGGCCTCCGAGGTGAGGCTGTGCCTGATCTGCTCGATGCGTCCCTCGATCGCCTTCCTCTCACCCGCGCCGCCGATGAGAGTGGTGGTCTCGCGCGTCACGACCACGCGGCGCGCCCCCCCGAGATCGCCCGGCGCCAGGTGCTCGATCTTGATCCCGAGCTCTTCCGCCACCAGCTGCCCGCCCGTCAGGATCGCCATGTCCTCCAGAAGCGCGCGGCGCTGATCGCCGTACCCCGGCGCCTTCACCGCGGCGCAGGCGAGAACGCCGCGCATCTTGTTGAGAACCAGCGTGGCGAGCGCCTCCCCCTCGACGTCCTCCGCGACGATCAGGAGAGGACGCCCCATCTTCACCACCTGCTCCAGGAGCGGCAGCAGGCTCTGCATCAGGCCGATCTTCTTCTCGTAAACGAGGATCATCGGTTCCTGCAGGACGCACTCCATGCGCTCCGGATCGGTGACGAAATACGCCGACAGGTAGCCCCGGTCGAACTGCATCCCTTCGACCACCTCCAGCGCCGTCTCCGTCCCCTTGGCCTCCTCGACCGTGATGACACCTTCCTTGCCCACCTTCTCGATCGCGTCGGCCACCATCTCGCCGATCGACGCGTCGTTGTGGGCCGAGACGGTGGCGATCTGCGCCTTCTCGCGGCGGGTCGTCACGGGACGCGACAGCGCGCGCAGCGACTTCACCGCGGCCTGCAGGCCCCGATCGAGCCCGTGCTTCAGGTCGATGGCGGCGGCGCCGGCCACGACGTTGCGCACCCCCTCCGCGAGGATCGCATGGGCCAGGATCGTCGCCGTCGTCGTCCCGTCGCCGACGGCATCCCCGGTCCGCTCCGCCGCCTGGCGGAGCATCCGCGCGCCGAGATTCTCCTCGGCGTCCTTCAACTCGACCTCCTTCGCGATGGTCACCCCGTCGTTGCAGACAATCGGGCTCCCCCACTTGGCTTCGATCAACACGCACTTCGACTTCGGGCCGAGAGTGACACGGACCGCGTCGGCCAGGGCGGTGGCGCCTCGCAGGACCTTCTCCCGTGCGGCCTCCTCGAACAGCAATCGTTTGTGAGACATGATCGCTCACCTCCCGCGCAACCAACCGGCGGGCGCGGATGCGCCCCGGTCATGTGGCAGTTCATCTTCAATGCAGCAAGGGCTGTGCCAGAAGAAATGGCCGACGACAGTGCGGGTGAACGGCCGACCGGCGCAGCGCCGGGCTCCATCTCAGGCCCTGGGACCGGGCGAGCGGCCCAGGAGCGAGGCTAATCCGCTTGCATGGAAGAAGTTCCATCGTCCGCCGGGGCTCGACGCGGCCCCGAGAGAGATGCTGATCCGGCGCCTGGGCGAGGCCCTGGCGCAGACGACACGCCAGGTGAACACCCTCGAGCGTCGCGTGTCGCCTGCGCTCCAGGCCCGGGCCACCGTCATCCGCCGCGCCCTCGAGGAGCGCGAGCGCGAGGACCGCCTGCGCCTGCGCTTCCTCGCCAGGGGGCGCGCGCGGGGTCCGGCCGGACGAGCGCGGTGATTTATTGCCGCCCGGGTGGTACGATCCCTCCGTCGCACCGACACACGAGGAGGTCTCCATGCTGAAGCTCCACGCCTTCGACCGCTCGCCGTTTGGATGGAAGGTCCGGGTCGTGCTCGCCGAGAAGAAGGTCCCGTACGAGATGATCGTCCCGGAGAACAAGAACGAGGATCCCGCCTTCGCGCGTCTGAACCCGTTCCGCAAGACGCCGGTCCTCGTCCTGGAGGACGGCCGCACGATCTACGAGTCGACCGTCATCAACGAGTACCTCGAGGAGGTCCACCCGCAGCCGCCGATGCTGCCGAAGGACCCGTACGAGCGGGCCCGGGTGCGCATCCTGGAGGACACCTTCGACCAGTACTTCTACCCGGCGATCCGCGACCTGACGAACTCGCAGTTCGAATACCAGCCGCCGGTGCTGCACCGCAAGAAGGCGGACAAGGTGGACCACAAGCTCCTGGAGGAATCGCGCATCAAGGTGCACGAGCATCTGCAGAGGCTGGAAGCGGAGCTCAAGGGGAGGACCTGGTTCGGCGGCGAGATCTTCTCGCTGGCCGACGCGACCCTCATCCCGGCGCTCGCCGGAAACCTGAAGGTCCTCGGCATCCTGCCGGACGCGAAGTACCCGAAAATCGGCGACTGGGCGACGCGCGTGATGGCGCGTCCTTCGTACAAGGCCTCGGCGCCGAAGGTGATGCCGACGATCAAGGAGGCGTGATACTCCAGCCCGCTCCCGGTTGACAAAGTAGCCACCAGAGGCTACCTTGTGGTCGTGGCGGACATCAAGACTGTTGGCATCAAGGACCTCAAGAACAATCTCAGCGCCCACCTGCGGGACGTACGCCGGGGAGCGCGGATCCTCGTTTCGGACAGGAGCACGGTGGTCGCCGAGCTTCGTGAGCCCACCTCGGGATACTCCGTCCCCGAGGTCCAGGATCCCATCGTCGGTGAATGGATCCGGGAAGGTGCCGTCGTGCCACCCTCCGCGAAGAAGACGCCGCTGCCTGTGTCGCCGGTCCGTCTGAAGGACGGCACGGCCCGACGCCTCCTCAACCAGAGCCGGGACGAGACGCGGTCGTGAGATCGCTCTACGTCGAGACATCGGCCGTCTTGACATGGCTGCTGGGACAGACACACGCCGATGATGTGCGGGCCAGGGTCGATGCCGCCGAGGTGGTCATGACGTCATCGTTGACTTTCGCCGAGACCGAGCGCGCCGTGGTGCGTGCGGAGAGTGAACGACTCATTCGCGCCGCCGATGGCCAGAGGCTCCGCGGCCTGCTGCAGCGGGCCTCGTCGGGGTGGATGCGGATGACGGTTTCGGAGGATATCCTGGCGCGCGCCGGACGGCCCTTCCCGGTGGAGCCGGTGCGAACGCTCGACGCCATTCACCTGGCGACTGCCCTGGCCTTCACCAGGGCCTTTTCCGACCTCCAGCTGCTGAGTTTCGATCGACGGCTTCTGGACAACGCCCGGGCACTCGGCATCGGTTGAGGACGGGCGCGATCATGCCGATCCTCGACGACGGCTCCGGGTGGCCGGGTCTTCTGGCGCGCCTCCTGCTCGGGAGCGCGGTCGTGGTCCTGAGCGGCGGTCTCGGACGGTCCTTCGCCCGCCCCGCGCTCGCCGGCCTGTCGCGTCTCGCCTGGGACACGGCGTCCGGGCTGCCGGTCTTCATCGGGATCCTCCTCGTCGTCGGCCAGGTCCCGGGCGGCTTCGCCTTCGCCCCGCTGCTCGCCGTGACGGCGCTGTGCCTGATCGCCGTCCTTGCCCTCGAACGCCTCGGCGCGCAGAAACGACGGGACGAGTCCGCGCCGCCCGGGACAGGCGCCGCGCGATACATCACCCTGGTGATCCTCGCCGTCGCCCTCATCGCGGGCCTCGCGTGGGATCGCGTCCCCTCGGTCTTCTTCGACACTCTGGCCTATCACTACGCGCAGCCGAACCTCTGGCTCGTCGATGGCCGCATCGCTCCGGCGACGTGGAGCCTGCACTCCTGGTTCCCTCCCGGCATGTCGGTGCTCTACGGTCTCGGGCTGGGGACGGCAGGTGAGCCGGCGGCCGCGGACGCGAACCTGCTCGTCGGCCTGCTCCTCCTCGCCCTGACGGCCGACCTGGCGCGGCGGTTGTGGGGATCCCCCGCGGCACCGCTCGCCCTCGGTCTCCTGCTGTCCCTCCCGATCACGATCCATGCCCTGGCGATCCCCGCGGCCGATCTCGGGCACGGGATGTTCGTCTTCGGGAGCCTGGGCTCCGGGCTCCTCGCCTGGAAGGAGCGCGACCCGTCCTGGCTGCGGCGGGCGTCGCTTTTGGCGGGAGGGGCGCTGCAGACGAAGTGGCTGGGAGGGCTCGTCCCGCTGGGCCTGTTCGTCGTCGTCCTGATCGTCCTGGACCGCGGACGACCCAGGCGCGCCGCCGTCTTCGCCGCCGCGCCGCTCGCGCTCATCGCGCCGTGGCTCCTGGCCAACGCGCTGGTCGTCGCCAACCCGGTCGCCCCGGCCCTGGCGTCGCTGCTGCCGCCGCGCGGACTCGCGACGGGCGGTGCTATGGCGTTCCGGGCCGATGCGCGCGGCGGGCTGCCGGACCTCGAGGAGCTGCGGCTTCTGGGTCCGCGGCTCGTCGCCGGCGATAAGGACGCGGACGCCTTCTACCCCACGCCGGCGTGGGGCTGGCTCCCCGTCCTCCTCCTGCCGGCGGGTCTCCTCCTGCAGCGCAGGGACGTGTGGGCCCGCCGCGTCGTCTACGTCGCCCTGGCGACGTGTCTCGTCTGGCTCTTCACCTTCCGCTGGGAGCGCTTCCTGGTCGCGACGTCGGCGCTCATCGCGGCGGCGTGCGCGGGCCTGATCCTCGGTCTGTGGCGGCAGGGAGGTGTCGGGCGCGCGCTGCCGCTGGCCGGTCTTTTGCTGGGAGGCCTGGCGGCGGAGCGCGCGGTGCTCTCGGTCCTCTCGTTCACGGGGGGTGAGGCCGTGCTCCTCGGAAGGATGGACCCCCGGGCCTTCGTCGAGCGCGCGATCCCGGTCCTGCGCCTGTTCGACAGGGCGGGCTCGATCCTCGACCCGTCCGCGCACCGTGTCCTGCTCGTCGGCGAGGACCGCCACCACAGGCTGGCGATCCCGCACGCCGCGCCGAGTGTTTTCAATCTGCACCCGCTCGCCGAGCGGCTGGCCGCAGGCGACACGCCCGGCCAGGCCAGCGCGGCCCTGCGGGCGCTCGGGTTCACCCACCTGATCGTGGACCCGGCCGGTGCCCTGCGCTCGGCGCGGCGCTACCCCTCCCTCGCGCTGTTCCGGGAGCGCCCGGATCGTCTCGAGGACTACCTGCGCGCGCTCGGGGAGCCGCTCGTCTCCGAGGGCGGGATCGGTCTGTTCGAGCTGCCCGGGCCCGCGCCCGGTCCGCCGGGGGATCGGCGTTGACCGCGACGGCCCCTCCGAAAGCACCGATCGCCGGGAGCGACCCGCGTAAGGACGCGCCTCTGCGCTGGCTGGCCTGGGCCGCGGTGGCACTCGGGGCTTTGACCCTCGCGGTGTACGCGGGGGCGCTCGGCGCCGGCTTCTTCTCCGATGACTACGAATGGCTCGGCCGGATGACACCCGCGCTGGAGCGCCCCGTGTATGTCTTCCGCGTCTTCTACCGCGACTTCAATCCCGTCCTGCACGCGAGCTTCATCCTCGATTACCTTCTCGGCGGAGGAGCGGCGCCCGTGTTCCACGCGACGTCTCTCCTCCTGCACGCCGCGACCACGACGCTTGTCATCCTTCTCTGCGCGCGTCTGGCGGGCAACCCCTGGGCGGCCCTCGGCGCGGGGCTTCTCTGGGGCACCGGCGTCCGCATCTCGGAAGTCGTCATCTGGCCCGCGGCCCGGGGCCACGCGCTCGCCGCGCTGTTCGTCCTCGCGGGGCTCCTCGTCCTCACCGGGTCGTCGCGCAGGAGGGTCCTGTGGGCCGCGGTCCTGTTCGCGGCCGGATTGCTCACCAAGGAGGTGGCCTTCTTCC
Organism: Acidobacteriota bacterium; assembly: GCA_041482595.1. Lineage (GTDB taxonomy): Bacteria > Acidobacteriota > Polarisedimenticolia > Gp22-AA2 > Gp22-AA2 > Gp22-AA3. The sequence continues at coordinate 26,351 of JBGPED010000005.1, forward strand.
CGATGCTCATAGCACCCCTCTGCGCGCGCGACCGCTCCGCGCGCCGGGGCGCCGCGGTCGCCGTCGGCGTTCTCGCCGCCCTGTTCGTGGTCTTCAACGTCCTCTGCAAGTCCGATTACCACACGTCGGGCGAGGGGATGCGCGCGACGCTCCTCAAGCTGCCCTTCGTGGTGCTGCGTCCGATCGGCCTCGGCGATCTGTACGACTTCGGCGCGTTCGGCTTCGTCCTGTTCGCGGCGAGCGGGGCCGGCCTGTTCCTGCTCTGCCGCCGCTCCCCACCCGCCCGGCTCGGCCTTCTCTGGATAGCACTCTGCGCGGTGTCGATCCTGCCGCTTGAGAAGGTGTCGTCGCGGTACCTGTATCTCCTGTCGATCGGCTACCCGCTTCTCGGCTGCGGCCTGCTCGCGCACCCCCGGTTTCCGAGACTGTCCGGCGATATCCGGCGGACGGTGGTCGCGCTGGGTGTTGTGGCCGTGACTCTCCTGGCGGTGGCGAACGCGCTCCTCGTGCAGCGCGAGATCGCGGACTACCGCATCCTGGCGCAGCCCTACGAGGCCTGCTTCCGGACGCTGCGCGGTGCCGCGCTCGCGCTCTCTCCCGGCGAGACCCTGGTCGTGGCCGAGACGCAGCCGCGCGTGGTGATCCCTTTCCTGGCCGGCCTGATGGAGAAGAGAGGGAACATCAGGAAGCTGATCCCCGAGCGCGCCGACGGGGTGGGAGGGCTGATCGCCCTTGCCGACCTCGTCAACGCGGCGCGGCCCGCGCGCACGGGAGCGCTGGCGGTGGCCGCGGACCCCACGGCACCGGGACCGCGACGGATCTATCTCTGGGACGGACGCACTGCTGTGCCGGCCGAGGCGCTCCCGGATCCCGCCCCCGGACGGGTCCTGGCCGCGACGCTCGTCCCGTCTTCGATGTTCTTCGGGCAGGGACGAAGCGCGCCCCGCCGGTAACCGGTTAAGCCTCAGCGCCTCACGTCGCGCAGGATCTCGCGGGCGGCGTTCTTCCCGGGGGCCCCCAGGACGCCGCCGCCGGGGTGCGCGCCGGATCCGCACAGGTAGAGACCGCGGATCGGCGTGCGGTAGTTGGCCCAGCGCGCCGCGGGGCGCAGGAAGAAGAGCTGGTCCGGGGTCATCTCGCCGTGGAAGATGTTCCCCTCGGTGAGGCCGAAGATCTTTTCCATGTCCCAGGGGCTCAGGACCTCGCGCGCGATGATCGCCTTCTTGATGTTGGGGGCGTACTCGGCGAGCGTGTCGATGATCTGGTCGCCCACCTTCTCGCGCACCTGGTCCCAGGTCCCCTCCTTCAGTTTATAGGGACCGTACTGCACGAACAGCGACAGCACGTGGTGACCCTTGGGGCAGAGCGAGTCGTCGAGCGTCGAGGCGACGTTGCCGTCGATCAGCGGGCGGAGCGAGGGACGTCCGTACTTCAGGTCGTCGTAGGCCCGCTCGAGGTACTCGATCGACGGTGCGATCTCGAACATGGCCGGCTGGTGCGGTGCTCTCGGGTCCTGGCCGGGGATGCACGTCCAGTTTGGCAGCTCGGACAGGGCGCAGTTGACCTTGATCGACGATCCCTGGATGCGGAACTTCCGGATCGACTCGGTGAAATCCTCGGGCAGCGTCCCCTTCTCGCACATCGTCAGGAAGGTGCGGTGCGGGTCGAGGTTGCTCGCGACCAGGCGCGCGCGGACTTCATCGCCGTTCGCAAGATGCACGCCGCGGCAGACGCCCCCCTCGACGATGAAGCGGCCCACCTCGGCGTCGGTCTTCACCTCGACGCCCAGGTCCTGGACCGATCGCAAAAGGGCGTTGGCGATGCCGCTCATCCCGCCCTTGACGTAGCCCCAGGCGCCGGGCTGCCCTTCGATGCTGCTGCCGATGGAGTGGTGCAGCATGACCGCCGCCGAGCCGGGGGACATCGGGCCGACGCAGGTGCCGATGAGTCCGTTGAGCGCGAATGCCGCCTTCACCTCGTCCGACTCGAAGCGCCGCGACAGGTAGTCGTCACAGGAGGCGGTCATCAGCTCCATGAAGTGCTTCAGCTTCCGGTCGCCGAGCTTCAGCATCTTCCGCCCGAGCTTCCCGAACTCGAGCAGCTCGCGCAGGCCGCGGGGCGGGAACATGGGCGGAGTGGTGCGCATGATCTCGTCCACGAACGGCTGCAGCTCGGCCAGCTCGGCATTGAAGCGGCTGAACGCCTCGGCGTCCTTCGTCGAGAACTTGGCGATCTCCTTCTTGGTCTTCTCCTCGTCGACCGACCAGAGCATGTAGCGGCCGTCGGGGTAGGGGTAGAAGGAGTGGGGCTCGGGCACGAGGGTCTGGAAGCCGTACTCCTTCATCTTGAAATCGCGGATGACCTCGGGAAGGAGAAGACTGCAGACGTAGGAAGTCCGGGTGACGCGGTAGCCCGGGATGAGCTCTTCGGTGACGCAGGCGCCGCCGACGATCGGGCGGCGTTCGAGCACCAGGACCTTGAGCCGCTCCTTCGCCAGGTACCCGGCAGCGATCAGGCCGTTGTGGCCGCCTCCCACGATGATGGCGTCGTAGCGCGCCTGTGTCATGCGTCACCTCCTTCGAAGCGCTCCGCGCACGGAGCGCGTTTCACCATCGGCAACTCGTGCGCAATGCTGATGGGACAATCTAGCACAGGGAACGAAGTCCCGGTCCGGCGCGGAACCGGTCTTTGCTGTTACGGCTTCAATTTCACGCGGTCCGCGTCAATCTCAAGCCGTTACGACATTGCGGCGGAGCGTGCGCTCCCGAAAGTCCTTGCGCCGGCAGGCCGAGGGCGACGATAATTTATGGCACGTCACCATCATAGGCCGGGTGGAGTACGATGTGGCCCGGCCGGCCGTCATCGCGCGGAGGTCATCATGGTCCCCGAGGTCAGGATCCTGAGCGACGAGGAAGTGCGGCTGCTGCACACCCGGGCGCTCGACATCCTCGCGAAGGTCGGCATCAAGTACGAAAGCACGCGGGCCCTCGACCTCCTGGCGGAGCACGGCCAGAAGGTCGACCACGACAAGGGGCTCGCGTGGCTCCAGCCGGACCTCGTCCAGAAGTGCATCGCGTCGACGCCGCGCGTCATCACGCTCGCCGGGCGCGACAAGAAGCACGATCTGAAGACGGACGGACAGCACCTGTACATCACCACCAACGGCCAGGCTACGTTCACCCAGGACTACAGGACGGGGGTGAGGCGCCAGGGACTGGTGCGTGACCTGCGCGACTCGACCAAGGCGGCGCACTACATCGACGTGGTGGACTTCGTCTGGCCGATGGTCGTGCCATTCGACGTGCCGGGGCCGAGCCGCGTGCTGCACGAGATGTACCACTCGTTCGCCATGACGTCCAAGCACATCCAGCACGAGATCCAGCTGCCCGAGCACGTGCCGTTCGCGCTGGAGATGCTCGAGGTCCTCGCCGGCAGCAGGGACGAGCTGAGGCGCCGGCCCCCCTTCTCGATCGTCGCCTGCACCGTGTCGCCCCTGCAGCACGAGCCGAAGATGGCCGACCTGTGCATCGACATGGCGCGCGCCGGCATCCCGATCGTCATCTGGCCGATGCCTCTCACGGGCGCCACGGCCCCGGTCACCGTGCCCGGCACCTGCCTCATGAGCCTGGTCGAGTTCCTGTCGGGCGTCGTGCTGTTCCAGCTCGCGGCCCCCGGCTGCCCGCTGATCTATCCTCTCGGCCCCGAGGTCCTGGACATGCGCTCGGGGATGGCCGTGTGCGGCAGCCCCGAGATCCCCCTGTTCAATCTGATCCTCGGACAGATGGCGAAGTTCTACAATGTCCCGGCGCTCGGCGTCGGATTGAACTCGGACGCCAAGATCCCCGGAGTGCAGGCGTCGTACGAGTCGATGCACACCGGCATGGCGGCGGCGCTCTCGGGCGCGGACCTGCTCGTCGGGATCGGCATCCTGGACGACAACAACACGATGTCGCTCACCGAGATGGTCATCGAGGCGGAGATCGCCCGCATGGTGAAGCACATCCGCGACGGGGTCGTGGTGAACGACCAGACGCTCATGGTGCATCTCATCGAGAAGGCCGGTCCGGGGCAGCACTTCCTCGGTTTCAAGGAGACGCTCCAGGGGCTCAAGACGGGCGCCGTGTTTTTCCCGAAGTTCTCCTACCGCAGCACCTACGACAAGTTCTTCGAGGAAGGGCACGACGAGATCGAGACGGCGCGCGTGGAGGTTGACCGGCTCCTGGCCCTCCCCGATCCCGACCCGCTGCCGCCCGAGGTCGACCGCGAGCTGAAGCGGATCCTCGCGGCCGCCGACAAGGCATGCGCCGAATCGGCCGCGTGAGCGACGTGTCTTGACGGCGACCGCCGATCCCCCAGGGGAGCCGCCGGGCGCCCCCCGGTCTCCCCGTCCTGTCGCCTCGATCCACGCCCGGCGCGGCCTGCGCCTCATCCCCCTGATCGGCGTCATCTACTGTCTCTCGGCCGCGGGACCGGCCGGTATCGAGGAGATGGTCCCGCACTCCGGCCCGGGGCTGACGATCCTGCTTCTCATGCTGCTGCCGATCTTCTACGGGCTGCCGCTCGGCCTGGCGAGCGGCGAGATGAACAGCCGCTATCCCGTCGAGGGGGGCTACTACCGCTGGATCAAGGAGGTCTTCGGCGACTTCTGGGGGTTCCAGGCCGGCTGGTGGTCCTGGCTCGGCGCCTTCTTCGACGGTGCTTTGTACGCCGTGTGGGTGGCGGAGTACTGCGATCCGTTCCTGCCCGAATCGTGGGTGACCCCGGCGCACTGGATCGTTCCGATCCTGGTGATCGCCATCTGCACCTTCATCAACGTGCGCGGCATCGAGGTGGTCGGCTGGTCCACGATGCTGTTCAACATCTTCCTCCTGAGCCCCTTCGTCATCCTGTGCATCCTCGGTGTGTCGCACTGGCAGCACAACCCGATGCTGCCGCTCAAGCCTCCGGGCAAGGGGTGGCTGCCGGCCCTCGGCGTCGGGGCGCTCATGGGAATGTGGAACTACTCCGGCTACGAGTCGCTCTCGACCGCCGCGGAGGAGATCCAGGATCCGCGGCGCAACTACCTGCGCGCCATCCTGGTCGCCATCCTGATCACCGTGCCCACCTACGTCCTGCCCCTGGCCATCGGGCTCGCGGCGACCCCCGACTGGACGACAGTCTCGGAGGGCTCGTTCACCGACATGGGACGCATCATCGGCGGGCCGATCCTCGCCCTGTGGATCGCGGTCGCCGCCATCATCAGCAACTTCGCGCTGTCGAACGTCAACCTGCTGGCCTACTCCCGCGTCCCGTTCGCCATGGCCGAGGACGGCTTCCTGCCCGTCTGGCTCACGAAGCTGCACCGCATCTACGGCACGCCCTGGATGTCGCTCCTCGCGACCGCCGTCTGCTACACGTCCTTGACCTTCCTGAACGTGGAGCAGCTCACCTCGATCGAGATGTGGCTGTTCTCCCCCCTCTACATCCTGATCTACCTGGCCCTTTGGCGGTTGAGGTGCCGCCCCAAAACGGCCGCGGTGCCCGAGGGGGAGCGGGGCTACATCATCCCCGCGGGGCGCTGGGGGATCTGGTGGGTCATCCTGCCGCCGATGATCCTCATCGTGATGGCGATCTGTGGCAGCGCGCACACATATCTGATGACCGGCGGCTCCGCCATCCTAAGCGGCTTCCTGCTGTATCCGATCGCGGCGTGGTGGAAGAGGCGCCGTGGCCGCGCCCCAAAGACGTAAAGGCCCCTCCGCGCATCTCCCGAGGAGATCTGCGCGAAGGGGCCCCTACATCGGCGCGGTAGGTCGAGGGGTACCACTCCGCGCCGCGGACTCGAATCTCGATGAGGCCGGACCCCCGGGCAGCTCGCAAGGAGGACTCAAGGCTCGTTGAGTCGCCTTTGACCGGAGGCCCGGCCTACTTCCTCCCGTAAACTTCCCCGCACATCTTTTTCTAGCAAGTGGCGTGCCGGAGCCCCGGGGAGCCGGTTCGCTCGGAAGGGTGGGGTCGCGACGCGTGTGGTGAGGTAAAGAATTGCGCTGCCGGGCGTTTCGGGCGGGAAAATCCGCAAAATTGCGACGCGCCGTCAGTCGAAGGAAAGGGCCCGGTGCTCCTTCATGATGCAGCGGCTCATCACGACGCTCAGCCCGGCGACGCGCGCCTTTGCGGCGGAGGCGTTGTCCGCCAGGCCCTCCTGCATCCAGATCACCTTCGCCCGCAGGGCGATCGCCTCGTCGACGATGGCCGGGATGAATTCCGGGCGGCGGAAGATGTCCACGATGTCGATCGGCCCGGGGACCGACTCCAGGTCGGGATAGAACTTGAGCCCGGGGATCGAGGCGGCGTTCGGATTGACCGCGAAGACCTGGTATCCCTGCGACGCGAGGTAGCGCCCGACCCGGTAGCTGTCGCGCGCCGGGTCGTCCGAGTGCCCGACGACGGCGATGCGCCGAGCCGTCTTCAGGATGTCCCTGATCTCGTCGCAGCGCTCGCTCACTCCACCCCTCCTTCCGTTGCGGTGACCGGGTGATCGATCGATCCGTCGGCGCCCGGGGGCTCGACGTGCGGCGTCACGTCGCGGATGCCGGGGAAGCGGCCCTGGATCGTATCGATGACGCGGTGCGCGATGGCGTGCGACTCGCTGGTCGGCGTGTGCGGGGCCACCGTCAGGTGAAAGTCGAGGTGTACGTGGTCCGGCAGCCCGCGCGTGCGCACGTCGTGGCAGTCGATGACGCCGGGGACCTGCATGGCGGCCGCGGCGATCTCCTCCGGGCTGTAGACGCGCGCGTCCGCCAGCACGTCGAGCGACGAGGCCACGATGCGGTAGCCGGCGCGCGCGATGAGACCGACCACCACGAAGGCGGCCAGCGGGTCGAAGATCGGGCGGCCAAGCGTCACCCCCGCGAGCCCCGTCAGCACCGCCAGCGACGCGTAGATGTCGCTGCGCGTGTGCAGGGAGTCCGCCACGAGGATCGGGCTTCGGAGCGCCCGGCCGCGCCTCGACTCGTAGATCGTGACGAACGTGTTGATCAGGATCGTCGCGATCATGATGGCGAAGGACGCCTCTGTGACCACGGGCGGCTTCGGGGTCATCAGGCGCGCGACCGAGCCGGTCAGGATCTCGTAGCAGGCCAAAAACAGCAGGAAGGTGATGCCGAGCGCCGCGATCACCTCGAACTTGCGGTGGCCGTAGGGATGACCCGGATCCGGCGGGTGGGCCGCGATCGCGGTCCCGACGAGACCGATCACGTTCGACGACGAGTCCATCAACGAGTGGATGCCGTCCGCCACCATGCTGATGGCGCCGGTCATCAGTCCATAGGCGAGCTTGGCCGCGGCCACCAGGAGGTTGAGCGCCAGGACCTGTACGAGCACCACGCGGATGTTGCGGGACCTGGGCCCCTGATCCCCGGCGGCGTCGCCGCGGACGACCTGGTGCGGTGCGCTCATCGGGCTATTCTGCCACGTCCCGGGCGGTGCCACATATAAGATGATAGGGCTGTCATGACGCTGCCCCGGCCCGGCGCCCCCGCGGCCACAGCACTCCTCTCGCTCGCCACGGCGTTCCTGCCGGCCGCACCGGCCCGGGCGGAGGAGCCGCTCGCGCCGCGTTACGAGCTTCTCTTCTCACCGACCCTGGACGCCGAGTCCGGCGCCCGCCTGGTCTCGTCCGCGGTGACCGGAACTGGCGCCGGAGAGGAGCGCCTGTTCCGGCCGCTCGGTCCCGGCGCGGGCGGGACGGTCGCCCGCGGCGCGCGCACGCTCGTCTGGGACCTGCCTTTCGCCTGGTGGTCCGGTGTGGCGCTGCACGAAGCGTTCGGCCACGGCGGCCGCGCCCGCGAATTCAACGCCTCCCCGGGAGTGCACCTCGGATCCCCCTGGGGCGGCCGCGACTCGTACGCCTCCTTCGACCTCGCCGGCACGAGCAGCGAGGAGCGCCTCTACATCTATATAGGAGGGACCGAGGCCAACACCCTCGCCGCCACCCTCCTCGAGCGGCGCGCCGTCGAAGGGGTCCGCATGCGCCCGATCGAGCTTCTCTACCTCCTGTCGAACCGCCTGGTCGCGAGCGACTACGTTCTGCGCACCACCCCGAATCCGCGCACCGAGCCCGCTCGCTTCTACGGCGAGTACCTGGGGGGCGGCGACGTCGCCAACTACCTCGGCTTCCTGCACGAGCTGCATGACACCGGCAGCGGCATCACGCCGACCGCGGTCGACGCCACGATCCAGCGCGAGTACCGCCGCCTCCGCCGCCAGGCGTACTGGAACGCCCTCGATCCCGGAGCGTGGTGGGCGCTCGCCTCCGCGCTGCGCCTGGCGGCGCGCGGTGACGATACGGCCGCCGTCCCCCTGCCGCGCGCCGGCCGCTTTCACTTTCTGCCCGTGCTGTCCTCGCAGTGGACCCCGTCCGGAGGAGCGGCCTCGCTCGAGTGGATGATGGCGCCGGACGGCCCGGCGGCCGGATCTCTCACCGTCCCACGGGCCCGGACGTTTTCCTTCGTGGCCCGCCGGGGACGCGGCCCCTCCGGGGCGTTCGCCGCCCTCGGCGCGAGCGCTGAGGACATCGTCCCAGCAGGCCGCTTCCGGCTCGGTGGCGCCGCCGAGGCGTGGCATGACCCGCGCGGCGGTCTCGGCGGAGGCGCCCGCCTGCGCGCGCGCCTCGCCAGCGGATTCCTGCGCGGGCTCTACTTCGATCTCGGCGTCAAGTCGCAGGGGTACTGGATCGGCCAGCCGGCAACCCCGGGCCCCTACGCCGCCGTCGGACTTCTGTACCTCCCCTGATCCCCGCGACCTGATGTATCGTTACCCCGTCGCGTCGCGCACGAGGAGGATCACACGATGAGAGGACGACTCGTCACGCTCGCCGCAGTGCTCCTGGCCCTGCTGATCACGGCCACGCCCCTGGTCGCGAAGAAGAAGACCCTGAACGAGGAAGGCGCGTGGAATCTCAGGATCACGCCCGACACGCAGGCCGCGGCGCAAGGGGAGAAGGTAATCAACGACACGCTCATCCTGCAACAGGGATTCCTCCGCTCGAAGGCCAGCACCGATGAGCACGCCTTTGGGACCGGCCCGTACACTCTCAGAGGCAGCGAGTTCACGGCCCAGATCAAGAGCAACTACGAGGGCAAGATCGACTGGTCGGGGCTCTGGACGGGAGACACCATCGCCGGCCGCATGGTCTGGACCCGACGCGACGGCACCGTCCTGACCTACACCTTCTCGGGCACGCGCGCTCCCGTCGAGAAAACGAAGAAGAAAAAGTAGCCGGGCAGCGACTCCCCCCGCGCCGGGGTGGCGGAAACGGTAGGCTTAAGGTACGCGGACGTATTCCATCTGGCTGAGCAGGATTTCCGTTCGCTGCTCGAGGTACGGCGTGCTCGGGTTGCTTGTGTAGAAACGCGGGCTCGGGATCATCGCCGCGAGCCGCGCCGCTTCTTCGGGTTCGAGTTCCGCGGCAGCCTTCCCGTAGTAGTGCTGCGCAGCGGCTTCGGCGCCGTAGATGCCGTTGCCCCATTCGATCACGTTCAGATAAACCTCCAGGATGCGCCGTTTGCTGAGCACCAGCTCGATTATCAGCGTAATCACGGCTTCGTGCGCTTTGCGCAGATACGTGCGCGGC
>JBGPED010000006.1:0-33969 GCA_041482595.1 Acidobacteriota bacterium
ACCGCGCGCTGCGGCGTCTCCGTGGCAAACTCGCCTGGGAAGGCGATGTTGACGCTTGGCGGTCCGCCCGCACGACGCGGGCATGATCATCGTTGACTCCAACACCTGGGCAGATTATTTCAACGGCGTCCAGACCCCTCACGTGACACGCCTCGACGCGGCTCTCGAGGACGAAGAGGACCTGTCGGTGATTCCAATTATCGTCACAGAGGTCCTTCAGGGATTCCGGACCGACACGGGCTTCCAGCGTGCTCGTCGCGTGCTGGTCTCGCTGCCGATGATCCATCCGACCGTGGACTGCCACGTGCGAGCGGCTCGCCTGTTCCGTACGCTGCGACGCAGAGGGGTCACCGTGCGTGGCGCGGTGGACTGCGTCATTGCCCAGGCGTGCCTCGACATGGGAGCCGAACTTCTCAGTCCCGATGCAGACTTCGGACATATCGCCCGTCACACCGCTCTTCGTCTGTGGCGCGCCTGACGGGAAGGCGACGAGTGTATGAGACGGTGCTGCGGCATTCCTTCAAATCAGGTGTCCGTCTGGGTGTCCATAACCCTCGGACCGTGAGCGGCCGGAGGCTGTGAATAGCAGGACAGAGTGTTGGAGCACGACGGTCGAAAGTCCAGGGAGTGTGCGGAGGAGAAGAGATCAGAGGGTGGCGTCGGTGCAGCACCGACGGATCCGAACACGCACATCGAGCATCAGCGGATCAGATTCCCCTGTACGGCCTTGCGCACCGCCTCGGTCCTGCTGCGTGCGCCGAGCTTCGAAATGATGCTGCTCACGTGCGTTTCGACCGTACGCGGGGAGATAGCCAGGCGGGAGGCGATGTCGGCGTTTCGCAGGCCTTCGTGAAGGCACTCCAGGACGTCGATCTCCCGAACGGTCAGATCCCATCTCGGGTGGCGACCTTCAATCTCCGTATCCGAGGCGTAGCTGCGCATGATCGTTGAGGCGATGCGAGGTGGAAGGACGACCCCGCCCCGCGCGATTTCGTCGAGGGCCTCGATGAGGGCCTCCTGGGGGCAGTCCTTCAAGAGATACCCGTGGATGCCGCCGTCAGGTTCCGCCCGATCTCCCGCCCCGTTCCGCTTCCAACGATCGGGGCCGAAGTTGACAGAAAAGACCTTACCGGACCCAGAAGCGCAGCTTAAACTTCCTATGCGCCCGGCATCCTCGCGCTTCAGGACGAGGATGGCTCAGCGCGTTTTCTCCGGCCCGAGCACCCGCTCGATCGTCGTGTCGTCGTCGAGCATGAGCCACTCGACGATCGACAGCGGCAGGCTGCCGTTCTTCAGCAACTCGTCGTGGAAGGCGCCGAGCCGGAAATCCTTCCCCTTGCGATCGCGGTAAAGGCCGAGCAATCTCATGATCTGCCACTTGCCGACCATGTAGGTGATCTTCTGCGTCGGTGAGGACGCGGCGCCCGCCGCTTCACCCTCGGCCGCCTCGCGGTCGAGCCCGCCCGCCTCCATGAAATATTTCACCGCCTGCTCGAAGCTCCAGCGGCCGGTGTGCAGGTTGACGTCGACACCGATGCGGGCGGCGCGGTAGCGCGACAGGCGCAGCACCTGACCCTGCGCCGCCGAGCCCTCCGGGTAGAGCCCCGTGCGCGTCAGCATCTCCTCGGTGTAGAGCGCCCAGCCTTCGATGAACACACCGTCGCCGTGCTGGCGGCGGATCTCGTCCGGCAGGTGGTTGGCGATCGACAGTTGCATGAAGTGGCCGGGGATCCCTTCGTGCCCGAGGATCGGCCGAGGGTCTTCGATGGCAGCGCGGATGTAGAAGTTGGCGCTCTTCGGATCGTAGGTCGGAATGAAGTAGAAGCCGCCCGGGTCGGTGTCGTAGATCCCCGGAGGATTCATGAACCCTCCGGGGCTCGTCGGCTTGAACGCCGCGGGGAGCTGACGGATGGAGAAGTGCCCGAGGTAGGGCGGCAGCGTCACCAGGCTCTTCTCCTTCAGGAAGCGGATCATCTCGTCCTCGCGGCTCTCGTACGCCTTCAGGAACTCCTCCTGGTCCTTCGGGACGGCCGTGCTGCGGGCGGGGTTCGGGTCGGCCATCGAGGGGTCGGGAAGGAGCGCCTCGAGCGCCCGGTAACGCGCCAGCTCCGCCTGGCCGAGCATCTCCACCTGCCGCGCGTCGAGCGGCAGGAGGTAGGAGAGCCGCAGGAGCTCGTTGTAATTGGCCTCGCCCATCGGCTTGAACTCGGCCATTCGCGGCAGGCGCATCTCCAGCCAGTCGGCGAATCCGTGCACGGCGGCGACGGCAGCGTCGCCCGCCTTGACGAGGCCGTCCCGCTCGGCAGGCTTCAGGTCGGCGGCGAGGATCATCAGGCTGTCCTTGAACAGCGGGTCGATGGCGCGGGCGGCGTCGATGGCGAGCCTGGCGTAGAGACCGACCGGCCGGGTCAGGTTCGCCCTTGCCTGGTCCATGAGGGCCGGCATCGCCTTCAGCCGCGCCGTGGCCGTGAGCGTGCGGGTCCGCGGCGGGGCGTACTCCTTCTTCAGGAGCGAGAAGATGGCGTTGCTGCACTCGCCCACGTAGACCTGGGGATCGGTCGCCTCTGGATCCAGGACGCGGTCGAAGAACTCGACCGTGTCGATCTGCGACCGGAACAGGAGCCAGTCGATCCGATCGTCCTTGCCCCAACCGCCCGCGGGCAACGCCCGGACCCGGGCCTGGATCTCCGCGACGTGCCTCCGCCGCGCCGCGATAGCCGCGCCGGAATAGTCGGTCAGCCGATCATCCCAGGTGTGCAGGCCCTGCGAGCTGCTCGCCACCGGATAGCTCTGGTCGCGCCAGCGGTAGTACTCGGACGCCATCGTCCGCAGCGACTCGGGCGTTCCCTGAGCCGGCGCCCCGCGAACGATCGACGCGCTCAGGACCAACAGCCCCACTCCGAGGAGAACGACGAACCTGAGCATCATCGATTTCCGAAGGGTGCGAACGGCTCGTCTCGTCATGCTCCGCCTCCACAATGAAGTCGAGCCGCAACCCGGTCGAGTAGCCGGCAATCTACGACGGTCCGGCCCGGGCGTCAATACGGGAACTCCGGGATTGCTCTCCAGCAGCCGTCGCGGTATGTTTCCGGCATCGCAGAGAATCTCGGATTAGGGTCATTCCTGGAGGGACCACGATGCGCGCTGCTTTCTTCTGCGGACTGCTCTCCGTTGTCTCGTCGTTCTCCACGCACGCCCAGGAGTGCGCGCCGCGCTGGGATCCCACCCAGGCCGCAGGCAATCCCGGCATGCCGGCGGAAATCCGCAGCCTCGCCGGCTTCGACGATGGCACGGGCAGGGCGCTTTACGCGGGCGGCTTCTTCACCTCCGCGGGCGGTGTTCCCGCGAGCCGCATCGCCAAGTGGGACGGCGCCAGCTGGTCGGAGGTCGGAGGCGGGATGGACGGCGCCGTCCTGGCGATGGCGGTCTTCGACGACGGCGGCGGGCCCGCCCTCTACGCCGCGGGGAATTTCCTGACCGCCGGGGGTCTCCCCGCCAACCGGATTGCGAAGTGGGACGGACGCACCTGGTCCGCGCTCGGCCAGGGCCTGGACGGAGAGGTCCGCGCGCTCGCCGTCTTCGACGACGGCAGGGGACCTGTGCTCTATGTCGGCGGGTCCTTCACCGGCGCCGGAGGTTCTTTTGCATCGAGCGTGGCGACCTGGGATGGGACATCCTGGTCGCCCCTCGCGGGGGGCGGGATCAACGGGCAGGTCCTGGCGATGAAGGTGTTCCAGGATCGCGGCCACCGCTCGCTGTACATCGGCGGGGCCTTCATGTTCGCGGGCAGGATCCAGGCCGACAACATCGTCGAGTGGAACGGGCACGCGTGGCGTGACGTCGGCGGCGGACTGTTCGGCTACGGGCCCGATCTCTCCGAGGTGCGCTCGCTGGAAGTGTTCGACGACGGGAGCGGGCCGGCACTCTTCGCCGGGGGCATCCTGGCGTCGGCGGGGCGGAAGGGTGTCCCCGCGGTCACGATCGCCCGCTGGGACGGGCGGAGCTGGTCCGACGTGGGGGGTGGACTGTTCTTCGGGGGCATCCCGGCCACAGTCCGGGCGATGACGGTGTTCGACGACGACACGGGCGAGGCGCTGTACGTCGGCGGGCAGTTCACGAGCGCCGGCGCTCTGCCGGTCGGAAGGATCGCGCGATGGGATGGCGCCCGCTGGTCGCCGCTCGAAGACGGCGTGAGCGGCGGGCCAGCCGGAATCCCGGCGGTCGATGCGCTGACCGTGTTCGACGACGGCGCGGGACCGTCGCTGTTCGTCGGCGGCAGCTTCACCTATGCCGGGGCGGTTCCCGCGAGCGACGTCGCCGTCTGGCGCGGGTGTCCGTAGATCGGCGTCCGATGGGTCCGGGCGAAACCCGGACCCGCTCCCTTCCATCTGATGTATGTTCCACCCGTCGGCGCTCCGCGGAACGTACGAATAGAACGCGAGGTGAACCATGGCCAGCCCGGTCGAAACCCTTCTGCGCGATCAGCTTACCGAGCGGCGCCTTAAGCTCGAGGACGCCGCGGACCTGGTCCCGGGCGACGAGCAGGTCCGCCGCCTCCTGCGCGAAGTGGACGCCGCCCTGGCCCGCATGGACAAGGGGACGTTTGGCATCTGCGAGTCCTGCCACGACACGATCGAGGCCGAGCGTCTGGTGGCCGACCCGCTGATGGAATACTGTCTCGATCACCTGACGAAGCCGCAGCGCCAGGCCCTCGAGCGCGACCTCGATCTCGCGGCGCGGGTCCTGCGCGGCCTGCTGCCGCCCCCCAGCCAGAGATTCCCCGGCTACGAGGTGGCCCGCCACTACGAAGGGGCGGGCCCGGTCAGCGGCGACTACTGCGACACCGTGGGCGCCGAGGACGGCAGCCTCTACTTCGCCATCGGCGACGTCTCCGGGAAGGGGGTCGCGGCGTCGATGCTGATGGCGCACCTGCACGCCACCCTGCGCGCCCTGGTGCCCCTGAACATGCCGCTCGACCAGCTCGTCGCCCGCGCCAGCAGCCTGTTCTGCGAGAGCGCCCTGCCGAGCCACTTCGCGACACTCGTCCTCGGCCGCGCCGACCGCGCGGGCGAGGTGGAGATCACCAACGCCGGTCATGTTCCTCCCCTGGTCGTCCGCGGCCGGGAGATCGAGCGGGTCGCGCCGACCGGCATTCCGATCGGGATGTTCTGCGACGCGCGCTTCACGGTGACCCGGATGCGCCTGTCGCCGGGGGACACCATCCTTCTTTATACAGATGGGGTCAACGAGGCGCGCAACGGCTCGGGCCAGGAGTACGGGATCGACCGCCTCACCGGGCTTCTGGCGAAAAGCGCGGCGCAGAAGGCACCGGATCTGGTCGCGGCGTTTCTGCACGATCTGCGGACGTTCCGCTCCGGCGCCGCGCAGGCGGACGACATCACCCTGATGGCCGTCCGTCGACTCGACTAGCCCCCGCCGGGCGCCACCGTCATCCAAGCCATGAGAATGGGGTAGAATCCCGCCCCCCCTGCTCAACGTGTGGGAGGAGCGAGCCTTTCATCCGCTGGTGAGAGGAGAGACCATGCCCCGTCGTCCATTGCGAATCGCCGTCACTCTGCTCTGCACCCTGCTCGTCGCGGCCGCCTTCGCCTGGTCCGCCGACGAGCCCGAGAAACCCTCGAAAGGACCGGAGGAGCTCAAGGGCCTGAAGTTCAGGCTCGTCGGCCCCGCCGCCGGCGGGCGGGTGTCGCGGGTCGCGGGTGTGCCGGGCAACCCGCTCGTCTACTACGCCGCGTCCGCCTCGGGCGGCGTCTGGAAGTCGGAGGACGGCGGTGTTGCGTGGAAGCCGGTCTTCGACGACCAGGACGACGCCTCCATCGGCTCGATCGCCGTGGCGGCGTCCAACCCGGCCGTCCTCTACGTCGGGGCGGGGGAGGCGAACATTCGCGGCAACGTCGCCGCCGGGCACGGCATCTACAAGTCGACTGACGGCGGCAAGACCTGGACGCACGTCTGGAAGCAAGTGGGACAGATCGGCACCATGGTCGTCCACCCGCAGAACCCCGACGTCGCCTTCGCGGCCGTCCTGGGCCACGCCTTCGGCCCCAATCCCGAACGCGGCGTGTACCGCACGCAGGACGGCGGCAGGACCTGGCAGCAGGTCCTCAAGAAGGACGCCGACACGGGCGCCTCGGACGCCTGTCTCGACCCTTCGAACCCGAACGTCCTCTTCGCCGGGCTGTGGCAGGCCCGCCGTCGCCCGTGGCAGATGACCAGCGGCGGCCCGGGCAGCGGCCTGTACGTGTCGCGCGACGGCGGCGACAGCTGGAAGCAGCTCACCGGGCACGGGCTGCCGGAAGGGATCTGGGGCAAGGTCGGCTGCGCCATCGCGCCCTCCGACGGGCGTCGCGTGTACGCGCTGATCGAGGCGGAGAAGGGCGGCCTGTTCCGATCCGAGGACGGCGGCGAGTCCTGGGACCGCGTGAGCGAGCACCACGCCCTGCGGCAGCGCGCCTGGTACTACACGACGCTCACCGTCGATCCCGCGAACCCCGACGTCGTCTGGTTCCCGCAGGTGCCGATGCTGCGCACGCTCGACGGCGGCAGGACGATCAAGAAGGTGAAGGGGGCGCACCACGGCGACCACCACGACCTCTGGATCGATCCGAAGAATCCCAGGAGGATCATCGGCGGGAACGACGGCGGCGTGGACCTGTCCTGGGACGGCGGGGAGACCTGGATAGCACCGGCCCTGCCGCTCGGGCAGTTCTACCACGTGGCCGCGGACACCTCCGTGCCGTACCGCGTGTCGGGGGCGATGCAGGACCTCGGCACCGCCTCGTGTCCGAGCGACAGCCTGTCGTCGGCCGGCATCGCCAACGCCGATTGCCACGACGTCGGCGGCGGCGAGGCCGGGTACACGGTGCACGATCCGTCCGATCCGAACATCGTCTGGGCGGGGGAGTACTTCGGCATCATCACGCGCTACGACCACCGCACCGGCATGGCGCGGAACGTGTCGGCCTATCCCGAGAACTGGTCGGGCCATGGCGCCGAGGACAATCGCTATCGTTTCCAGTGGACAGCACCCATCCACATCTCGCCGCACGATCCGAAAGTCGTCTACCACGCCGCCAACGTGCTGTTCAGGACCGAGGACGGCGGCCAGTCCTGGAAGGCGATCAGCCCCGACCTGACGCGCAACGACACGTCGAAGCAGAAGTGGTCGGGCGGACCGATCACCGGCGACAACACCGGGGTCGAGTGGTACGACACGATCTTCGCCGTCGCCGAGTCTCCGAAGGAGAAGGGGCTCATCTGGGTCGGCAGCGACGACGGCCTGGTGCACGTCACGCGCAACGGCGGCGCCGACTGGACGAACGTGACGCCGAACATCAAGGGGATCCCGGAGTGGGGCACGGTGAGCGTCATCGAGCCGTCCCCCTTCGACGCCGCCACCGCGTACGTCACGGTGGACGCGCACCGGCTGGACGACACACATCCCTACATCTGGAAGACGACCGACTACGGCAGGACCTGGAAGAGCCTCGCGGCGAAGCTCCCCCAGGACGTCTACCTGCACGCCGTGCGCGAGGACCCGAAGCGCCGCGGTCTCCTGTACCTCGGCACGGAGCGGGGCGTCTCGTTCTCGCAGGACGACGGCGCCACCTGGCAGGTCCTCGGCCTGAACCTGCCGACGGTCGCGGTGCACGACCTCGTCGTCAAGGATGACGACCTCGTCCTCGGCACCCACGGCCGCTCGATGTGGATACTCGACGATCTGACGCCGATCCGCGAATGGTCGAAGGAGATCGCCAATGCCCCGGTGCACCTCTTCCCCGCGCGACCCGCGGTCCGCTGGGAATACCGCTCGTCGTTCCACGCCGACGGGCCGGGCGAGAACCCGCCGCACGGCGCCGTCATCAACTACTTCCTGAAGAAAAAGATCGACGGGGAGATCACGATGGAGATCGTCGACCCGGGCGGCGCCGTCGTGCGGAAGCTGTCGAGCAAGAAGGAGCCGCCCGATTTCGAGGAGGACGATCCCGACGCCCCGGGCCGCCCCCCGGAGAAGGCGGCCCTGTCGACCGACGCCGGAGTGCAGCGCGCCATGTGGAACCTCGACTACGACAGCGCCACGGTGATCAAGAAGGCGAAGACCGAGGGGAACCCGAAGGCCGCCCCGCGCGCCGTCCCCGGAACCTACACGGCGCGGCTCACCGTCGAGGGAAAGACGGTCACCACCCCGCTCGAGGTGCGTCCCGATCCCCGACTCACCGTTCCGCTTCCCGAAATCGACGAACAGGTGAAGTTCGCGCGCAAGGTGCAGGCGCAGGTCACGAGACTCGCGACGCTGGTGGCGCAGATCCGCTCGGTGCGCGAGCAGGTGGCGCTGCGCAGCGAGGCCCTGGAGGGCAGCGCGCGCGCCGCGGACTGGACGAAGGCCGCCAAGGACCTGGTTTCGAAGTGCGACGCCCTCGAGGAGAAGATCCACCAGCCGAAGGCGGAAGTGGAGTACGACATCCTGGCCAAGGGCGCGAAGCTCTACTCGCGGCTGAGCCCGCTGCTCAATTTCGTCGTCGACGGCTCGGGCGTTCCGACAAAGGGGGAGCGCGACGTTTTCAACGACCAGGTGCGCGAGCTGGACGGCCTGGAGGCCGAGTGGAAGACGCTGGTCTCGGGCGACCTCGCCGCGCTCGGGCAGAAGGGTCGCGATCTGAACCTGGGCGATATCGTCGTCCCGGAGGCGGCGGCGACGGCACGCTGAGGCGCACCCCCGTCCGCCGTTCCACCAGCGGCAACGGATCCTGATCGCTCCTTCCCGGCGGGCCCGGAGTTTGCAGTAATCCCCCGCGGCGGCAGGGTTGGAGCGCGAGAAGGCGCTGCGTGATCGGGCCGATCGGCGCAAACCGTTCGCCCGTGCCCGGTCGATGCGCAGTCCTTGCGCCGCTCCTGCCTGCCTGAGACGGGCCGATTACGCTTTGGTTCGATCGGCAGCCACGCGAACGTCCCGTGACGGTCGCGGCTCGAATTCGAGGGGGTGGGCGTGTACAGAATCATCCGGCGCGAACAGTTCGGTCCCGTCACGTTCCTGTGGGAGGTGGAAGCGCCTCTCGTCGCCCGGGCCTGCCGCCCGGGCCACTTCCTTATGGTCCGGATCGACGAGACCGGCGAGAGGATTCCGCTCACGGTCGCCGACTACGACGTCGAGCGCGGGACGGTGACGGTCGTCATCCAGGCTGTGGGAAAGACGACGCGCCAGATGAGGGCGCTGCGCGAGGGGGACGCCGTCCTCGATTTCGTCGGACCTCTCGGAGTCCCGAGCCACGTCACGCGACCCGGCAAGGTGGTCCTGGTGGGCGGGGGGCTCGGGGTCGCGCCGGTCTACCCGCAGCTGCGCGCCTTCAAGGAGGCGGGGAACTACACTCTCTCGGTCATTGGTTTCCGCTCGAAGGACCTGATGTTCTGGGAGGACCGCTTCCGGCGCTACAGCGACGAGCTGCACGTCACGACCGATGACGGCTCCTTCGGCACGAAGGGGATCGTCACCCAGGCGCTGGCGCGGGTCCTGGACGCGCACCCGGACGCCGGGCTGGTCGTGGCCATCGGACCGCTGGTGATGATGCGGGCCTGCGCCGAGCTGACCCGGCCGCGCGGGGTGAAAACACTCGTGAGCCTGAACTCGATCATGGTGGACGGCACCGGCATGTGCGGCTCGTGCCGCGTGACGGTGGACGGCGTCATGCGCTTCGCCTGCGTCGACGGGCCGGACTTCGACGGCCACAAGGTGAACTTCGACGAGCTGATGCTGCGGCAGAAGCGGTTCGAGAGAGAGGAGAAAGAGACCCTGGCGCGGTACCAGCGCGAGTCGGAGGCGATCGCGTCCCTGCCGGGAGGGTCGTCCGATCCGCGCGATTCGATCTCGGTCCTCCGCGCGCAGAGGGAGAAGAGGCCGATCCCGGGCCCCGTGCCGGCCCCGCTTCCGGCGCCGCCCGAAGGGCAGCCGGTCGTGGTCAGGACGATCCGGACGATCGCCCCGAAGAGGACGCCGATGCCGGAGCAGCTTCCGGAAGTCCGGGCGCATAACTTCGAGGAGGTCAACCTCGGCTACACGCTGCCGGACGCGCTCGCGGAGTCGGGCCGTTGCCTGGGCTGCAAGAAGGCGCGCTGCGTGCCCGGCTGTCCCGTCGGCATCGACATCCCGGCCTTCATCACGGCGGTGGGGCGCCGCGATCTGCGATCGGCCTACAGGATCCTGAAGAGCGCGAGCGCCCTGCCGGCGGTGTGCGGCCGCGTCTGCCCGCAGGAGAGCCAGTGTGAGGCGACCTGCATCGTCGGCAAGAAGCTGGAGCCGGTGGCGATCGGCAGGCTCGAACGCTTCGTCGCCGACTTCGCGGTGGCGCGCGGCTGGGACGAGGCCATAGGCGTGCCCAGGACCGGCAGGAAGGTCGCGGTCGTCGGCTCCGGCCCGTCCGGGCTGGCCTGCGCGGGCGATCTCATCAAGCAGGGCGTCGACGTCACGATCTACGAGGCGCTGCACGTGGCCGGCGGGGTCCTGAAGTACGGCATCCCCGAGTTCCGGCTGCCGGACCACATCATCGACATGGAGATCGAGACTCTCAAAGTCCAGGGAGTGAAATTCGAGCTGGACGCGGTCATCGGCAAAGTGTTCACGGTCCCCCAGCTGCTGGGCGACATGGGGTATGACGCCGTGTTCATCGGCACGGGGGCGGGGTCGCCGAAGTTCATGAACATTCCGGGAGAGTCGCTGAACGGCGTGTTCTCGGCGAACGAGTTCCTGACGCGCGTGAACCTGATGCGCGGCTATGAGAGGCCGCTGTACGACACCCCGGTGGGGATGGGCCGCAAGGTGGCCGTGGTCGGGGCCGGCAACACCGCCATGGACGCGGCGCGCGTCGCCCTGCGCATCGGCGCCGAAGAGGTCGCCAGTGTCTACCGCCGGAGCGAGCGCGAGTCGCCGGCGCGCACGGAGGAGCTGCACCACGCGCAGGAGGAGG
This sequence comes from Acidobacteriota bacterium, assembly GCA_041482595.1. GTDB lineage: Bacteria > Acidobacteriota > Polarisedimenticolia > Gp22-AA2 > Gp22-AA2 > Gp22-AA3. The sequence continues at coordinate 10,980 of JBGPED010000006.1, forward strand.
GGGTCAGGTTCCACTGGCTGACCAACCCCGTCCGGATCCTGGGGAACGAAGCCGGCTGGGTGAGCGGACTGGAGTGCGTCGAGATGGAGCTGGGCGAGCCGGACGCCTCCGGCCGGCGCCGCCCTGTGGCGAAGCCGGGAACCGGGAAGGTCCTCGACGTCGACACCGTCATCTGCGCCCTGGGCACGACGGCCAATCCGATCATTGCGCAGACCACGCCTGGGCTGCGGACGAACCAGTGGGGCTACATCGAGGCCGACCCGGACACCTGCGCCACCTCGCTCCCCGGTGTGTTCGCGGGTGGCGACATCGTCACCGGCGCCGCCACCGTGATCCTGGCGATGGGGGCGGGGCGCAAGGCGGCCGCCGGCATCGTGCGCCACCTCGGCATCCGCAAGGACGACGCGGTCGCCGCCGCGGCGATATAGGAGATCGCGCATGCCCTCGACCTGCCCGAAGTGCCACGCCGTCGTCTCCGAGGACGTGATCTGCTGCGCCGATCTCTCCTGCACCTGGAAGTGCGCGTCCTGCCGCAAGGTCACGAGCGGCTTCGCCGCGCCGTACGGGAAGTGCTACATGTGCGGAGGGGAGCTGCGGGTCGTGAAGGGGCACGAGCTCGACGACCCGATGCGCGTGCGGCCCATCCGGGAGGCGGTGCAGTTCGAGCTGAACAGCTACCACTTCTACCGGCTGGCGCTGCAGAAGACGCAGGAGCCGGCGCTGCGCGCCATCCTTGAGCAGCTGTACCAGCACGAGGCGGACCATCTGCACACGCTCCAGGAGAGATACCACACGCATCTCGACGACGCCATCCTGAACCTGAGCCCCGACGTGGACACGCTCCTGTCGGACCACCTGTTCAAGGGGCTGGACCTGACCGGCCCCCTGAGCGGGCCGATCGGCCTGTACGACAAGGCGATCACGATGGAGCGCCGGACGCGCGACCACTTCCGCGCGCTGGCGCAGCACCTTCCGGAGGGGTCCGAGAAGGAGATCTGCCTCGAGCTCGCGGCCGAAGAGGAGGAGCACGTTGCGCTGCTCGAGTCGGAGCGGGAGCAGTTCATCGAGCGCTGAGCGCGGATCAGCGCGGCAGCGCGCTCCAGTTGAGAACGGCGTTCCAGAGAAGCCGGTAATCCGAGCGGTTCATGTCGCGGTGGATCGGGCTGAAGTTGTAGGCCACGACGTGGCCGCGGCCGACGGGCACGTCGAGGACGGCGGGTCGCCCCTTCAATTCGGACTCGCCGCGCATGCCGCCGCTCACGACCATCGGGCCGGTGCCGCCCCAGGTCGCGACCACCGGGCGCCGGTCGACCGGCCCGTCGAGGCAGGACGTGCAGTACGCCATGGTCTCCCAGCGCAGCGGCAGGTCGTAGACGTGCTCGTCGTTGCGGAAGACCGAGGTCTCGCGGCCGTAGCCGTAGGCGATCGGGTGATCGGACCGATCGAAGCTCAGGCGCAGCTCGCTCCCCGGGGTGAACACGCGGACCGCCGGGGCGCGCCGCACGCCGCGGACGAGACCGCCCTCGAGGGCGAGGGTCGAGCCGCCGCCCAGGGTCAAGAGGACGCCCCCCTCGTCCACGAAGCGCCTCATCGCCTCGAGCCCGACGTAGCCGGGCCCGCCGGTGATGTCCTCCGAGGACACAGGCAGCCCGAGACTCGGGAACTCGGCGGTCCTGTTGAAGGCCATCGGGCCCGCGGTGGGGGCGATGCCGTGGATCTGTCCCTGCAGCTCGAGCCGCGAGAACGGCCCATAGAGGATCACGTCGACCTTCTCCTTGAGGCCTGAGGCGCGCACGTCCTCGTCGCGCAGGTAGGTGTACGGCACCCTCTCCCGGTCGAGGGTGTAGCGGATCCAGCCCATGACATCGGTGTCGGCCCAGGGGACCCACACGCCGAGCCGCGGCAGGGCGGCCGCGTGGCGCGGCACGTCGGGTGCCTTGTCCGCGGCCCGGAAATCGACAGCCAGGTCCCGGCCCGCCGACTCGAGCGCCGCGCGGAGGCCGTCCTGGCGCGCCAGGATCCATGAGCCCGCCGGGTAGTCGAGCCCGCCGCTCCTGAACGCCTTCTCCGCGATCTCGACCTTGAAGGACGCGAGCCGGGCGCGCGCCGCCAGGAGCGCCTCCTGCCCCGTGTCCCGCAGCAGGAAGACGGGACCGTCGCCGGTCACCTGGCCGCGCGGCGCCACCTCGCCGCGCAGCGGCTCGGCGGGCGCGGTCTTCACCCGCTCGTCATCGATCCGCGCCACCGTCACGCCGAAGCCGACGGGGAACGCCCACGACACATCGTCGTACGGAATCTTCTCCGACTCCGCCGGAAAGCGCTGCGGCTCGAGCAGGTCGACGGCGTAGTTGCGGTACGGCTGGTCGAGCTTGACGACGAAAGAGCCGCGCGGGAACGTCCCCTCGGCGACGGTCAGGTCCGCCGTGAGCCGGCCGACCTCGATGTGCTGGTCCACGAGCCGGTTGACCATCGCCGCCACCCGCAGCCGGTCGCCCTGGTCCTCCGGGATGACGAAGGCGCACGGCTTCTCGCTCACCCCCTTGCGCCAGGAGTTGTAGCCGGTGCGGTAGAAATTGCGCAGCATCTCCTGCGCGTGGCGCGCGCTCCAGTCGAGGATCGCGAGAGCGGCCGTCTCCTGGTAGTTCACGTCGTCGCGCATCGACCAGCGGAAGCTCTGCGGCGGCGGCAGCGGGCGGTACCACTCGCTGGTCAGGTAGTCCTCCTGCTCGGTCCCTCCTTCGTGGAGCTTGCGCGACACCGTCTCCGCTGTGGTGTTGCCGTAGGTCTCGTAACCGCGCCCGATGCTGTTGTGGTTCATCGCCACCGAGTCGAGGTAGTGCAGGCCGAAGTTCTCGCCGAAGTCCCAGGTCCAGACTCCGGGCATCCCCATGGCGGTCAGCGCCGTCACCTCGTGGAAGCTCATCTCCAGGAACTGGCTGGTGACGATCGGGTCGAGGTGCGGGTTGTACGGTCCGGTGCCGTTCCAGGTCTGCAGGAGGGCGATCGCCTCGTGCAGGTCGTGCACGACGGTCGGGTGGTAGTCGAAGAACATGCCGTGCACCGCCCGCGTGACCGCGAAGGTCTTCTGGTGCGCGTCGCGGTTGATGTCCACGTACACGTAGCGGTTCCAGTACGGCGGCGACATGCGGGGGAGGGCGTCGTAATCCGTCTTCCCCTTGAGATAGCGGTAGAACCAGTCGGCCACCTTGTCGCGGCCGTCCGGCTCGGCGATCGGGTTGATGAGCACCAGCACCTTGTCGCGGATCCCGCGGATCATCGGCTGCTCCGAGACGGCGAGCCTATAGGCGAGCTCCATGCACATCTCGCCGCTGCCGGTCTCGTCGGCGTGCAGGCCGCAGTTGAAGTAGTAGATCGGCCGCGCGGCCGCGAGGATCGTCTCCGCCTCGTCCGGGCTCGTGCGGCGCGGATCGGCGAGGGCCGCGGTCGCGGCCTTGAGCCGCGCCAGGTCGCGGAGACCGGCCTCGTCGGCGATCGCGACCAGCACGATCTCGCGTCCCTCCTCCGTCCTGCCGATCGTCTCGACGCGGACGCGGGGGGAGGCGGCCGCCAGCGCCCGCACGTACGCCTGGATCGCCCCGGCGTGCGTCAGCTCCCCCGGGGCGCCGACCAGGTGGCCGAGCTGCTTCGTGGGCGACGGGACCGTGTCCGAGGCGGGCACGTACGCGACCCACGGACTGAGGAAGCGCGGCTCGGTCGTGAAGCGGGCGATCGACTCCACCGAGCCCGGCTCGGGGGTGTCCGGGTCGAAGGGGCTTGAGGCGCGCGCGGCCGCGGCGGCGGCGCAGGCGAGGGCCAGGGCGAGGATCGAAAGGCGCGCGGGACGATTCATCGGGTGGCTCCCTTGAGGTGTTTGTCGTACCAGGCGATGTAACGCTCGAGGACATCCTTCTGGAAGGTCGGCCGCGTGACGTCGTGGGACTCGTCGGGGTAGACCACGAGCTCCGTTTCGATGCCGAGACGCCGCAGCGACTCGTACATCTGCTCCGAGTTCACGATCGGCACGTTGTGGTCCTCGCTCCCTCCCAGGAACAGGGTGGGGGTCTTCACCTTGTCGATCTGGAACCACGGCGACAGGCGCATCCACGTCTGCACGTTCTTCCAGGGCAGACCGGCCTCCATCTCCCAGGCGTACACGTACTCGTCGACGCCGTAGTTCGCGAAGGCGTTCCCCTCGCTGGCGCCGGCGACCGCCGCCTTGAAGCGGGTCGTTTTCGTGATCACGACGTCGGTCATCATCCCGCCGTAGCTCCAGCCGCCGACCCCCAGCCGGTCCGGGTCGGCGACGCCGAGGGCGACGACATGGTCGATCGCCGCCATGATGTCGTCGTAGTCCTTGTTCCCCCAGTCGGCGAAGATGGCGCGGCTGAACGCCTGCCCGTACCCGGTCGAGCCGCGCGGGTTGGCGCCGACGACGGCGTAGCCCTGGGCCGCGAGCATCTGCCACTCTTCGTCGAAGGCGGTCGAATACTGCCCGTTCGGCCCGCCGTGGATGAGGAGGACCGCGGGGAGCTTCGCCCGCGCCGGCGCGCCGGTCGGCCGCGCCAGGAAACCATCGACCATCGTTCCATCGCGGCTCTTCGCCTTGAAGCGTTCCACGCGACCGAGTGCTATCCCCTTCAGGAAGGCGTCGTTCACGTGGCTGACGCGCCGCAGCGCGCCGCCTGCGAGGGCCGAGACCTCGGACGGCAGGTCGGGCCGGCTCGAAAGGATCGCGATCTCGCCTCCCTTTCCCACGTCGAACGCCTGGACGTCCAGCTCGCCGTCCACGACGCGCTCGACGGGGCCGCCGCCCGCGGGAACGCGGGCGAGATGGCTGTTTCCCCCCTCCTCCACCATGAACAGGATCGAGCGCCCGTCGGGGGAGAAGCGCGGCGCGGCGACGACGCGATCGAGCGTGCGGGTCAGGATCGTCTCGGGGCCGCCGCTGACTGTGACCACGCCCAGGTTGAGGGTGCCGTAACAGATGTCCTTCGGGTCGCCGCCTGCGACGAAGGCGATCGAGAGCCCGTCCGGACTGAAGACAGGGGCGCCGTCCGTTCCCGGCGACGTCGTCAGCCGGCGCGGGACCGCCCCCGCCTTCGCCTGCACCAGGAAGACGTCGGTGTTCTCGTTGCTGTCCGGATCGGGGGTCCGGTTGCTGGTGAAGGCGATCGAGCGTCCGTCGGGAGACCATGCGGGCTCGCTGTCATCGTAGGGACCGGTGGTGACGGCGACGCTCTTCTTCGTGGCCACGTCGAAGACGTGGACGTGGTGGCGGAGGTCCGTCAGGTACCCCTCGCCGTCCCTCTTGAATTTCAATCGACGAATCACGATCGGCTTGGGCGGCTTTCCCTTGTCTGCGGCGGCCTCCGCGTTCTTGTCGCCTCCGGTCTCGCGGTCGTCATGGTCGACGTCCTTGACGATGAGCGCCAGGCGGCCGCCGTCGGGCGACCAGGCGAGCGCCGACACGTTCGCCTTGTAGTCGGTGAGGCGGACCGCCTCGCCGCCGCGCCGGTCCATGAGCCAGACCTGGGTCCAGGTCCCGTCCCGGTCCGACAGGAAGGCGAGGTAGCGGCCGTCGGGGCTGAAGCGCGGGCTCGTCTCCGAACTCGAGCTCGCCGTCAGGCGGATCGCGTCCCCGCCCGCGAGAGGCGCCATCCAGATGTCGGTGTCGCTCTCGTCCCGATCCGCGTCGAGAGACGTGACCTCGTAGGCCACGTAGCGCCCGTCCGGACTGATCCTGGGATCGGAGACCTCCTTGAGGTTGAAGATGTCGTCGGGCTTCAGGGGGCGCGTCCCGGCCCCTGCCGCGGCCGGCATCGTCATGAGGAGAAGAGCACCCAGGGCCAGAGCACCCTTCATCGAATCACCTCCCGTTTCGTTCCGTGGAATGTCGCGCGCATCGTCCGGGGGACCGGGCATACTGTATCCGATGCCGCACCCCGCCGACCTCGCTCGCCTCAGGACCGGACGGCTCGCCCGGCTGCAGGCTGCGCTGCGCGCCCGGGACGTCGAAGCCTGCCTGCTGTTCAACGAGCCGAACGTCCGCTACGCGACCGGCGCCTCGGCGATGCCGATCTGGAGCAACACGACCTTCGTCCGCTGCGCCCTCGTCCCGGCCGAGGGGCGGCCGATCCTCTACGAGCACCCGAACTCGATGCACCTGTTCCGCGGCCTAGAGGCCGACGTCCGCCCGATGCACGCCTGGGAGTTCTACGACGACACCGCGACGCACGCCCGGACCTTCGCGCTCGAGATTGCCGCCGCCCTGCGCGAGCTCGGTGTTGTGGGGCGGCGCCTCGCCGTCGACCGGCTCGGGACGCCCGGGTACCTCGCCCTGGAGCGCGAGGGGATCGCGATCGTCGACGCAGCACCGGTCACGACCGCCGCCCGCGAGATCAAGACACCCGAGGAGATCGCCCTGTTCGAGCTGAACGGCGACATCCTGATGGAGATGCTCGCGAACTTCGAGCGCGCCATCTCCCCCGGCGTGCGCGAGCGCGAGCTCCTCGCCGTCCTGGCCGACACCCTGCTGCGGCGCGGCGGAGAGCACCTCGCCACCAGCACCGTCTGTTCCGGACCGAACACCAACCCGTGGCGCGCCGAGGCGACCGCGCGCGTCCTCGAACCGGGCGACCTGGTCTACGTCGACACCGACGCCGTCGGCGTCGAGGGGTATTTCTTCTGCGTGTCGCGCACGTTTCTGTGCGGCGACGTCCGGCCCACGCCCGCGCAGCGCGAGGTGTACAGGACCGCGCACGACTGGCTCATGGCCCTGCGGGAGCTGATCCGTTCCGGCATCACCTGCCGCGAGCTCGCGGACCAGGCGCCGCGCCTGCCGGCGAAGTTCATGCCGCAGCGCTACGAAGTCATGATCCACAGCGTCGGCCTGGAGGAGGAGAGCCCGAGCGTCGCCTACCCCGGCGACCCGCAGCCGAACGGCGATCGCGTCCTGCAGGAGAACATGGTCCTCGTCGCGGAGCTGTACTGCGGGGAGGTCGGCGGGCGGGACGGCGTCAAGCTGGGCGACCAGGGGGTCGTCGGGTCCGAAGGCTTGAAGGTCCTGGTGCCGTATCCTCACTGTGACGGCCTGCTTGGTTGAGCGTCCGGAATCTCCTTGACCCCGCCCTGAAGTTTCGTTCATCCTTGCGCTTCACAACCGGCGAGCGATGAAGGACTACCTGCCTGGCGTCGAGGTCGAGACCGGTCAACCGGTGCGAAGCGCCGTGATCTGGCTGCACGGGCTCGGCGCCGACGGTCACGACTTCGAGGCGATCGTTCCGTACCTCGGGCTCGAGGGGCTCGGGGTGCGCTTCGTCTTCCCGCACGCCCCACGCCGCCCGGTGACCATCAACATGGGGCTCATCATGAGGGCCTGGTACGACATCCGGGGGCTCAACGTGGGGAGCGACCCGGACCTGAAGGGGATCCGCGAGTCGATGAATCAGGTCACGGCCCTGGTCGACAGGGAGCGCGAGCGCGGCATCGACAGCACCGGGATCGTGCTGGCCGGGTTTTCCCAGGGAGGCGTCGTCGCGCTGCACGTCGCCCTGCGCTACAAGGACACGCTGGCAGGTGTTGTGGCACTCTCGACCTACCTGCCGGAAGCGGAGGCGCTCGAGAAGGAGAGGAGCGCTGTGAACCGGGGTATCCCGATCTTCCAGGCGCACGGTCTTTACGATCCGATGATCCCGCCCGAGCTGGGCGAGCAGGCCCGGGACCGGCTGCAGGCGCTCGGCCACCCGGTGAACTGGAACACCTACCCGATGCAGCACGAGGTCCACCCCGACGAGATCGCCGACCTGGGCGCCTGGCTGCGCGGGCGGCTGGCGGAGGGGGACGAATCCGGAGGCTCGGAACCATGAACATGAATAGTTCCGGAGGCCGATCTCATCACCAACATCTACCTGCCGATCCGCTGAGGTTCACGCACAAGGGTCCAAACGCCGTGCGTTCAGCGACACTCGTCGCCGTCGTCGCCCTCTCGGCCGCCGCCGCTCCCGGCTGCGGCCCGGGCGGCTGGTTCGCGGATCGAACGGTCAGCAGCCTGCCGATCGAGAAGCCGCCCCGCGCCACGGCGTCGCTCGACGGTGCTGCGGTCTACAGCAAGGACATCCTCACCGAGACCTACACCATCGATCGGATCTACAAATCGATGACCGGGCCGATGGGGACGCTCCGCTTCGAGCTCGAGCCCGGAGGAAGCCCGGAGCTTCTGTGGGTCACCGGATTCGAGGCGGTCATGACGGCCCCGGACGGGGAGACGGAGATGTCGCGCGAGTTCATGTGCCACAGCAACCTGAGCATCCGTCCGGGACCCGGTGTCATGTACGAGTTCCCGACGGCGCTGCAGCCGACGAGCGGCCGGCTGTTCACGCTGGCCCAGGGGCAGCTCTCGATCCGCCTGCCGCGGGGGTTCGGTGTGCCGGTGCTGTCGAACCAGACGGTGCAGATCGCCGCCCAGGTGCTCAACCACAACATCACCGATCACCCGTTCGAGGTGCGCCACCGGATCACCATCGACTTCGTGCGCGATCGCGATCTCGCGCGGCCGCTCACGCCGCTCATGCCGCGCGCGGTGTTCGGCATGAAGCTGATCGACGGCCCGGACGGCTACTTCGCCCTGCGCGCCGGGGAGATCGACGCGAAGCTGCACGGAGAGGGCTGCCAGGTGGGGGTGGACGCCGGCACGCAGTACTCTTCGGCATTCAAAGACGACCAGGGGCGCACCTTCTCGGGGCACTGGATCGTGAAGCCGGGCCGCGAGGAGAACCACACCCTGGTGACGAAGCTCCTCGCCCTGCCCTACGACACCACGCTGCATTACGTCGCCGTGCACCTGCACCCGTTCGCGGAATCCGTCGAGCTGCGCGACCTGACGGGCGGCACGACCGTCTACAGGAGCCTCGCCCGGCAGGTCCCGGATCGCGTCGGCCTGGCGGAGGTGGATTCCTTCTCGAGTGCCACGGGGATCCCTCTCTACAAGGACCACCAGTACGAGGTGGTCAGCGTGTACGACAACACGTCGGGGGTCGACCAGGACGCCATGGCGACGATGTTCCTCTACCTCGCCGCGAAGGACCTCGACCTCGCGCGCTTCCGGCGAGGCGCCGCGCATCCTGAAAGACCGGAGGACGGCCGAAGCGACTAGAGATCGTCCGCGGGACCGCGATCGTCGAGCAGGGCGGCCCGCACCACGAACCGCCGGCCGGCGTGGCCGAGGGAGTGGAACGGGTAGCACGTGACGAGAGTCAGGCGGGGTTCGCGTGACGGGGCCAGCGATCGCGTGTCGTCCTTGTCGACCACGTCCACCGATTCGACGCGATAGCGCGCCTGTGCGCCGGCGTGACCCGCGATCTCCAGGATGTCGCCGGGCCTCGCCGTGCGCAGCCGGCCGAACGGGCCGTCCCGGTGGCCGGCGATGATGCAGTTGTCCGACGCGCCGGGAAGAGCGCTTCCCTCCAGGTGACCCGGTCCCAGCGACAGGCTCTTCGAGTCGGTCCCCTCCACCACCACCGTCTCGATTCCCAGGCGCGGTACGCGCAACAGGGCGAGCGCCTCGCCGTGACGGGGCGGGCGGGTCGCGGGCGAATCGCCGATGGATCTGGATGCTCCGGCCGCGGGATCCGCCGCGGTCGCGAACAGGTCGGCATGGCGCTCCTGCCAGATCCATCCCCGGACGGTGACCGAGGCGGCGCAGACAAGAAGCGACGCCCCGGCGATCAAAGCACCGTGGCCGACCCTGCGGCGAATCCCGTCCCTCGAGAAAGTCACCTTCGCGTCAGGCCCGCCGGCGCCGCGCGAGCAGAAGGCCTCCGCCCAGGAGGACCGCGCCGAGAGCGGTCATCAAAGGCACCGGGCCCGCCGTCGCGGGCATGGACCGAAGGCCGGACTGCCTCTCGCCGGGCGTCGTCCGGGAGACGTCCCTCCCCCGGGCGCCGGCCGGTGCCGCGGCCGTTGTGTCCTCGCCGCGGTTCGCCGGCGCTCCTGAACTTGTATCCGTCCGGCGCCCGGCGACCACGGTGGATCCGTGAGAGGTGAGCTGCGCGAACGTCTCCCGATCGAGCAACCCGCTGTTCGGGATGAAGTGGCTCCGTTGGAACGCCCGGACGGCGTCGATGGTGCCCTGGTCCATGCGTCCGGCCTCGTAGCGGCCGGCTTTCAGATACTGCTCGCCCTGCAGGATCTTCTGGGCCGCCCGGATCTCCCCGGCGGACGTGTACGGTGAGCCGTAGTCATCGCCGATCATCGCGAAGACGGGAGCGCCCAGCAAGGGAAGCAGCAGCAGAGCGGGAAGCGGCAGGCGCCGCATCCCGCGGATTTCGCGCGTCGTCATGGGTGTTCTCCTGATGGTACCGCAGCGGCAGAGCTCGGTGCCTCTGGCCGTGGATAGTAGCACACCCTCCCGGAAAGGATTGAAGAGGCGCCCTGTCCCGGCGGATGGTATGCTCTGCTCGTGAGGGAGTTCCAGGGGCCGTACCGCTTCGCGAGGACCCTCTTCGACCAGACGATTCGTCTCTACTACGGTCGCATCGAAGTGACCGGCCGCGACCATGTCCCGCCGGCCGGCCCGGTCATCCTGGTCGCCAACCATCCCAACTCCATCGCGGACGCCTGCCTGGTGGCGACGCAGATCACGGGACGCCGGGTCAACTTCATCGCCAAGGACACGCTGACGCGGACGCCCGTTCTCGGGTGGCTCGCCCGGTCGGTCGGCGTCGTCGGTGTGGCGCGCCCGATGGAGTACGGGGGGGACAAGGACCTGGCCAGGGAACGCAACCGCCGGGCCGTCGAGGCGTGCGTCCCGAGGCTCCTGGCCGGCGAGGTGATCGCCATCTTCGGAGAGGGGATCTCGACCGACGCCCGGCATCTTCACGTGATCCGCAGGGGAGCGGTGCGCTTCGGCTACGCCGCGGAGCAGGCGGCCGGCTTCCGGCTCGGCGTGGCGTGGGTCCCGGTGGGGATCAACTATTCCGCCAAGCAGCGCTTGAGGAGCGACGTGCTCATCCGCATCGGCGCGCCGCTCGGCTTGAAAGACCTGCATCCCGACCCCGCGGCGGGGGAGGCGGAGGTCGTCGAGCGCGGCACGGAAAGGCTGCAGCGCGAGCTCGGAGATCTCGTCGTCAACATCGAGAAGGAGGAGCTGGCGGGGCTCATCGACCGCGCCGCCGATCTGCTCGGAAGCCCGGATACGCCGATGGAGGCGCGCGTCGAGCGCCAGCAGCGCGTGGCGCGGGCGCTGCAGTACGTCAACGACACGGAGCCGCGGCGCGTGGCCGATCTCGAGGCGGCGCTCGCGCGCTACGACCGGCGCCTTCTCGACGCCGGACTGACCGACGAGGTGGTCCGTCACCGCCACCAGACCCTGGCGCTGTGGCTGAGCGTTCGCGGGCTCCTGGCGCACGGGACGCTTCTCCTGCTGAACCGGTACGGCTGGATCAACAGCCTCCTGCCGCGCTGGACCTCGTACCTCCTGGGCGGCCTCGCCCGCCTCATCGAAGAGTCGGGGACGGGCGACGGCAGGGCCCGCTCGCCTCTCGTGCAGCAGGTGGCGTGGTCGACGTACGGCGGGTGGCTGGGGGCGGCGATCGCCTTCCCGGCGCAGATCGCCCTGGTCTTCTTGTGGATTTCGGCGGGCCGGGGACGAACGACCGGGGCCGTCGTGGCCGCGATCTACGCGCTGACCCTGATCCCGTCGTGGCGGATGTACGTGAAGCGTCGCGACCTGTTCCAGAGACACGTCGCCCGGATGCGGGAGACACTCCGCTTCCTGCGCAACGCCCGCGGCGCGCTGCGTCTGCAGGCCGATCGCCGGCGGATGGCCCGCGCGCTGCGCGCGCTCCTCGCGGAGCACGAGGCTGCGGGTGCCGAGGCCGCCGGGTTCGAGGGCAGGGAGACGCCGGGCGCATGACGGAGGACCGCCCGATCAAGGACGACCCGCGCACCATCTTCGGCTGGTGCATGTACGACTGGGCGAACTCCGCCTACGTCACGACGGTCGCGGTCGGTCTGCTGCCGCGCTACTTCGCGGACGTGGTCGTGCCGCCGGGGGGTGTCGTGATCGGCGGCGCGACCGTCGCGGCCGACACTCTGTGGGCGATCATTCTCGGCGCCGCCACGCTCATCGCCTTCATCACGTCGCCGGTCTTGGGGGCGGTCGCGGATTTCTCCTCGGCCAAGAAACGGTTCCTTCTCACCTTCGCATGGACCGGCAGCCTGTTCACGCTCCTGCTCTACTTCTGCCGGGCGGGCGACGTCGTCACGACACTCCTCTTCTTCGTCGTGGCGCAGGTCGGCTTCATCGCGGCGAACGTCTTCTACGACGCCTTCCTGCCGCACATCGCGAGCCCCGGGCGCATGGACTGGGTCTCTGGAAAAGGCTACTCGTACGGGTACGTCGGGGGCGGGCTGCAGTTCGCGCTCGCGCTGGCGCTTCTGAACTGGCACGAGACGTTCGGTCTGTCCCTCGACGAGGCGGCGCGGATCGGGATCGTCATGGCGGGTCTGTGGTGGGCGGTCTTCACGCTGTTCACGGCCTTCGGGCTGCGCGAGCCGGCCGCAGCCGCGGCCCCGGCGATCCCCGACGAGTTCCGCCGCTGGCCCCGCCTCCTGGCCTTCGCAGCGGTCGGCGTCGTCCGCACCTGGCACACCACGAAGAAGGTGCGGCAGTTCAGGCAGCTCCTCCTGTTCCTGGTCGCCTTCATGCTCTACGACGACGGCATCCAGACGGTGATCAACATGGCGGTGATCTACGGAACCGTGGAGCTGAAGCTCACGGCCACGAGCCTGATGCTGACCCTTCTGCTGATCCAGGCCATCGCGACCTTCGGGGCGCTTTTGTTCGGCCGCCTGGCCGCGCGGATCGGCGCCAAGCCGACGGTCATGCTGACGCTCGTGCTGTGGTCGGGTGTCGTGATCTACGCCTACTTCATCCAGACGGCCGCGCAGTTCTTCGTCATGGGGGCCGTGGTCGGGCTGGTCCTGGGTGGCTCGCAGGCGCTCAGCCGCTCGTTCTACGGCTCGATGATTCCCGAGGAGGCGAGCGCCGAGTTCTACGGGTTCTACACGGTCTTCAGCAAGTTCTCCGCGATGTGGGGGCCGTGGGCCTTCGCCATCGTCAAGCAGGAGACCGGCTCCTCGCGCCTGGCCATCCTCTCCCTGGTGGCCCTGTTCCTCGCCGGTCTCCTGCTCCTGTCCTTCGTCGACGTGGACAAGGCGCGCCAGGCCCGGGAGTCGCGGGCGTTCTAAGAGGCGCTCCCTCAGCGTGCCGCGGGAGCGTGCCGGGAGCGCCTCGCCGCCAGGACGAAATTGACCTCCGCGCCGAGGGCGAAGATGGTCCCCGACACGTACAGCCAGAGGAGGACGGCGATGACGGAGCCGATCGAGCCGTAGAGCATCTTGTAGGAGGACAGGGAGCGGACGTAGATGCCGAAGGCCGCCTTGGTCGCCTCCCACAGGACCGCGCCCGTCAGGGCGCCGGCCCACGTCTGCGGGAAGTGCCGGCGGACCGAGGGGCCGAAGAGGTAGAGGGTCAGGAGGAGGATGAAGTTGAAGGCGATCCCGAGCGCCGCCATGCAGAGGGTCAGGAGGGCCGGCTCCCAGCGGCCGGGAAGCGTCTGCTGCGTCAGGACGGTCGCGATCACGGGGCGCAGGGCGGCGATCCCGACCGACAGAGGGATGAACAGCATCACGATGAGCCCGAGGAGAAGACCGAGCAGACGCCTTCGCCACAGCGGCCGCATGGTCGGAGCGCGGTGGATGCGGTTCAGGATCTGCTGCACGTTGTCGAACGCGGCCGTGGCGCTCCAGATGAGGAGACCCGACCCGAGGAGACCCAGGCTGCGCCGCGCGCGGATGATCTTCTCCAGGGCGTTCGCCATGTACTCGGAGCTGAACGGCAGAAGACCGAGAAGCTGCCGCGGCAGGCGCGCGTACTCTTCGCCCATGCCGTACACGAACCCGATGACCGACGCGAGCAGGAGCAGCATCGGAAAGAACGAGAAGAAGGTGTAGTAGGCGAGGCTGCTGACCAGGATCGAGACGTGGTCCTCGCGGTACTTGCGCCAGAGCTCCCGGACAAAGCCGCGCGTCCCGTCCCGGGTCATGAAGGCCCTCCAAAAGCCGCCCATCATAAACCCGAAGCGGTTCTCGAACGCGCGCGCCTTCGCCGTCCGTCTCGAGTCGCTCGGCCGGATCCACGCGCTCCTGACGCCGGAGCAGCGCGGGCGGGCCGGAAAGGTGGGTTCCCCGGGCGGGGGAGCGGGGGTCTGGGTGGGGTGCTCGCGCACCGCCCGGGGCACAAGACGCCCGCCCGGAGGCCCTCCGGGCGGGCGGACTGTCGCGGGCCCTACCCGCCGACGGCGAGCAGGACTTCCTTACCCTTGAACAGCTCCGGGTCCAGGATGACGATCTTCGCGACGCCGGAATCCTCCGACGTCTCGATCCTGAAATCGCGTCCTTCCTGGAAGATGTTCGGGAGCATGCGGACCTTGCCGATACGGTCCAGCCCGAACGCCTCCGGGGCCAGGGTGATGGTGTTCGAATCGCGCAGGTCGAGCGCCGCGTCGAAGTTGATCGGCTTCACGTCCTGGACGCGCTTCAGGACCGACGTCAGGACGCCCTTCTCCCTCAGGTCGCGCACGTTGGCGGCATGGTAGAAGAGACTGTTCAGCCGGAAGGACAGATCGCCCGAGAGACGCTCGACGCTGGCCTCCAGGGCCGCCTTGTTCTGCCGCAGGACGGTGATGTCGGCCTCGAGGTTCGTCTTGACCTGCTGCAGGTCGTTCACCGTCCGCACCGCCTCGTCCCTCGCGGCCGACGCCTCGTCCCTCTGGGCCAGCGCCTGGTCCCTCTCCGTGATGAGGCGGCGCTTCAGGGCGCGGCGGACCGCGAGAGGCGTCTGACCCGCCTCGCCCTGGGTGACATAGGTGCGGAACGTGTCGCGCGCCGTGTCGTAGAAGAACCACACCTTGTTGCCGGGCACCAGCTCGTCGGTCTGGTCGTTCTGATCGAGAAGTGATTTGGCCTTCGCCTCATCGATCTTCGCGTCGCTGACGAGGTAGTTCATCGCCAGGTCGTGGTGCCTGTCCCCCTTCCTGGCGACCACGAACTGGTCCGGCAGCGACTGCTCCAGGTGCATCACCTTCTCCTGAAGCCCCTGGATCGCGTCGCGGTCGGCGACGATCTGCTGGAGGATGGACTTGTAGGAGACGTCCTTCTCCTCGGCGATCATCTGGTTGAGGACGTCCTTCTGCTGGTCGGTGAAGTCCTGGCCGAAGATCTCGCTGAACTGAATGGTGCGCTGGCCGGCCTGCCGGGACTGGTTGAACTCGTTGATGCGCTGCAGCATCTCTTCCGTCGCCTTGTCGATCTTCTCCTGGTGGTCCTTGAGCTCGGCGAGGAGCTCTTCCGGTGTCGCGGGGGTCGATTTCGAGAAGCCCAGGTTCGGCTCCCGGGCGCAACCGCTCGATGAGACGACGACGATCGCCGTCAGCAGAAGCGCGATGCACAACCCCCAGCCGGCGACCGGCGCGGGTCTTTTTGAGTCCATGGTGCCTCCGTTGAACCAAGATATTGGATTGAAAAAAAATCGAGCAACACGATCACGGCCCTAGCAGGGAGCGTGCCGCCGTTCCCGGGATCGCGCGCGACGACCGCCCGCCCGGCCCGGGACTCGGCGGGCGACGAGGGCGCAAGTCGTTGAACTCCAAGATGCTCCGCTTGCGTCGCGGGAATAATTCTCGAGGAGATGATTTCAGCGGGCCGTTATCGTTCGAGGGGGCGCTCAGGCGGGCACCGGCATGACACATGTCGTCTCGAGGGGACGCGCCCGGTCCTGTGCGGAGGACAGGACGCCCGGCCGGGCCGACCCGGGGACAGGTCAGCCCCCCGCCGCCTGCAGGCGTCTGACGGCCGCCTCGATCTGGCCGGCCGCCTCCGCGGCATCGGCGTCGGGACCGATGCTGAGGGGCGTGCCGATGACCATGCGCGTCCTGCGGCGGCGCGGCCAGTACCGCCGCTCCGGGAGGACCTCGTCCGTTCCCTCGATGTACACGGGGACGACCGGCGCCCGCAGGTCGCGCGCGAAGATCCCGATCCCTTTCCGGAACGGATCGATGCCGGGAGACGGCACGTGCCGGCCCTCCGGAAAGACGAGGATCGAGAACCCCTCGTCCATGAGCTCCCCCGCGTACGACAGACTGGCGCGAAAGCCCGCGGTCTCGGGCAGCGGCCAGACGTTGAAGAAGAACTCCACCAGGAGGACCTGGAGCCGCTCCTTGAGATAGCGAGCCCGCCTCCCCGGAATCTCCCCGAAGAAGACGCGGTGGTACCGCGTCGTCATCCCCGGTGCCAACCGCCCCCGCAGAGGGCGCGGCAGCATCGCCTTGAAGAGCCCGGTATCCATGTAGCTGCGGTGGTTCGGCACGAACAGGTAAGGCGGCCGCGCTCCTTTCAGATGCTCGAGACCTCTGACCTCGGCCCGCGCGTAGAACCGCACGAACGGGACGAGGACCAGCTCCTCGAAGCACCTCCGAGCGAGGCGGACGGGCGGCAACCGCGTCCAGCGCGGCATCCTCAGACCCCCGAGCGCGGCCACCCGGCCGGGGGCGGACGCCGGCCTCGCGCCGTCCGCGGACGGCGCATCGACCACCGCGGGCGGAGGTTCGCCGGCCCCCCACCCTTCCCCGGCCGCGGCGGCCCGGACCAGCCGCTCCAGGTCGCCGACCGTCGCAGCGCCGAGACGATCCTCGGGAAGACGGAGGCCGTACTCGTCCTGGAACGACGCGGCGAGCTCGACCAGGTCGAGGCTCGCGAAGCCGAGCCCCTCGGCGAGGCGGGTACTCTCCAGGAGACTCTCCGGCGGGACGCGCGCCAGGCCCGCGATCAACCGGCGCACCCCGCCCGCAGCCGAGGACCCCGCGATCGTGCGGGACGCCGCGGCGCCGTCCGCGGTACCGCGCTCGAGGGCGAGGACGCGCTCGCGCAGGAGGCCCCTGCGCACTTTGCCGCCCGGCGTGCGGGGGAAATCGTCCCCCGGCCAGACGGTGTGGCCGCGCACCCTCTGCTTCGGCAGCAGGCGCTCGTTGGCGCGGCGGACCGAGTCCATCGCATCGGCGCCCGGCGCGAGCAGCAGGACGGCGTGCACGCGCTCGCCGTGCTCCAGGGGCAGGCCCATGACAGAGGCGTCGCGCACGCCGGGGAGGCCCGCGAACGCCGACTCCACGTCCGCGGGATAGACGTTCTCTCCCTCCGGGGTCACGATGACTTCCTTCAGGCGCCCGCGAATCCGCAGGCGGCCCCGGTCGTCGAACTCGCCGACGTCGCCGGTCTTGAGCCAGCCTCCCTCCGTGGTGCCCGGCTCCGCCCCAAGGTAGCCGGACATCACGTTGGGGCCGCGGACCAGGACCTCGTTGCCGGGCCCGAGCTTCACCTCCTGGAACGCGAGAGGACGGCCGACGCTGCCGGCCCTCCGGTCGAACGGGTTGGAGATCGAGACGATCGGCGCCGTTTCGGTCAGGCCGTAACCTTGCACGACGAGGTAGCCGCTGTGCCTCCAGAACAGGTCGACGACCTCCGGCAGTGCCGCCCCGCCGGACACGATCAGGCGGAATCGCCAGCCGAACATCCGCTGCACGCACCAGAAGATCGGAGCCTGCAGGTAGAACGGCCGGCCCGCGTAGCGCTCCTGGCGCCGCAGCAGGTCCTCGAGCCTCCCCTCCGAGGCGAGCGCCCTCCGGACCTCCGCCCCGAGAAGATCGAGAAGACGCGGCACGCTGAACAGCCCCCAGGCCCGCATGCGCCGCGCCGCCTCCATGACGTCGACCGGGCGCGCCGGCACGAAGACGATGGTCAGTCCCATCGTGAGCGGCAGGAACACGTCGAGCGCCTGCCCGAACATGTGCGACAGGGGCAGCGTGGAGAGAAAGCGCAGCGCCCCGAAACGCCGCACCAGAGCCTCGCGCCTGTAGTAGCCGCGCTCGATCGGCGCGAAGTCGGAGATCAGGTTGCCGTGCGTGAGCACGACCCCTTTCGGGTCGCCCGTCGTCCCCGAGGTGAAGATGATCTCCGCCCGCTCCCCCGGTCCCGGGTCCGCGCCGGCGGACGGGGCCGCGGCGGCGAGCTCTCCCCACGATCCGAAGTCCACGCGCCGCACACCCTCCGGTGGAGACGCGCCCGCCGGCGCCAGGAGAAAACGCGCACCGCTCCGGGCCGCGATGAGGGCACGCAGATCCTCCGGCGTGCCCGTCTCGAGGGGGACCGCGACACCGCCGGCCCAGAACGTTCCCAGGAGCGACTCCACCCAGTCGGCGCCGTCCGGCCCCTGCACGAGCACGGGGTCGCCCGGCCGCAGCCCCGCATCCCGCAGGATCGCCGCGCAGGCGAGGATGCGACGGTGCAGGTCGGCGTAGGTGCGGCGGCGCCACCTTTCGCCATCCCTCCACAGGTAGGCGTCGCGCGCGCCGAAGCGGGACAGGCGTTCGACGTACGACAGGAGATTCCGGCGGTCGGGCGGAAGGGCGTCAGATCCCATGCGACCCAACGTGGCGCGGAGAGTGTTGCGCGCGAGAATTCGAGAGCCCGCCCGGCCGGGGTCCGCCGGCGGACACCGGGCTGTCGTGCCCCGCGACGACCGCGAACCCTTCGGGCACATGGGGATTGCGGCCCCATGCTTCGTTGCTCGTCGTCAATGATGCAACCAGCATTGTTTCCTCCAGGCACCTCGCCTGGGACTCGCAAGCCCCATGTGCGCGGCCCATGCCATGACTCGGACAGGCTAGTACACTATCACCGGCCGGCCTGTCCCGGGACGGAGGCGACCATGCTCCAGACGATCCGCGCCTACTTCGAGTTCGACGCGCACGGAACGGACTTCGGCCGCGAGATCATCGCCGGGGCGACGACCTTCATGACGATGTCGTACATCGTCGTGGTAAATCCCGCCATCCTGCAGGCGGCGGGGATGCCGGCGGGTCCCGCGGCGGTCGCGACGATCCTCGCGACCGTGCTGGGGACTCTCCTCATGGGTCTTTACGCCAGGCGTCCCTTCGCCATCGCGCCGTACATGGGCGAGAACGCCTTCATCGCGTACACCGTGGTGGGCGTCCTGGGCTACAGCTGGCAGAAAGCGCTCGGCGCGGTGTTCATCGCGGGTGTCCTGTTCGTCCTGCTGACGATCGCGCGCCTGCGTGTCTGGCTCGTCGAGGCGGTCCCGGCGGGGCTGCGTCACAGCTTCGCCGTCGGCATGGGGCTCTTCCTGACCTTCATCGGGCTGAACGCGGCCGGCATCGTGCAGCTCGGAACCGCGGGCGCACCGGTGCGGATCGGGCGCGTCACGTCCCTGCCGGTCCTTGTCGCCGTCGTCGGCTGTCTCGTCCAGATCGCGCTGATGATCCGCAGGATTCCGGGGGCCATCCTTCTCGGGATCCTCGGCACGACAGGTCTGGCGTACGTGACGGGCCAGGCTGTCGTGCCCCGGTCGTGGGTCGGAATGCCACCGGGACTCGGGCCGGTCTTCCTGCAGCTGGACATCCGGGGGGCGCTCTCGTGGGACTTCTTCGCCGTCGTCCTGACGATCTTCGTCATGGCGTTCGTCGACACGATGGGGACGCTCTACGGGGTGTCGGCGCGCGCCGGATTCCTCGACAGGGAGGGAAACCTGCCGCAGATCGAGCGGCCGATGCTGGCGGACGCGCTGTCCACGACCGCCGCCGCCCTCCTGGGAACGACCGCGTCCGGGGCGTACGTCGAGTCCGCCGCCGGTGTTGAAGCCGGGGGGCGCACCGGCTTCACGGCGGTCGTCACGGCGATCCTGTTCCTCCTGGCGCTGTTCCTCGCGCCGTTCGTGACGGCGGTGCCGGCGCAGGCCTACGCGCCTGCGATGATCGTCGTCGGACTCATGATGATGTCGTCGGTGGCGCGCATCGACTTCGAGGATCCGACCGAGCTCGTGCCGGCGTTCGCGGTCATCGTGCTGATGAGCTTCACGTTCAACGTCGGGATCGGGATCACCGGAGGGTTCGTGCTCCATCCCTTCTGCAAGCTCGTCGCCGGCCGGCGGCGTGAGGTCCGGCCGGGTCTCTGGGTCCTCGCCCTCCTGTCTCTCCTGTTCTTCGTCTTCTACCCGTACGGCTGAGCACCCCCCCGCCCGCGCGCCGTTTCATGGTAGCGTGGTGACCCGTCCTCGTGGAGGTCCACCCGACCATGGACTTGAAGGCCGAGGTCGCCGCCGCCGAGCAGCGCATCCGCCCGCACGTGCGCGAAACGCCCGTCGATGCGTCGGTGTCGCTCGGCCGGGCCGGGAACGCGCGCGTGCTCCTCAAGATGGAAAACCTCCAGATCACCGGCTCGTTCAAGCTGCGCGGGGCGATGAACAAGCTGCTGTCGCTCACGCCGGAGCAGCGCGGCCGGGGAATCGTCACGGCGTCGTCGGGCAATCACGGTGCGGCGGTCGCCTACGGCCTCAAGGAGCTCGGGATTCCGGGAATCATCTACGTGCCCGAGAACGCTTCGCCCGCGAAGATCGCGAACATCAGGTCGTACGGGGCGGAGGTCCGCACGCACGCGACCGACTCGGGTCTGACCGAGATCTTCGCGCGGCGCTACGCCTCGGACAACGGGCAGGTGTATGTCTCGCCGTACAACGACCCCGCCGTCGTCGCGGGCCAGGGGACGATCGGCCTGGAGCTGTCCCGCCAGCTCGAATCGATCGACGCGCTGTACGTCGCCCTCGGCGGGGGAGGTCTCATCTCCGGGATCGGCGGCTACCTCAAGGAGATTGGCCGGCGGGTCGAGGTGATCGCCTGCTCGCCCGAGAACTCCGCCGTGATGCACCACTCGCTGCGGGCGGGCCGGATCCTCGCGATGGAGTCGAAGCCCACGCTCTCAGACGGCACGGCGGGCGCGGTCGAGGAGGGGGCGATCACCCTCGAATCGTGCCGGAGATACGTCGATCGCTCCATCCTCGTCACCGAGGACGAGATCAGGGACGCGATGCGCCTCGTCATCGACCACCACCACACCCTCATCGAGGGGGCCGCGGGCGTCGCCGTGGCCGGCTGCATTAAAGATAAAGGATAGGCGCGCGGATCACACGATCGTGATCGTCCTGTGCGGCGCCAACATCTCCCGGGATCGCCTCAAGGACATCCTTTGATCCTTGCCCCGGCGCCCCGCCGGGGGTATCTCTACAGAGTGCAGGCAGGACAGGCGTTTCAACAATGACCCATCCCGGCGTCTCCGAAGGCTTCTTCAGCCCGCGGCGCGTCGCGCGGGCCGTACTTCTGGTCGCACTGACGGTCGGCGCCGTCTTCCTGGTCTCGCGACGCGCGGGCGCGTCGCCGCAGGAGATCCTCGGGATCGTCCTGTCCCTCCTCACGCTGGGGCTCCTGCTCCTGCCGCTTCCGGCGCTCCTGTCCGGCCGCGGTGTGAGGAGCCTGAAGACCTGGGTCGACGGTCGGCCGCTGCGCGCGGCGGCGCTGCCCGCGGTCCTGCTCGTGCCGTGCCTGCTCTACTGGTCGATCCCGGGTGTCGCAACGCTGGCCGGCATCCTGCGCGTCGTCCTGTACATCGGCGTTCCGTCGGTGCTGGCGGTCGTCCTGCCGCGCGGGAGGTGGCGGCTCGCCGGGGACGCGCTCGTGGTCCTGTGCATCTGGTTGCCGGTCGAGCTCCGTTTCCTGACCGCGTCCTTCCCCTGGCCGCACGGGAGCACCGGATCCTTCCCGATGAGTCCTCTCGGCCTCGACCTCCTGCTCTACCTGATGCTCGTGGCGCGGGGCTTCGACGCCACGGGACTGACACTGCGTGTGGAGGCCCGCGACGTGGCCTCCGCCACGGGATCGTTCGCCGCGTTCGCCGCCGTGGGCGTCCCGATCGGTCTGCGGACCGGCTTCCTGATCTTCGGCGTGCACGACGGGGCGCCCCTGTTCGGGCTGGCGGCGGGCCTGGTCATCCTGATTTTCACGGGAATCCCGGAGGAGGTGCTGTTCCGGGGGTTCATCCAGACGATGCTCGTGCGCTTCACAGGAAGGCCGCTCGTGGGGCTCGTCACGGCGTCGCTCATCTTCGGCGTCGCGCACCTCGACAACGGACCGCACGCGCCCGACTGGCGCTACGGCGTCCTGGCGACGCTCGCGGGTCTCGCCTACGGCTGGGTCTACCTGCGCACCCGCCGCATCCTGGCTCCGGCGATCGCGCACACCCTCGTCGACGTGACCTGGTCCTTGTTTTTCAAGGGGTGACATGAGCGAGGCGCAGGCTCGGGAAGCGGCGGCCCCCCTGGATCGGGAGGACATCGTCACGTTCCTCGAGGTGGCCTCCGTCGTCGCGTTTCTCCTGGTCTACATCTGGATCATCGAGCCGCGCTCGAGGGCCTACGCGGCTCCGGGCTTCGTCCTGTTCTTTGCCTTCGCCTTCCTCCTGCACGTGCGGCACAACGACACGGCCGCCGACCTGGGGATCCGTCTCGACACGTTCGGGCGGGCGCTGCGGGAGGCGTTCCTCGTGATCGTGCCGGCGCTGATCCTGACCGCGGCCCTCGGCGTGCGCCTCGGCGGCGGGGTCGCTCTGGATCCGCGGCGGACGGCGCTGGCGTTCCTGTGGGGCTACCCCTGGGCGCTGTTCCAGCAATACGGCCTGCAGTGCGTCATCGGCCGGCGCCTCGCGGGTATTGTCCGTGGAGAGGTCGGCCACGACGTGACCTGCGCGGCCATCTTCGGCGCCCTGCACCTGCCGAACCCGTTCCTGACGGTCGTGACCTTCGGCGCGGCCTACTGCTTCTGCGCCCTGTTCCGCCGCTGCCCGAACCTCTTCGCCCTCGCCCTGGCGCACACGCTCGCGTCGACGGTCCTGTACCACTTCCTGCCGCCGGAGATCACCCACTTCATGCGCGTGGGTCCGGGGTTCTTCTAGGAGTGTGTCCGAGTAATGGCATGGGCCGCGCACATGGGGCCGCAATCCCCATGTGCCCTGCGGGTTCGTGGCGGCGCGGGGG
>JBGPED010000007.1:0-32180 GCA_041482595.1 Acidobacteriota bacterium
GCGGGGTGTCGTAGCCTTTCGCCAACTCCTCGATGAATCCGTGTGCGTGCGCCGCCCGGGCAGCCGCGATGACACGGTCGAGCGGGATGTCGGCCCGGCCATAGGCGATGTTGTTGCGCACCGTGTCGTCGAACAGGATGACTTCCTGGGTGACGAGACCGATCTGCCTGCGCAGCGAGGCCAGAGCCACGTCGCGCACGTCGTTGCCGTCGATGAGAAGCGCCCCCTCGCTCACGTCGTAGAAACGGGGCAGCAGGTTCACCAGGGTCGACTTGCCGGCACCGCTCGAGCCGACCAGGGCCACGACCGTGCCGGCTGGGACGATCAGATCGACGCCCCGCAGGACGGGCGTCTGGCCGTAAGCGAAGTGCACACCCCGGAATTCGATCCGGTCGCGGAACGGCGGCAGATCCATGGCACCCGGCTTCTCGCGGATGCGGTTCGGCAGGTCCATGATGTGGAAGACGCGCTGGGCCGCCGCCATCGCCTGCTGCAGCTCGTTGTTGATCTTCACCAGGTTCTTGATCGACAGGTAGATCATGGAGAGCGCGCCGATGAACGTGAGGAACTCTCCGCCCGTGAGCTTGCCGGCGCGGATGCGCATCAGGGCGTAGGCCAGGAGGACGGCGCCCCCGATCGCCCCGACCATGTCCAGCACCGGCCCGGTGATCGACGTCAGGCGGGCGCCGCGCTTCTCCGCGCTCTGGATCCGGTCGAGCGCCCTGCTGAAACGCCGGATCTCGAAGTCCTCCATCCCGAAACCCTGCACGACGCGGGTCCCGGTGATTCCCTCCTTCATCACGTCGACGGCTTCGCCCATCTTCTCCTGGCTGCGCCGGCTGGTGCTCTTGAGGCGGATGCCCAGGCGCGCCACCGGGTAGACGATCAGGGGGACCAGGATCAGGCAGAAGGAGGCGAGCCGCCAGTTGAGATAGAACAGCCACGCCGCCTGCCCGATCACGATCGCCACCAGCCGGAAGATGTCCGCGAGGTCGCCCGACACCGCCCGCTGGATGCGCCCGACGTCGTTGACGACCCGCGAGATCAGCATGCCGCTCGGGTGATCGGAGAAGAACGCCAGCGATTGCCTCTGGATGCGGGCGTAGAGGTCGGCCCGCAGGTCCCGCACCACCTGGAGCCCGACCCACCGGGTCAGGTAGGAGCCGAGGTAGGTGAAGAGCCCCTTCATCAGGAACAGGACCACGATCAGAACAGCGAGCAGCACGATTTCGCCGGTCGACTCTCCGAGGCGCCCGACCAGGGGGATCTTCGGGGCGAGGGCGTTCCCCGGGCCCAGGAATTTCAGGACGCGATCGATGACCTGCCCCTTGCCGGCCGTGGCGGCCGGTTCGACGGGCACCCGGGAGAAGAACTGATCGACGATCGGCCGGACCAGGCCGAGGAGACCGAGGAGAACGAGAGAGATGAAGGCCGAGCAAAGGGCCGCCGCGGCCAGGCGCGCGACGTAGGGCCGCACGTAACGCAGGAGGCGGAACAGGTCTTTCATCGGGCCTCGGCAGAGACGGGCACGCTCCTGGGCGTCAGCGTGGCGGGATCTCGAGGGCGCTGAAGAAGTAGCCGATCTCGAAGCTGGCGGTGGCCGGCGCGTCCGATCCGTGCACGATGTTCTTCTCGATCGACGAGGCGAAGTCCTTCCGGATCGTGCCCGGATCGGCCTTGGCCGGATCGGTCGCCCCCATGATCGTCCGGACGCGGGTGATGGCGCCCTCGCCTTCCAGCACCATCGGCACGATCGGGCCGGACGACATGAACTCGACGAGCGAGGGGAAGAAGGGCCGCTGGCGGTGCACGTGATAGAAGCCTTCGGCCTCCCTGCGCTCGAGCCTCGTCATCTTCAGCGCCACGACCTTGAGTCCCGCGGACTCGAAGCGCCGCACCACCTCGCCGACGAGGTCCCGCGCGACACCGTCCGGCTTCACGATCGACAGAGTTCTCTCGATCATCCTCTCCCCCGCGCGCCCGCGGAGGGGGCCGACTCCCGCAGCAGCGCCTCGACCGCCTCGCCGATCTCGGCGGGGTTCTGCAGGACGCGCACGCCGCACTCCTGCAGGACCGCCATCTTCTCGGCGGCGGTCCCGTGTCCGCCGGCGATGATCGCGCCGGCGTGGCCCATCCGCTTTCCGGGCGGGGCCGTCTGCCCCGCCACGAACGCGACCATCGGCTTTTTCAGGTCCTTCGCGGCGTACCGCGCCGCCTCTTCCTCGGCGCCGCCGCCGATCTCGCCGATCAGCACGAGGGCGCGCGTCTCCGCGTCTTCGCGGAACAGCCTCAGGGCGTCCACGAAGGTGGTGCCGACGATCGGGTCGCCGCCGATGCCGATGCACGTGCTCTGCCCGATGCCGCGCCGCGACAGTTGCGCCACCGCCTCGTAGGTCAGAGTGCCGCTCCGCGAGATCACGCCGACCGGCCCGGGCTTGTGGATGTACCCCGGCATGATGCCGATCTTGCACTTGCCCGGCGAGATGATCCCGGGGCAGTTCGGGCCGATGAGGCGCGTCGGATGGTCCTCGAGGGCCGCCTTCACGCGGACCATGTCGGAGGCGGGGATCCCCTCGGTGATGCAGACCGCCAGCTTCAGCCCGGCGTCCGCGGCCTCCAGGATGGCGTCGGCGGCCGCGGCCGGCGGGACGAAGATCATCGAGGCCTCCGCGCCCGTCTTCGCGACCGCCTCCCGGACCGTGTCGAAGACCGGGATGCCCTCGTGCCGGGCGCCACCGCGGCCGGGTGTGACACCGGCGACGATCCGGGTGCCGTACTCGAGGCAGCCGCGCGCGTGGAACGTCCCCTCCCGGCCGGTGATTCCCTGGACGACGACGCGCGTCTCCCGATCGACGAGAACGCTCATCGCGCGCCCGCCAGCGCCACGACCTTCCGGGCCGCGTCCAGCATCCCGTCGGCCAGGGTGAGGTCGAGACCCGACTCATTCAGGATCCGCCGACCCTCCTCGACGTTGGTGCCCTCGAGGCGGGCGACCACAGGCACCCGCACATCCACTTTTCCGATCGCTTCCACGAGCCCCCGCGCCAGGACGTCGACGCGCAGAATGCCCCCGAAGATGTTGATCAGGACCGCCTTCACGCTGGGATCCGAAAGGAGGATCTTGAAAGCCGAGGCCACCTGGTCGGCGGTGGCTCCTCCGCCGACGTCCAGGAAGTTGGCGGGCTCCCCGCCGACGAACTTGATGATGTCCATCGTCGCCATCGCCAGGCCGGCGCCGTTCACCATGCAGCCCACGTTCCCCTGCAGCTTGATGTAGTTGAGCGCGTGGAGGGAGGCTTCGACCTCGAGCGGGTCCTCCTCGTCGGTGTCCCTCAGCTCTCTGATCTCCGGGTGGCGGAACAGGGCGTTGTCGTCGAAGCTCATCTTGGCGTCCAGCGCCAGGAGTGTCCCCTGTTTCGTGACGACCAGCGGGTTGATCTCGAGAAGCGACGCGTCCGTCTCGTCGTAGGCCTTCACGAGGGCCTGCATCAGCCGCGTGCCGCGCGTCATCTCCTCGCCCATGAGGCCGAGTGCTATTGCGAGACGGCGTCCCTGGAACGGCCGGAAGCCGATGAGCGGGTCGACCGGCTCGATACGGATTGCCGCAGGATCCCTGCGGGCCACCTCTTCGATCTCCATGCCACCCTGGCCGGAGGCCATCACCACCGGGACCGAGCGCCCGCGATCGAGCGTCGCCCCCAGGTAGATCTCGCGGGCGATGTCGACCGGTTCCTCGATCAGGAGGCGTCGCACTTTCTTGCCCTGCGGTCCGGTCTGCGGCGTGACCAGCGTCATGCCGATCATCTGGCGCGCCAGGCGTTCCGCCTCATCGGCGTCGGCGGCGATCTTGACTCCGCCCCCCTTGCCCCGGCCGCCGGCGTGGATCTGCGCCTTGACGACGCACCTTCCGCCCAGGCGCGCGGCGACGGCCCCGGCCTCCCTGGGGCTGAAGGCGACGTCTCCCTTCGGCACCTCGATCCCGAAGCGCTTCAGGATCTGTTTCGCCTGGTACTCGTGAATTTTCATCCGGACGTCCTCGATAAAGAAGGGCGATTCTATATAGCATCCGCCCTGGATCGTGTCAAACCATTGTTTTGACAGCCCTTTCCTGCTCTGCTACGATGCGCGCGCGGTCAGCATGGGAGTCGCCTCGAAGGATGCCGCCCCTCGCTTCAAGCCCACGATCTCTCTGGCGATCCTGGAGGCTCGCGCTTCTCGTTATTGCCGCGGTCCTCGTCGCGGCCGTCGTCCCGGCCGCCACCGCGCAATTGATCCGGCCCGACTCGACGCCCGCCCCCGCGTCCGACGCCCCGCCCGCACCGGTCCCTCTCGCGGATCGGCTGGGTCCTCTCGTGCGCGCGCCCGCCCTGAGTCCGGATGAGACCGGCATCGCCATTCTCCTGCTTCCGGAAGGACGCCCGATCTTCACACGCAACGCCGATCGCCCGCTCCTGCCCGCATCCACGCTCAAGGTCCTGACCAGCACCGCGGCGCTGGCCCTCCTGAAGCCGGAATTCGTCTACCAGACGCGCCTGTTCGCCGACGGGCCGATCGACGCCGCCGGCACCCTTTCGGGAAACCTCTACATCCAGGGATCGGGCGCCCCGGACCTCGTCGGCGAGTCGTGGTGGCTGATGGCCAGGCGGCTGTCGGCGCTGGGGCTGCGCCGGGTCGACGGTGATCTCGTCGCGGACGAATCGTACTTCGACGCCGTGCGCCGGCCGCCGGGATGGCCCCAGCCCGCCGCCGATTCCTGGTACAACGCGCCGGTGGGCGCCTTGTCCTGCAACTTCAACGTCGTGACCGTGACCGTCGACCCCTCTCCGTTGCTGGGGGCGCGCCCGGACCTGACGCTCGAGCCGGCGGCCTCCTATTTCCAGGTCCTGAACCGCGCGACGACATCGACCGGCCCGACGTCCCTGAGCGTGTCGCGCTCGTTCGAGAACGGGCAGAACGGACTGGTCGTGAGCGGTGCTGTCCGGAGGGGCGGCGGCCCGGTCGTGTTCCACCGGGCGGTCGAGGAGCCGCCGCTCTACGCGCTCACCGCGTTCCGCGAGGTCGCCCGATCGGAGCGCATCGAGATCAAGGGGAGCCTGACGGTCGGCATCGTGCCCGAGAAGGCGCGCGAGCTGCACGTCCACGAATCGCGCCCGCTCGGGGGGCTGGTGCGCGACATGAACAAGAACAGCAACAACTTCGTGGCCGAGATGCTGGTGAAGACGCTGGCGGCCCAGTTCGTCGGGACGCCCGGCACGACCGCGGCCGGCCTGGACGTCATCAAGAACTACGTCGGGGGTCTCGGGATCGACACCTCGAGCGTGCGCCTCGCGGACGGCTCGGGACTGTCGGACGAGGACCGGGTGCCGGCGCGCGTCCTCGCCGAGGTCCTGGCGCGCGCCTGGAACGACTTCGAGATCGGTCCCGAGCTGGTCTCGTCGCTGCCGATCGGCGGCGCGGACGGCACTCTCGACGAGCGCTTCGGCGGCGAGGGATCGCGGCGGCGCGTGCGCGCCAAGACGGGACGGATCGCGGGGGCCCTGACGCTCGCCGGCTACGCCGCGAACCGGGACGGCCGCACGCTCGTCTTCGTGGTCCTGGCGAACCGGCCGCGCGGCACGATCGACGCGGTGCACCGCGCCATCGACCGCCTGGTGGACGAGGTCGTCGCCAGCACCGACGCCGACCTGGGGCCGGGCCGCGAGGACGCGGGAGCCACTGAGACTAGACCGGGAGCTTCGACACCAGCTCCCGCACCGCCGCGGCGGAGCGGTCGAGCGCCGACTTCTCCTCGGCGGTGAGCTTGATCTCGACGACCTTCTCGAGGCCCCCGGCTCCCAGCCGCGCCGGAACGCCCAGGAAGAGATCGCGGTAGCCGTACTCGCCGTTCAGGTAGACGGCGCAGGGCAGGATCATGTGCTCGTCGAGCAGGATCGACTCCACCATCTGGACGATCGAGGACGCCGGGGCGTAGTAGGCGCTGCCGGACTTGAGCAGGTTGACGACCTCGATGCCGCCGTCGCGCGTGCGCTGCACGATGGCGTCGATTTTCTCCTTCGGCAGGAGCTCGGTGATCGGGATGCCGGAGACCGTCGAGTAGCGCGGCAGCGGCACCATCGTGTCGCCGTGCCCGCCCAGGACGAAGGCGTGGGTGTTGGCGACCGACACGCCCAGGGCGTCGGCGATGAAGAAGCGCATGCGCGCCGAGTCGAGGACGCCCGCCATTCCCAGGACCCTCTCGCGCGGGAAGCCACTTATCTTAAGCGCGGTGTGCGCCATGGCGTCGAGCGGGTTGCTGACGACGATCAGGACGGCGCGCGGCGAGTGCCGAACGACCTGATGCGTGACGCCCTTGACGATCTCGAAGTTCTTCTGCAGCAGGTCGTCGCGGCTCATCCCCGGCTTGCGCGGCAGGCCGGAGGTGATCACGACCACGTCCGAGTCGCGCGTTTCCTCGTACCCGTTGCTTCCCGCGAGCCGGAAGTCGTAGCCGTCCACGGGGCCGGCTTCGTTCAGGTCGAGCGCCTTTCCCTGCGGCAGACCCTCGATGATGTCCACCATCACCACTTCGGCCAGGCGCCGCTGCACGATGCGCTCCGCCGTCGAGGCGCCGACGTTGCCGGCGCCGATGATCGAGACCTTTCTGCGCATGTTCGTCTCCTCAGCTCCCCTCTTCGATTTTCGAGATCAAGACGTCGGCGAACTCCGAGCACTTGACCGTCGTGGCGCCCTCCATGTGGCGCGCCAGGTCGTACGTGACCCTTCTCGTGCTGATGGCCGCCTGCATCCCCTCCACGATCAGCACCGACGGCTCCAGCCAGCCCATGTACTCGAACATCATCGCGCCCGACAGGATGAGCGAGCCGGGGTTGACCTTGTCCTGGCCGGCGTAGGCCGGAGCGGTGCCGTGGGTCGCCTCGAACACGGCGGTCGTGTCGCCGATGTTCGCCCCGGGCGCCAGTCCCAGGCCGCCCACCTGCGCCACCGCCGCATCGGACAGGTAGTCGCCGTTCAGGTTTGGAGTGGCCACGACCGAATAGTCCGAGGGGCGGATCAGGATCTGCTGAAACATCGAGTCGGCGATGCGGTCCTTGACCACCACTTTGCTGGCGGGCGGCTTCGCGAGCTTCGAGGCCTCCTCCTCGGTGATCGTGAACTGGGAGAACTCCTCTTTGGCCACCTCGTAGCCCCATTCCTTGAAGGCGCCTTCGGTGTACTTCATGATGTTGCCCTTGTGGACCAGCGTGACGCTCGGCTTCCTGCGCTCCACGGCGTACTTGATCGCCTTGCGCACGAGCTGCTTGCTGGCTTTGGCGCTCATCGTCTTCACACCGATGGCGGAGTCGATCGAGATCGTGGTGCCCATCTCGCGGTTCAGAAACTCCACCACCTTCCGGCACTTCTCCGTCCCCCCGCGCCACTCGATGCCCGCATAGACGTCCTCGGTGTTCTCCCGGAAGATCGTCAGGTCGACGTCCTGGGGGTTCCTGACGGGTGACGGCACGCCCTGGAAGTAGCGCACCGGACGGATGCAGGCGTAGAGATTCAGCTCCTGCCGCAGCGTGACGTTGAGGCTGCGGTAGCCGCCGCCGATCGGGGTCGTCAGCGGACCCTTGATGGCGACCGTGTAGTGGCGGATCGCCTCGAGCGTGTCCTGCGGCAGCCACTCGCCGTACTTGTCGCGCGCCTTGCCGCCGGCGTAGACCTCGAACCAGTGGATGAGCCGCTTGTCGCCGTAGGCCTTCTTCACCGCGGCATCCAGCACCCGGCGCGCCGCGGCCCAGATGTCCGGACCGATGCCGTCCCCTTCGATGAACGGCAGGATCGGATGGGCCGGGACCCTGAGCTGGCCGTCCTCGACCTCGATCCGTTTCCCTTCGAGCGGGACATTCAGCTTTTCGAATTTCAAGGCGACGGTCTCCTCGCGTCCGCTCCCCGCCGCGTGGCCGCGGCCCCGGACCCCCCGAGAGACGGTGCGGACGCTCTGACTGCGGGATGAGCGATGAATCTAGCACAGCGCCTCTTCCTGTTCAATATTGGACCAGCGATCCTTCCTGCCGCGCC
Source organism: Acidobacteriota bacterium (assembly GCA_041482595.1). Classification (GTDB taxonomy): domain Bacteria; phylum Acidobacteriota; class Polarisedimenticolia; order Gp22-AA2; family Gp22-AA2; genus Gp22-AA3. The sequence continues at coordinate 8,062 of JBGPED010000007.1, forward strand.
TTGCGCACGGCGAAGCGGAACGCCAGGATGCCGAAGGGCAGGAGCACGGCGACGAATAACATTAATACCTGGATGTCGGGCCAGAGCTCGGAAAAGCGGCTGCCGCGCAGAAGGGCGCGCCGCAGGGCGCGCAGGGCGTACGTGATCGGCAGCAGGTGCGACCAGCCGCCGAGCCACCGCGGCATGTCTTCCGGCGGGTCGAACACGCCTCCGATGAGCGCCGAGCCGCTCGCCACCAGGTAGGTGATCGGGTCGCCGCGCTTGAGGTACAGCACGAAGGCGGCCGACAGGATGCCGAGACCCGAGAAGGCCAGGACCGTCAGCGCGATGATCAGGAGGGCCGGCAGCAGGTTGCCAAGATGGATCACCACTCCGAAGAACAGCCGCCCGATGACCAGGTACGCCAGCACCTTGATCGAGGTGAGCAGGAAATCCCACAACGACGATCCGAGGACGATCGTGCCGATGGACGTCGGCGTCAGGAGCATCGCCTCGAGCGTCCCGGTCATCTGCTCGCCGCGCACCTTGCCGCCGAACGACATGAGGGCCGACGACAGGTAGTGCAGCAGCGCCAGCCCCAGGAGAACGTACGCGAAGTAATCGACCCCCTCGAGACCGGGGGTGGTCGGGGGTGCTTTGACCACGCGCGACACGAAGTACCAGATCAGGACCGAGAAGAAGATGCCGAAGGCCTGCATGATGAATGACGTCCGGTACGACACCTCGATGAGAAAGTCGCGCCGGATGAAGGCCAGGAGCGTCCGCAGCGTCCTCATCCCCGAGGCCTTCCCGTGTCCTGGTCCATCAGGTCGAAGATTTCTTGAAGACTGGGCTCGCGCCGCGCGCACGAGAGGATGAGGGCGCGCGTCTCCAGGATGGCGCGGAGGAGATCCGAGAAGGCGCGCCCGTCGCGATCCACCTCCGCCGTCAGGCGCAGGATCCCGTCTTCGTGCCGCTCCAGGGCACAGCGCCAGCGCGGGTCGGACGGCGGCGCGTCGAGCCCGCGCACCGTCAGGATGTAGTGGTCCCGACCCGGGAGGCCGGAGGTGATCCCGGCCACGCTCCCCTGCCGCAGCACGCGGCCGCGATCGAGCACGACGAGGCGGCCGCACATCTCCTCCGCCTCCTGAAGGTTGTGCGTCGCCAGGAGCACGGTCTTGCCGCGCTCGCGGTTGAGGCGATCGACGACGAAGCGGCGCAGGTGCTTCGCCGCGATCGGGTCGAGGCTCCGGGTGGGCTCGTCCAGGCAGAGGATCGGCGGATCGTGCAGCAGGGCGCGGGCGATCGCCAGGCGCTGCTTCATGCCGGTGGAATAGCTCATGAACGATCGGTCGGCGATCGAGTCCATGTCCATGACCTTCAGAAGTTCGGCCGACGCGCGGCGGGCCTCGGCGGACCGTAGCCCGTACAGGCGGGCGAAGAAATCCAGGTTTTCGCGCCCCGTCAGGCGCCAGTAGAAGGAGCGCTCGTCCGAGGTCACGAAGCCGATCGATCTCTTCACGGCCCGGTCGTCGCGCGCGACGTCGACGCCCCCGACCAGCGCCCGTCCCGCCGACGGCAGCACCAGCCCGGCGAGGATCTTGAGGAAGGTGGTCTTGCCCGCGCCGTTGGGGCCGAGGAGACCGTAGATCTCCCCCGCGCGGGTCTCCAGGCTGATGTCCTGGAGGGCCGTGACGCGCTCCGCGCGGCGGAAGGGATGGAGCGCCACCTCGCGCAGCGACCGGCGCTTGACGTACACCTTGGTGAGGTTCTCGGCCAGCACGGCCACGGACATCGCCTGTCTCCCGTCCCGGGCTAGCGCCCTTCCAGGCGCCGGGTGTTCCAGGTCCTGCGGTACTCCCGGTGCTCCGCGTCGTCCGGGTAGGTCTCGCCCTCCGGGTACGGGTACGCCGACATGCCGTGGAACGGCAGCGGCTCCACCGTGTCCGGGAACGCGGTGTGCGGATCCATGTCCTTGCAGTAGCCGTTCGCGTACAGGAAGAAGCTGCGTGCCGACCCCTTCGGCACCTCCGGCAACCCCTTGACCGGGAACTCCAGTGTGACCTCTTCCCCCTTGCCGAAGATGACGAAGCGATCGTCGGTCCTGGTGAGGAGCTCGGTCACACGGCCGAAGCGCGTGTAGTCGCCGGTCATCACCTTGAACGGCTGCGTGTTGTCCAGGATCCCGTAGTCGTAGATCCTGGGCTCGCGACCGTCCGGGCTGTGCTCCCGCGGGAAGCCCCGGCGGTGCAGGTGCGCGCCGCTCAGCTTGATCTCGTTCGCCTTCACCCTGTCCGCCGCCGCCTTCTCCTCGAGCGGCTCCGCGATGAAGATCTGGTCCCAGTAGAGGCGCATGTTGGTGCGCAGGCGCAGGCGGCGGGTCGGAAGCGGTGCCCGGCCCGAGAGATCGACACTGATCATGCGCGGCAGCCCGGGCGGGAAGCCCATGGGGTCGAGGACCGGGCGGAAGACCCGATCGTCCTTGTCCTCCATCTCGAGAACGGGCGGCGTCAGCCGGACCCCGGCCTGGGAGGCGGCGTAGTTGGACGACGAGTATTCGAAGTCGACCCAGCCGTACAGGAAGAGGACCGGGCGCTGCAGGCGCGTGACGCTGTCGGGGAACTCCAGTGTCAGGTTGTGCATCTCGGCGAACCCGGCCAGTCGATCGAGCCGGAAGTTGTCCGGATAGGTCCGATCGATCTTGAGGATGGCGCCGGTCACGTCGCGATCGTTGTGGTCGATGGCGCGTATCGGGTAGACGCGCGCGGATCGTTCGACCGCCAGCACACGATAGGGCTGGCGCTCCTTCCCGCCGAACGCCCCGAGCGGATAGACGTCGATGTCCTTCGGATGATCGAGGGCGATGAGCTTCGTCTCGTCGAGGTAGGTGACCTCCTCCAGGTTCTCCAGCATCTGGATCAAGTAGGCGCCGTCTTTGGGCGCGAGCTGGTCCGGCTCGACCTTGAGGTATTCCTCGGGGGAGGGCGTGCCGTAGACCCCCGGCGCCATCCACATCCCCAGCCCGCCGACTCCGAGGACGTCGGTGACGAAGCCGTACCTGCCGCCGTTCCAGGCGAACAGGAGCGGGCACGACGATCCCTTCCGGTCGAGCTCGGTCTCCTCGACTCTCTGCCCCGCCGGCACGTCCATCTCCGCCTGCAGAACGCCCCCGGGCCAGAGCAGGCGCACGATGTCCGCCAGCGGCCGATCGCCCAGGCCGAAATGGGCCACCGGCGGCGATTGCGACAGGTAGCCGCCGCCGGCCTGCACCTCCCGTCGCTGCCACGCCGGTCCCGCCTGGACCTCCACCTTCGTGCCGACCCCGTCCTTGTTGCTGTTGAGACCGCGCGCCGCGACCTCGAGCCAGCGGTTTGTGTTGCCGCCCTCGTTGCGCAGCAGCAGCGGCGGACCGCCGTTCTCCGTCACCACCAGGTCGAGATCGCCGTCGCCGTCCAGGTCGGCGACCGCCACACCGCGCGCGTCCTTGACGGGGATCCGCGGCAGGCCGGCCTCGGAGGAGGCGTCGCGGAACTGACCCTTTCCGTCGTTGAGGTAGAGCAGCAGCGACGAGCCGGCGGCGAACAGATCGAGGTCGCCGTCGTTGTCCGCGTCGAACAGCACGACCCCGAAGAGCGACGCGCCCTGCGGCGCCGGGATCGCCCGCTCCGTGAAGGTCCGGCGCTCGCCGTTCAGGCACAGCCGCAGCGCCGCGTCCGGCCCTCCCGCGAAGACCAGGTCGGGCAGGCCGTCGCCGTCCACGTCGCCGGCCGCCACCCCGCGCCCTGAGCCCCGCGCCCTGAGCCCGGCCTCGCGGCCACGCGCGGCGAACCCATCCTCCCGGCGGTTGTCGAGCAGCGTGTCCTGGCCGCCCATGGACGACAGGACCGCGTCGATGTCCCGGTCCGCGTCGAAATCGGCGAACACCGATGAGACGGTGCCGCCGGCCGGGCCGGTGATCTTCATCTGCGAAGTGGAAGGCTTGAACGTGCCGTCCCCCCGGTTCAGGAGGAGGACCGGCGTGGCCGGCGCGCGCGTCCCGGGGTCGGGCAGCCGGTTGAGGAACAGATCCAGATCGCCGTCGTGATCCACGTCGGCCCAGGACGCCCCCAGGACGAACCCCTGCGCCGAGGCGCCGGACTTCCGGGTGACGTCCGTGAAGTGGCCCTTGCCGTCATTGGCGTACAGCGCCCCGCCTCCCAGCCGCGTCAGATAGAGGTCCTCGTCGCCGTCGTTGTCGTAGTCCCCGAGGACCGCCGCCATGCCGATGCCCTCGAACGCGACCCCGGAGGACTCCGTGACGTCCTCGAACGTGAAGCCGCCCGCGTTCCTGTACAGGACCGGCCGGGCCGTGCCGGCCGCCGACGCGTTGGCGAGCACCAGGTCCGGTTTCCCGTCACCGTCGAAATCGCCCACTGCAAGACCCGAGCCGTAGCGGGCCGCGCGCCCCCCGGGTCCTCCGTCCTTCGGCGCCGCGGGGCGGCCGGGCTCTCCTCCCGGGCCCGCGTGGCGGAAGGTGATGCCCGAGGCCGCCGTGGCGTCGCTGAAGCGGACCACGACGGGCGCGGACTCCGGCTTCGGGCCGCCGAGCGCCGTGTAATCGGTGATGACGAGCGCATAGCGCCCCGCCTCGCCGTACTGGTTGCCGGTCGGGACGGCGAACTTCGGATTTGCCGACAGCTTCTGGTACACGGCCATCTCCCGGTCCCCTTCGGCGCGCTTCCCGGACTGCAGCAGGGCGCGCGCCAGCTGGTAGCGGACGGAGATGCTGTTTGGGTCGAGCTCGCGGGCGCGGGCCAGGAACGTGATTGCCGGGTCGAACTCCCGCCTGCGGGCGTGCAGGAGCCCCAGGTTGTAGAGGATGTCCGGGTCGTCCGGGTCGAGGGCCCGGGCCTTCTCGAGAGCCGCGATCGCCTCGTCTGTATTCCCCTCGTTCTTCAGCACGAGACCGAGCCCGTAGTGTCCCTGGGGCAGACGCGGATCGAGCCGGACCGCCTCGACAAACGCCTCCTTCGCCGCCGCGATGTCGCGCGCATACAGGGCGGCCAGTCCGAAATTGACGAACCCGGGGGCCCAGCCGGGGGCTCCGACCGTGACCTTGCGGAACTCTTCCATCGCCTGCGCGTGCTTGTACTGCTCCATCATGGCGGCGCCGCGGTTGTTGGCGTGGATGACGTCGTCACCGGCGAGGACGGAGGACGCGAGCGCAAGCGCGATCGCGACGCCGAGGCCCGGCCCCCGGACCGCGCGCCCCATCACGCCCCCCTTCGCAGGACGCGGCCCGCCGCCTGCGGTCGGAACTCTCTCCCCGCCACGACCCTCCGGCCGTTCACGAGGACCTCGTCGATCCCCGCGGCGAAACGCCGCGGATCGGTGAAGGTCGATCGGTCGGCGACGGTTCCCGGATCGAACACCACGAGATCGGCCCTGCACCCTTTCTGGACGCGCCCCCGGTCGCGCAGGCCCAGTCGCTCCGCGGGAAGCGACGTCATCTTGCGGACCGCCTCCTCGAGACCGAGAAGCCCCCGCTCGCGGACGTAGTGCCCCAGGACCCGGGGGAAGGCGCCGTAAGCCCCGGGATGGGGGAAACCCTTGCCGATCTCCCAGGCATCGGAGACCACGGCGAGCCCCGGGCTCGACAGCAGCGGCAGCAGCGGCTCGTCGGTCGTCTCGTCACCGGAGATCCCGAAGATCAGCTGCGTCGCGATGCCCGACTCCTCCAGCATCAGGTCGGACAAGGCATCAAAAGGGTGCGCCCCGCGCCGCCGTCCGATCTCGGCGATCGTCAGGTGCTCGAAAGGCTTGTTGCGCGCGCCGTCGACGTGCGCCAGCCGGATATGGTCCCAGCCGCACTCGCGCGCGATGTTCATGGTGAATCGCCCCTCCTCCGCCCACGGCGGCCACACCGGAGAGGTCTCCTCCACCTCGCGCCTCATCCGGCCGCGCAGGGCGGGGTCGCGCAGGCGGTCCAGGAACGCCGCCACTCCTCCGTCGAGCGACCAGGGCGGGTAGAGCGCCAGCATCGTGGTGCAGACCGCCGTGTAGGGGATGACGTCGGCGGTGATCTCGATCCCCGCGCGCGCCGCGCGCCCGTGGGCCGCCAGGACGTCGGGGGTGCCGGACCAGGCGCGCCGGCCGACCGTCTCGACGTGGGAGTGGTGCACACCGACCTCGGCGCGCCGGCCCACCTCGATCATCTCCTCCACGGCCTGGTCCAGCGTGTCGCGGCTGCTGCCCCGCTGGTGGAAGGCGGCGAAGCCGCCCGCCGCGGCGGCCGCGCGCGCCACATGCTCCAGCTCGTCGGTGTCGGCGAACTGTCCGGGAGGGTAGATCAGGCCGAACGACACGCCGTACGCCCCCTCCTCGACCGCGAGGCGGGCCAGGCGGCCAAGCTCCCGCCGCTCGTCCGCGGCCGGCGGGCCGGCCCGCGCCCCCATGGCCAGAAGACGCAGAGGCCCGTGCGCCACGAGAGACGCCACGTTGACCAGGACCCCCTGCGTCTCCAGCCGCTCGAGATAGGAGTCGAATGAGCTCCAATCCCACGTCACTCCCTCGGGCGTGATGAAGCCGCAGACGCGCTCGACGTCCGCGCGGGTTTCCTCGGAGAGGGGCGCGCAGCCGATGCCGCAGTTGCCGAGAAGCTCCGTCGTGATCCCCTGCCGGACCCGTCCTTCGAGAAGACGCGCCTGCCGCGCGAGCGGCAGCGCGAAGCAGAGATCGGAATGCGAGTGCAGGTCGATGAACCCCGGAGCGACGACCCGGTCCCGGGCGTCGATGCGCGGTGCTGTGGCCGTCAGTGAGGGCGCGACGGCGGCGATCCGATCGCCCTCGATCCCGACGTCCGCGCGGAAGGCGGGGCGCCCCGTGCCGTCGATGACCTGTCCATTGGCGAGAATCAGATCCAGGGTGGGCTCCGCGTCAGCGGCCGATGCGAGATCGTTCGCCCAGGTGCCCAATCGAATGGAAACGATCCTTGTTGACTTTCAGATTGCTCGCTCCCTGCCCGCAGCCGGCGCACCCGGAGTACGTCTGGCGGAAATGTCGGTAACAGCAGTCCAGGAGGTTGTACCAGACGCCGTACTTCCAGCAGAAGAAGTTGGCGTCCGGAGGACGGTAGGTGCACTTCAGGACGTCGCGGCGCCGGCCACGGCCGGCCTCGTCCGGCCCGTCCGGCTCCACCGGCTCGATGGTGCGCAACTGTCCCCTCGCCTGGCTCATGCCGGCATTCTAATGCATTCCCGGCGTCGGGGGCAGCCCGGCACCTCCGCTTGAAGTGCCGGCCGTCGGGCTGCTAAAGTCCCGGCGTCTGACATGATGATCCCTCGCAGGCCCCTGCCGCTCGCCGCCCTCGCATGGGCCGCGGTCCTCTGCGCCTGCGGACGAGGGGCCGGGCTCCCGCCGGAGGAGGTCGTCAAGGTGCCGGGCCAGGGGAGGGTCGTGGTGTACGTGGAGGCGCCGCGGCGCATCGCGGGCCCCGTGCTCAAGACCTTCGAGGAGCAGACCGGCATCCACGTCGAGGCGACGTACCGCGAGAACCTCGGGGACCGGTTCCTCGAGACGCTGAAGTCGCGGGCCGGGCAGGGGACGGTCGATGTCTTCTGGGGCGAGACACCCCTCTCGGCCTACGAAATCGTGGAGGCGGGCCTCGCCGTGCCCTTCCGCCCGGCCGGGGCGCGTCCCGTCCCGGGGCAATACCGCGACCGCGAGTTTCGCTGGATCGGCTTCGCGGTCAATCCCCGGGTCATCATCTATAACAGCAACACGCTGAAGCGCGAGGAGGCGCCGACCGAGACGACCGACCTCGTGAAACCTCCCTGGGCGGGCAAAGGGGCGATGCCGCGGATCGCCGCCGGCCCGGCGGCCTTTTACGCCGCCGCGCTGTTCACGCTCTGGGGTCCCGAGCGCGCCAGGGCGTTCTTCGAATCCCTGCGCGCCGACGGGACGCGCATTGTCGAGGACGATAGCACCGTGCGGCGGCTGGTGGCGGCCGGCGGGGCGGAGTGGGGCGTGATCGGACTCGACCAGGCGATCTGCGCCAAACGCGAGGCGGAGCCGATCAATATCCTCTTCCCCGATCGTCTCGGCATCGGGGCGGTCGTGCCGCCCCATCTGGCCATGCTGCTGCGCGGGGCGCCGAACGGTGCTGCGGCCAAGGGTCTGTTCGGCTACCTGTTCGCGACCGAGTCGGCGTGGCTCCTGGGGCAGAACGACTGCGCTCTCCTCACGCTCCTGCCCGACATCCCGAGGCCCGACTGGGTCCCCGCCGCCGGCGCGTTCAACATCGCCCAGGTCGACCCCGAGTCGGCCTGGAAGGCGTACCGCGAGAACACCGCGTACCTCGCCGCCTGGGGGGCGGAGCAGGCCCCCGCCGCGGCGCCGACGGGCCCGCCGCGCGCCGCGCTCTCCCTTTCGCCATCGCCTTGACGACCTGACGATCGACTGACGCGCCGCGGCCGCAAACCCGCGTCAAATCGGGATTTCTCACGTTGCGGGCCGTTTCTTTGGGTGGTATAGAATACCCGCAGCCGATCGGGGAAAGGAGCGACCCCCGGGCCGCCGGGGGTGTTTCATGCAGGGAGAGATCCAGCCGGCAGCGCCGCGATCACCCACGGTGGCGACGCGGAAGTTTCGCATCCTGATCGTCGACGACGACCGGGACAGCGTCGATCTGCTCGCCGAGTGGCTGACCATGGGCGGGTACGAGGTCACGAGCGCCAAGGACGGCCAGGAAGCTCTCCGCCGGATCCAGTCCGACCGCCCCGACCTGGTCCTTCTCGATCTGCTCATTCCGCCGCCGGATGGGATCCAGGTCCTGCGCACCATCAAGCGCGACCGCCTGCTGTCGACCATCCCGGTGGTCGTGATGACCGTCAAGAGGGACGTCAAGAGCAAGGTCGAGTGCCTGCGCGGCGGCGCGGACGATTTCATCGTCAAGCCGTTCCACTTCGACGAGCTCGACGCCATCCTGCGCTCCTCGCTCAAGAAGCGCTACCTCTACACGTCGCTCGAGCGGGCCAACCAGCAGCTGCGCGACGCAAACGAAAGGCTCCTGAAGCTGACGGTCACCGACGAGCGCACCAACCTCCTGAACGATCGCTACCTCAAGCGGCGCCTTTCCGAGGAGTTCAAGCGATCGCAGCGCTACGGCACGCCGCTGTCGGTGGCCATGCTCGACCTCGATCACTTCAAGCAGGTGAACGACAAGTACGGGCACGATTGCGGCGACCAGGTGCTGCGCGACTTCGGGCGGCTCCTGACGGAGAACGCGCGCACGACCGACATCGTCGGGAGATTCGGGGGCGAGGAGTTTCTGATCGTCCTGCCGAACACGGACGGAATCCGGGCCGCCATCGTCGCCGAGCGCATCCGCAAGGCCGCGGAGGAGCACGTCTACAAGCACAAGGAGTTCCTGGTGCGGATCACGGTGAGCGCGGGAGTCGCGTCGATTCCCGCCAACACCCAGGTGAAGGATGACAACGATCTCCTGAAGGCCGCGGACCAGGCGCTCTACCGCGCCAAGCAGGTGTCGCGCAACCGGGTCATCGTGGATCGCGCCTCGATGCCTCCGGACGTCCTCGAGGGCGACCTGTCGTCGATCTTCAAGGCCTCCTACGAGGACAACCTGGGGCGCGGCCGCGACGACGGCGAGAACTGACGGCCTGTTTCACCAGCGCTCGGCGACCAGCCTGACCAGCGTCCCCAGACCATCCAGGTCCCGCTCGTGAATCACTTCCACCGGCGAGTGGGAATGGACCGTCGGCCACGAAAGCGCCAGGTCGGGCGTGCCGAATTCGGGGAAGACCGAACCGTCGTTGCCGCCGCGCGTCAGGCCGTACTGGACCGGCACCCCCGCCTGTTTCGCCAGGGCCAGCAGCCGATCGACGATCGCCTCATCGGTGATGTTGCTGCTGTCGATGGCGCGCACGACCGGCCCCTTCCCGAGGACGGCGTGCGCGAACGCCGGGCGCTCCAGGGGACTGTCCGACGACACGAACGTGTCGACGGCGATGACCAGGTCGGGCCGCAGAGTCTGCGCCAGCACCTGCGCCCCGTCGAGGCCGGTCTCCTCCTCCACCGAGAACGCGAAGATGACCCTGTGGCGCAGGGTCTTCGGGTCGAGCCCGCGCAGCGCCAGGAGGAGGGCGGTGCAGCCGGCGCGGTCGTCCACGGCCCGCCCCGAGCCGAAGGAGCCGGAGAGTCTCTGGAACGATTTCGGGATGGTGACCGGGTCTCCGGGGGCGATCCCGAGGGCCTCGGCGACCGCCCGCGACGAGGCGCCGATGTTCACGCGCACGGCCTCCTTGCCGAAGGCCCCGGGAGACTCCGCGACCTCCGCATCGAGGTAGTTCGGGCGCGGCGGCACGACCCCGCCGACGTCCCCTTTCGCGGCGTGCACCTGGACGACCTGGCCCTCGTACAGCGTCTCGAAGAAACCGCCGACCGGCTTGACGTCGAGGTAGCCGTCCTCCCGGAGCGCCGTGACGAGGTAGCCGGTCTCGTCCATGTGGGCGATGAACAGGAGGCTCTTCGCCGCCTTCTCCGGCCCCGCCGCCACCAGCAGGTTCCCCCGCGCGTCGATCTCGGATCGGGTCCAGGCCGGCAGGAGCGATCGGATCCGATCCCTCACGCCCTGCTCGCGCGTCGACACTCCGGGCGTGTTGACCAGGATCTCGAGGAGGGCGAAGCTCCCCGTCTCGCGCGCCGATCGAGCGGCGCGGATCTCTCCCGGGGCCGCGGCGAGCAGGAGGGCGAGCAGTGCTGCGGACAGAACGACGGGACGGGCCCGGTCTCTCATCACTCTCCTTCCGCGATCGACTTGAGGAGCGCGGCGAGGGCCACGACGTCGTGCGCGTCGACGATTTCTCCTGGTGTGCCGGGGTAGAGGACCGGGACGCCGATCGGCAGGACCGGCCTCTTGCCGGCGAACGCCCCCTGGTCGCCCGCCGTCCCGTACGGCACGTTCTGCAGCGACAGCTGCGACCGGGCGGCGTGCTCGGCCACCTCGTTGTAGATGTCCTGCGAGAACCCGTCCGTCCCGCCCGCGACCGCGACCACCGGGCCCTTGCCGGGCGCCGGCGCCGTCTTGCCGGTCCCCGCCGCCGGGGCGTCGATCACCAGGACCTCGTCGGCCTCGATCCGGTTCGCCAGACGCGCCGCCCCGCGTCCTCCCACGACCTGCTGTGCTGTGAAGGCGACGGTCAGCGTGCCGCGGATCTTGGCGGGCTCGAGGGTCTGCAGAAGCCAGACCAGGGCCGCGCACCCGGCCCGGTCGTCCATGGCCGGGCCCGCCAGCTTCCCGCCGGCCAGGTCGACGATGCGCCGCGCGATGACGACCGGGTCGAGCAGCGCCACGCCGGCGGCCGCGACCTCTCCCGGGCTGCGCGCGCCGATGTCGACGAACAGGTCTTCATCGAGGACCGCGTGGGCCAGGGGGGCGGCGTTGCCGCGCCACAGGTGGGTCGAGTGGACGACGGCGACGGCCGGGACCGTGCCGCGGCGCGCCTGGACCAGGAGCGGCTGGCCCATGTGGAACTGGTCGAACAAGGGCGAGAGCGGAATTCTCGCCAGCCGCTGCACTTTCAGATATCCCTGATCGGTGACACCGGAGACCACGTACCCCGGCTCGTCCATGTGGGCGACGAGCAGGAGCGAGGGCTTGCCCGAGCCGACGATTGCGGTCAGGTTGCCGAGGTTGTCGTCCTGGAACGAGACCCAGGTGGGGGCCGCCCTGCGGATGGCGGCGCGCACCTGTCCCTCGTGTCCCGCCACGCCGCCGACCGAGGCCAGGGTGCGGACCAGGTTGCGGGCGTCCTCGATCCGGTCGGCCCGGGCGCTCGACCACACCGGGAGGGACAGCGCAAAAGCGATGATCGATGCCCGGCGGCGGGTCGAAAGTCTGCGGCGCGCCACGGCCGTCTCCCTCCCCGGCCGCGTGCTCTTGCGACCGGCATCCCCTGAACCCGCGGGCTCATATCGCCGCGGGCGCGACATGGTACCCTAGTTGTCCATCCCGTCCAGGTGGAACGGTCCCGGAAGGAGATCCATGGCCTCGGTTCGCAAGGAAGCGGGCGTGAAGCGGCGCTTCGACCCGGTCCGCCTGCTCCTCAGGGCGGGGCTGGCGGTCGCCCTCGTCCTCGCCGGCCTGCTGACGCTCGCCTGCATCGACGCCAACTGGCGCTTCGCGCATCTCGAGGCGGCAGCACCCGCGCGTGTCTTTTCCGCGCCGTTCGTCCTCGCCGACGGTGTGGCGGTGGCGCGCGATGACCTGCAGGAGAGGCTCGCCCGCCTCGGCTACCGCAAGATCGACGGCCATCCTTCCACTCCGGGCGAGTATTCCGTCCGCTTCCGGGCGCTGGAGATCTTCCTGAACGCCTTCGACTACCCCACCGGCAAGGTCGAGGCGGCGCCCCTGCGCGTGAAGATCGGATTCGGCCGCGTCGGACGGGTCGAGAACCTGTCGACCGGGGAGGAGCAGGAGCGCGCCCTGCTCGAGCCGGAGTCGCTCGGAACACTCTCGGGTAACGTGCTGGAGGAAAGGCTGGCGGTGTCGGTCGACGACCTGCCGAAGCAGCTCCTCGACGCGGTCGTCGCCGTGGAAGACCGCCGCTTCTACCGGCACTCCGGCATCGATCCGCGGGCTCTCCTGCGCGCGCTCTTCGCCAACGTCAAGAGCGGCGAGGTCGTGCAGGGCGGCAGCACCATCACACAGCAGCTCGCCAAGAACCTCTACCCGAGCGGCGAGAGAACCCTGGCGCGCAAGCTGTGGGAGACCCTGGCGGCGCTGAGCCTCGAGGCCCTGCACAGCAAGAACGAGATCCTGGAGCGCTACCTGAACCAGATCTACCTGGCGCAGCGCGGCCCGACCTCGATCATCGGGGTGGGCGCGGCCTCCCGCCACTACCTCGGCAAGGACGCGCGCTATCTCGATCTTCCGGAAGCGGCGCTCCTCGCCGGGCTGATCCAGTCACCCGGCCGGTACCACCCGTACCGCCACCCGCACGAGGCGCGTGACCGGCGCGACCTGGTCCTGCGGCTGATGCACGAGGAAGGATCCATCACCCAGGAGCAGCTCGAAGAGGCGCGCGAGATCCCCTTGAACCTGCGCCCGGAGCCACCGGCCGACGCCCGGCAGGCGCCCTACTTCATCGATTACGTGGCCCAGCTCCTGCAGGAGGAGGGGCTGCGCGATCCGGCGTCGCGCCTCGGAATCCGCGTCTTCACCACCCTCGACCCCCTCCTGCAGGCGCGCGCCGACCAGGCGGTCGAGGCGGGACTCAGGCAGTACGAGCGTGCCTACACGCAGCTGCGCCCGCTGCCGGGCGGCGAGATCCAGGGTGCGTTCGTGGCGCTCCATCCCGCCGACGGCTCGATCCTCGCGATGATCGGCGGCCGGAGCTACGCGCGCAGCCAGTTCAACCGGGTCACCCAGGCGCACCGCCAGCCCGGCTCGGCCTTCAAGCCGTTCGTCTACCTGGCGGGCTTCCAGAAGGCGCAGGACGAGCACAGCCCCCTGTTCACCGCGGCGACCGTCCTGGACGACTCGCCCCTGGAGATGGAGGTCGCCGGCCAGCCCTGGTCGCCGCAGAACTTCGACCAGGAATACAGGGGCCCGGTGAGCGCGCGCCAGGCGCTGGCGCTGTCCCTGAACGTGCCGACCATCCGCGTCGCGGAGACGATCGGTCTCAAGGACGTGGTGCGGATGGCGCGTCGCTGCGGCATCGACAGCCCCCTGCAGCCAGTCCCCTCGATCGCCCTCGGCACGTTCGAGGTCGTTCCCCTGGAGATCGCCTCGGCCTTTACGACGCTCGCCAACCTGGGGACGCATGCCTGGCCGCGCGCCATCGTCGCCGTCGTCGACGACAACGGCAAGGTCCTCGAGCCGGCACCCCACCCTCCGCGCGAGGCGGCCTCCGCGCAGGCGTCCTACCTGACTCTCGATCTGATGCGTGACGTGGTGCGCTACGGCACCGGCGCCGCCATCTGGTCGTACGGTGTCGATGGCGAGTTCGCGGGCAAGACCGGCACCACCGACGATGGGCGCGACGCCTGGTTCGTCGGATTCACGCCCGACTATCTCGGGCTGGCCTGGGTCGGGTTCGACAACAACCGGCCGCTGCGTCTGGGCGGCTCGACCCTGGCCCTGCCGATCTGGGCGCAGATCACCCGGCACGCCGGCATCGACAAGGGGCGGCGCTGGGAGATGCCTCCGGGGATCGTCGAGGAGGAAATCGATCCGACCACGGGTCTGCGCGCCGCCGCCCACTGTCCCGACACCACGACCGAGATCTTCATCGACGGGACGGTGCCCCCCGAGTGCGACCAGCACCAGGGTGGCTTCGATTCGTGGGCAACACGCCTGTTGAACTGGTTCCGCCACTGAGGTGGGCTATTTCGAAGGAATGTCCACGATCGCCTTGCCGGAGCCGGTGTTGCCGGCGGCGTCGGTCGAGCGCACGACGATGCTGTGCTCTCCCGGCCCGGGACGCGGCAGGGTCAGATCGTACGTCTCGACGGGCGAGTCGTTGAGACCGTCCGCGGGCTGGAGTGCTATCCAGTCCCCCGCGTCGACGGCGTACGCGGTGTCCCGGATGAGGCTGAACGAATCGGCGGCCGTGAACGTCAGCCGGATGCCCGACGACTGGACCTGCGCCTTGATCGCCTCGACGCGCGGCGGCGTGTTGTCGACGTCGAACGGTTCCGAGATCTTTTCGGCCACGAGCGCCCGGCCCGCCGCGTTCGACGGGGTGTCGCTGGCGACCACGCGGAACACGTAGGTGCCGTCCGGCATGGCGGTGCTGTCCCAGGTCACGAAGTCCTCGTCGATCTTGCTGCGCACCTGCTTCCACGATTTCTCGTCGACCGCGCGGTAGTAGACGTCGTACACGAGATCGTCGTCGTTCGGGTCGATCGCCTGCCAGGTGACGCTCCGCGCTCCGGCCTCGAAGCCGCGGCGCGACTGCGGGCGCGCGCGCTTCCGCACGCCTCCCTCGACGTCGTTCCCCGGCCCGCCCGCGGGCTTGGCCTCCCCCGGGGACGGTGCGCCCGGGATCTTCTGCAAGGACACTCCCGGAGCCTGCGCCTCGACCTTGCGGATCTCGGGCGGCAGGTTCGCCTGCAGGTAGGTGATCGCCACCTCGCGCAGGGACGGCGAGACGCGGGGCTCGTCCGTCTTCATCTCGGCCCGCCACTGCAGGAAGCGAGACGCCGGGCAGTTGAGGAGGGCGCCGTCCGCCGTGAACGGCGCGCCCCGCCAGTCCGACCAGGTGCGATCCGGCTCCTCGGTGTTGCCGCAGCGCACGCTCAGGGCGATCGAGGTCCCCTTCGGGGCCTCGGTGCGCCAGGAGGCCCGGCCCCAGGTGGCGAACGACCGGGCGTCGAGCACGCGCGACTCGTAGCTTCCCGAGCGCGCGAAGCCGGGGCGCAGGAGCGACAGGCTGCCTGAATTGCTGCCCGCGACCGCGACGTCACCCTGCCTCGGCGGTGCTATCGGCTTCTCCTGGCCCTTCGGCGTCGCTCCGTCCGCCCCGAGCCGCAGAAGGGCCGTCACCTGCCCCGACGCGAGGCGCACCATCTCGTCGACGTTCCCGGCGACGTCGAGCGCATAGATCTTCCCCTGCGTGCTTGAGCCCATCAAGAGCTCGCCCGTGGAGGCGACGGCGAGGCACAGGATCGCCTCCTGGCTGCCCGACCAGACCTCGCGCGCGTACCCCTCCGGGGAGATCGCCAGGACCTTCCCTTCCATGCCGATCGGCATGCGCTGCTCCGGCGGAGGCTGCTGCTCCGGCGGCGGAGTCGGGGACGGCTGCGGCGCCGGCCCCTCCGGGCCGGGCGACGGCGGCGGCGGGGCCGGGGCCGGGGCCGCCGGAGGTGGTGCCGCCGCCGGCCGCGCCCCGCGGCCCGACTCGCCGGCGACGGCGGCGTAGATCGTCCCGTCCCTCCCAAGCGCCAGGGCGACGATTTCGGCCAGGGGCGCGTCGTAGAGCACGAACCCCTCTCCCGACGGCGAGATCCGGAACACGAGCCCATGACCATCGGAGCCGGCGATCAGATCGCCCTTGGCATCCGTGATCAGAGAGCGGATGTGCGTCTCGGCCGAGTCGAAGAACACCCGCCCGTGTCCTTCGGGATCGACCTTGAGGATCCGTCCTTCGATCCCGGTGGCCGCGTACAGGGTCCCCTGGTGGTCGAACGCCAGGGCCCAGATGTATTTCTCGCCGCTGTCGTAGGTCCAGACGGTCTTGCCGCCCGGCGCGACCTTGTAGATCTTGCCTCCCGGCGAGGCGCCGGCCAGCACGTTTCCCGAGCGGTCGATCGCCAGGGCGTGGATCTCGGGCTCGCTCGCCTTGAAGAACACCTCGGCGCCCGAGGCGCCGAGGCGGTAGATCGTGCCGTCGTTCCCGCCGGAGGCGTACAGGTTCCCCCCGGCGTCCTGGGCGATGGCCCACAGGTAAGGCTGCTTCGCCTCGTGGACGAGATCGAGGCGCGGCGAGAGCCTCATCACACCTTCGGAGAGAAGGGAGACCCCCTTCGTCTCCCCCCGGGCGAAGTCGTCCTTCTCCCGCTGGCGCCAGGTCTGGGAGGTGACGGCCCTCGAGGAAGCGGCCTGGAACAGGAGCACGACGAGAGCGGACAGGACGGCGGCGATCGCGGCGGCGCGCTTCATTTCACCCTTATGGAGATGCGGCGGCCGCCCACGACCACGACGTCGAGATCCTTCGGCAGCTCCAGGATCGACGTCTCGCCCATCAGGGTGGTGTCGGCGCTCAGCCGCGGAGAGTTGAACACGGTGAAGATCGACAGGGGGAGATCAGGCAGCACCTCGCTGCGCACGATCGCCGCGGGCGCCCGGCGCGTCATTCGAAGATAGAGAGTCCGGCTGCGCCTCTGCCTCGTGGCCAGGCGCACCAGGTCGCCGAGGCCCGCGGCCTGGGCCACCTGGCGCTCGATGACCCTCCGATCCAGGCCGTCGATGGCGGGGCCGCTGCCGACGACGATCTCGGCATCGCCCGGGGCGGTGTCCTCGGGAATCGTGAGGGTCCAGGACTCTTCCCACTCGCGCCCCCGGTAGAGATCGAGGACCGCGGTCACGGTGACGCTGTCGCCCGGCCGCACCTCGGTCCGCGAGGCGCGCAGCGACGCCATCGTCGCCACCTGCGAGCCCTGCAGCACCTCGACGTCGAGCTCCGCGTTCCGGACGCGCGGCTCCTCGAAGCGATTGTTGACCAGGAATCCGAAAACACCGGCGGCGTCGTTCGCCAGGGCCAGGTGGACCGGCTGTCCCGGGTTCGTGCCGGAGTAGAGGTCCTCGAACGTCACCGGCGGGTATCCTTCGATGTCGAGACGACAGTGCAGCGCCAGTGACGCGGTGGCGTCGAAATCGACGGTGCGCACCAGGCTGTTGGCGGTCGTGACGGCGAGCAGGACCGGCGACCAGGCCCGGTTGCGCATGATGGCGTAGTGGAAGTCGCGCCGGCTCCCGCGGGAGGTGACGCGGACGCTGACCGGGATGGTCGGGGCCTCGCGCCCCACCTCGCCGACGATCGCCGTCAGACCGTCCTGGACAATCGTGCCGACCGGCGGCGTGGAGTTGGCGATCTTGAAGGACGCGGCGCTCGACGCGAAGGTCAGGAGGACCTGGGCCTGCGTCATCGGCATCTCCAACGGGCCGGTCCCGAGCATCGGGTGACCGAAGGCGAACACGCGGTTCCGGTCGATGTACGTCAGAGTGCCGATGCCGACGATGTTCATGTCGCCCGTGGCGAGCGCGGCCCCGATCGCGGTGCCGGGGAGGAGGGGCAGGGAGGACGGCGACGTCGTGGCGCCGCCGCCGGCCGTCGGCTCCAGTCCGTATGCTTCGAAGATCGGCGCGTAGTACCGCAGAACTCCCGGGTCGCATCCGGAGCAGACGAGTGGGGTGCCGATCGGCTGAAGCCCGCCCGGAGGACCCCCGGCCGCCGCCAGGGACGGAGCCTCCGGACCCGGCCGCGGCGGATCGCCGGCGGCACCGGCGATCGGACCGCCCGCGCGGGACGCGAGGAATCGACCGAGCAGGTCGGGAGCCCGGGCCCCGCCGTCGGCGGCGCGCGCCGGCCCCGCGAGCTTGATCATGTCGGCGATCGGCGTGATGCCGGCGATCGCCTCCTTGGCGAACTGACCGAGCCGGTACGACACGGCTCCGATGAGCTTCCCGTCGACGTACACGGGACTGCCGCTCATCCCCGAGACCACCCCGGTGTATTCGACCTTGTCGCCGCGCAGGCGGGCGATGATGAGGTCCTGCTGCGGGCCGATGGCGCCCTTGAGCACGCCGAGGATCTCGACCTTGAACTCCTCCAGGTTGCTCCCTTCGAACACCGTGCGGGCGGTCCCCTGCATCCCCGGCCGGATCTCGTCCAGCGGCATGAGGACGACCGGGGAGGCGGGCGCGTCGCCGGCGGCCGCAGCGAAGGCGGGGACACAGGCGCCGAAAAGGAGCAGGCTCAATGTCCCGGCCGCCCAGGGGCGCCGCGGGCGCACGCGGCCGTCGCGGCGGTCCCCGGCCGGGGCCGCAGACCTCGCCATGGAGCGGCTCATTCCTCTTCCTTGTCTTTGTCTTTGTTGTTCCGGCTCTTGAGCCCCGCCTTCACCGCTTCGACGATGTAGTTCTGCATCGACGGCTTCTGGTGCTTGACCGATTCGTACACCAGGCAGGGGAGTTTGAGCGAGATCTGCACTCCGTCTTCGTCCAGCGAATCGAGCCAGCGGCAGAACTTGTCCCACGAATCCCAGGTCAGCTTCCTGATCGCGCCCTTGCTGTACAGCTCGATGAGAGCCACGTCGTCCTTCAGCTTGAACAGGACCGAGCGCTCATCGTAGTCCTTGAAGTCGCTGTAGGCGAAGAATTTCACCTCGCCCGCGATCTGGTCCTTCCCCTTGATGCTGATCTCCGGTGTCTTGTTGCAGCGCATCAGGATGTAATCGTCCTTCCCCGTGAAGTGGAAGGCGAGGATCGGATCGGTGGTGCGGTCGTTGTCGCTCGGGGTCTTCAGGGAGCGATACACCCGCCGGGCGATCTGCTCGTTCGTGGTATATGTCCCGCTCTCTCTCGCTACTCGTTTCATCGGCCGGCAAATATAGCACATTACAACTTTGTAAATGGGCCCTCGCTCCCGGCCTCCGTCGTCTCTTTGACCTTGAAGACCGGCCCCTCTCGCGGTACATGGAAGGCCTCATGCCGAATCGAGGAACGTGGCGCCGCACAAGGCTTCTACCGGGCCTGCTCGCGGCCGCGGGCGCGCTCTTCCTGTCGGCCAGCGAGGCCCTTCCGGCCCCAGCCGACGCCGGTCCGCGGCTGGATCCGCCGGCCCTCGTCCGCACCCTGGCCCTGCTGCGGCCGGACTACATGCGCTACATCTCCTCGGTGAGGCCCCTGGCGCCCGGCGTCGCCCGCCGGCTCTACATGGCCCTGGTGCGCCCCGGCGCGACCGACCCGGCGGGAAAAGAGAGCGCTCCGTACGCCGGTCCGGGAGCGCGGAACGACATCGTCTACGACGAGGCGTCGATCGCGACAGGCCACAGCACCGCCTGGAGGTCGCTGCTCCTGGAGCACGAGTATTTCCACGCCCGTCACATGGCAGGGGCCACGCTTCTGCCCGTGGCGCGCGACGGCGTTCCCGAGGTCGAGAGGCACTACAACGAGGCGGCGGCGTGGGGCTTCAACGTCGCCGAGGCGCGCGCCGGACGGTACCCGGGTCTGCGCGCGGACGAGTTCCGCGAGGCTCTCGACCGGCTCGGCGAGCACTACGCGGCGCTGCGGGCGCTCCTCAAGGACGCCGACCCGGAGCGCTGGAGCCGGATCTCCGAGCTGCTGCGCCGGCCGGAGAGCCTCCTCACGCCCGCCGGCGCGCCGCCCGCGGCGGGCGTCCGGCTCTCCGCCGCTTCGGACCGGGAGCGAGCGACTCCTTGAAGCGCCTCCCCGGCGCATGACTGGCACGCCGCCTCACCGCGCTCAGCGGGACGACCTGACCTTCCGGAGGAGCTCGACGGCGTCCTTCTGGCCGGGATCGATCCGGAGTGACTCTTGCAGGTACTGGACGGCCTTCTCCTGCTGGTGGTCCTGCAGGTAGGAGAGCGCGAGGGCGTTGTAGAGCGTCGGTGTCCTCGCTCCCTTGGCGCGGGCCGTCTCCAGCGCCTGGATCGCCTCGCGCGACCGGCCGAGACGCCCCTGGGCGGCCCCGAGATTGACCCACGACTCGAGGTTGTCGGGGTCCTTCACCACGGCGCGGCTCAGCACGTCCACCGCGTCCTGCAGCCGGCCGTGGCGACCGTACAGGGCGCCGAGATTCGCCATCGTCGGCGCGTAGTCGGGGTCGATCACCAGGGCCCGCTTGAAAGTCTCCTCGGCGTGCGGGAGATCCCGCTTCCACTCGTAGATGAGCCCCATCCAGTTCAGGTGGACGAGCGACTTGTCGTCGAGCTCCAGCCCCTTGCGCACGATCGGCTCGAGTGTGAGCATCCGGGGCGTGTCCTTGTAGAGCGTGTGCAGCTCGGTGAGCGGGTCGGACAGCGCCGGGTTGAGCTTCAGGGCCTCCAGGAGCTCCCGCTCGGCCTCGTCCGCCCTCCCCTCTTTCAGGAGAAGGGAGCCGAGGGCGGACCGGATCTCCGGCACCTCCGGGTGTCCTTCACGCAGTTTCTCGAAGTACGAGATCCCCTCGCGCGCCCGGCCTCCGTCGCGATAGGCGTCCCCGAGCTGGATGTAAAGCCCGTTGTGCTCCGCGGGATCCTTCTCGAGGATCGATCGCGCCACCTCGATGGCGCGATCGTGGTCCTTGCGCGCCTCCGCGATCTCCACCTGCACGAGCAGCGCCTGGGTGAACCCGGGCTGCACCTTGAGGGCCTCGTCCACCGCCGCCTGCGCCCGCGCATAGTCCTTCTTCTTCAGGAAGAGGCCGGCCTCGTTGAGATGCGCCGTGACCAGCGCCTGCCCCTGCCCTTCGGCCGCTGCGTCGGAGGGCGGCTTCCCTGCCCCGCCGGCAATGTAGCCGAGGTTGCGGAGGTTCTCGACCAGCTCCTGGTCGGCGCTGCTCGAGGCGATCACCGGCCTGTTCTCCTCCAGCGGGCGGCCGACTCCCTCGTAGGACGGGAGGGTGCGCGCGGGAAAGCCGGCCAGGAAATCATCGCGGATCGCCTCCTTGATCACCCGTCCCGGCATGTCCTCGGCGACCGGCAGGCCGGCCAGGTACAGCACGGTGGGAGCGACGTCGAGCAGGCTGGTGGTGTCGAGCTGTCCCGGCCTGATCACCGGCCCGGTGACGATCAGGATCCCGTAGCGCCGGTGCCAGAGACCCGGTTTTCCCTCGATGTACGGCGGATCGTCCTTCGGACGGCTCAGGCCGCTCTGGAAGCCGTGGTCCGAGAGGACGAAGACCACGGTGTCGGGTGACAGCTTCGCGAGGACTTCGCCCAGGAGCTGGTCCTGATAGCGGTAGTACCTGTCCACGACCTCCCGGTACCTGGCGTATTCCTCCGACGTGACCATGTCCATCTTGGGCGGCATGTAATGGGCGAAGCGGTGGCAGACCTCGTCGATTCCCTGGTAATAGATCGAGAAGAGGTCCGGCTGGCCCCGCTTCAGAATATCGAGGGCGATCGCCTGGTACGTCCTCTGGCTGGCGAGGATCTTCGTCAGGTGGTTGATCGGCTCCCGATAGGCGCTCTTCGGGTCGTCCTCCACCCGCCGGCGCAGCCCGGCGAACTCGGCGGGCGTGACGTCGGCGAAGCGCCTGACCTCGTCGAGGGTGACGGATCGATCGGACACAATGCGCGATCGGATCTCCTGGAAATAGCCGTCCGGCCACGTGGCGCCGGTCGGCTCGGGCTCGCTCTTGACGAAGCCGAACAGGCTGTAGGCCACCCGGTCCGAGACCATGAAGCCCTGCACCGGCTCCGAGGGCCAGGTGGCCCACCAGGCGATGAAGGCCGACGGCCGGCCGGCGTCCGTGAACATGTTCCAGAGGGCCTTCACCTTCCGCCAGCGACTCGACACCGGCACGGCCTTCCCGGTCTTGCTGTCCTCGACCAGGAAATCGACGATGCCGTGCTCCTCGGGCGGCTTCCCCGTCGCCACGCTCGTCCACAGGAGGGGCGACAGCCACGGCATCATCGTCTTCATGTTCCCCCAGGCGCCGCGCGTCTTCAGCCGCGCCAGGTTCGGCAGCTGCCCTGTCGCGATCAGCGGGTCGATGATCTCCCAGTCCGCCCCGTCCAGCCCCAGGATGGCGATCTTCACTTTCGTGTCCGCCATCCGGTCGTGCAGCGCGCGCGCCGTGATCGCCGCGACCGCCGCTTCCGATCCGCGCGGGCGCTTCAGGCGGAGCGTCACCGACGCGAGCCCCTGTCCTTCCAGGCGCTCCTTCAGCTTCGTCTCGACGTCGGCGGCGCCCTGACCGAGAACGAGCGACTCGGTCACAGCACCGGCGCTCCACTTCGAGACCAGCTCCGAGGCCGCGAGGCGCGCCACGTCCTGCGGCACCCCGCCGGGACCGCGCGGACCCAGGAACGCCGCGAGCGCCCGGTCGTCCATCTGGAAGGTGATCTCGAACGGAATCTCGAGATCGAACCCCTCCCGGCTGCGCACCTTCACCGACGACTCGGCCCGGATCGCTCCTTCGGGCACCACCACCAGGCGCTGCAGCAACGGCACGACGATGTATCGTCCCGGCGTCAGCCGAGTGACCGTTCCCGCCAGGGCGGTGCGCCGGAAGACGCGTTCCTCCGGGCCCACCCGTACGATCGAGGCCCACGCGAGCCAGGCACCCAGGACGACTGCAACCGCCGCGACGATCAGACGCCGGAATCCCGGCCCGCGGCCACCGGGCGAGCCCGGACCGCCGCCTGGAGACTGCCCGGGCCCGCGCGCGGCCGGCTCGTGCCCGTGCTTTCTGCCGGAACGCGCGCTCATCGTGAACTCCGCGCATAGCACCGCAAACGGCCGCCTGGCAACATGTTTCGAGTATAGCACCCGCTCCTCGCCGCTCCCGTCAGCGGGACGTCGCCGGGATGGCCCGATCTCCAAAGTGAAATGGAATCGCCCTCCGGTGGGCGCAATCTTTATGACCTGGACCCGGAGCGGGGAGCCTGTCCGATGGGGATCGCGTGTCGAGCCTGAAAGCGTACGTGCGGCCGTACATCTTCTGTGTCTACGCCGCGGGCGTCGCGGCCCTCGTCGCGTCCTTTGTCCTGGGAGTCCGGCCCCGCCTCGTCCCGCTTCTGGTCGCGGTCGCGGCGGCCGTCCTGTCGTCACCGTTCCGGATTCCGCTGCCGGTCCTCGGCAACGTCTCGATCGCCTTCACCTTCGTCTTCGCCACCCTGCTCCTCCTCGGCACACCGGCCGCGGCCGTGACCGCGGCCATCTCCGGCGTGGCGGCGTCGCTCCTGCGGCGCGGCGGGCGGCCGCCCGTCGAGCGCGTTCTTTTCAATGCGGCGGAGCTCGCCGTGTCCTCGGTTCTCGCCGGTCTCGTCTTCCACCTGGCCGGCGGCACCCCGGGCCCTCTTGACCTGAGACAGGAGTGGCCCGCGGTCCTGCTGTCGTCCGGCGCGTTTTTCGTGGCGAACTCGTTCATCGTCGCCGGTGTCGTCAGCCTGACCGACGAGATCCCCCTGCTCGTCAACTGGCGGACCAACTTCCTGTGGACGGGCCCCGCCTACCTGGCGGGAGCCTTCCTCGGGGCGACGCTGACCCTGGGAGTGCAGGGCTTCGGTCTCGTGGCGCTGGCCCTGTCGTTGCCGCTCCTCTACGTCCTCTATTTCTCCCTGCGCCTGTACGCCGAGAAGGTCGCCCAGGACCGCCGGCACGACCACCAGATGGCCGACCTCTATCTTTCGGTCATCGAGGCGCTGGCCCTCGCCATCGACGCGAAGGACCGCACGACCCAGCGGCACATCCGGCGCGTGCAGGCGTACGCGGTGAACCTGGGCCGGTCCATGGGGATCTCCGAGCCGGAGCTCGAGGCGCTCAAAGCCGGCGCGCTCCTGCACGACATCGGCAAGCTCGCCGTCCCCGAGCACATCCTGTGCAAGCCGGGCCCCCTGACCCGCGAGGAGACCGAGAAGATGCGCATCCACCCGCGCATCGGCGTCGAGATCCTCGAGACGATCAGCTTCCC
>JBGPED010000008.1:0-29720 GCA_041482595.1 Acidobacteriota bacterium
CGCGATGTTTGCGGCCGCGGTCGTCTCCGGTCTCCTGCCGGCCTGGATGGCGTCGCGCGCCAACGTGGTCGCGGTGCTCAAGGAAGGCGGGCGGGGAGGGTCCAGCCGCGGGACCAGGGTGGTCATGCGCGGGCTGGTCGTGTTCGAGGTCGTTGTGACGTGCATCCTTTTAATAGGCTCGCTGCTGCAGATGCAGTCGATCCGCAAGCAGCAGACGATCGACTACGGCTACGACACCGAAGGCGTCATGACGGCCCGGATGGGGCTGATGGACGGGGACTATCCGACGAACGACGCGCGCAAGCTGTTCTTCGACCGTCTGGTGCGCGAGCTGCGCGCCCATCCGGAGTTCGAGGGGGTGGCGCTCACGAACAGGTTCCGGATGGTCTTCTCGGGGAGCGGGCCGGTCGAGATCGAGGGACGCGAGTACAAGGAGAAGAAGGACCGTCTGAACGCCAACTTCGAGCAGATCACCCCCGGCTACTTCGACGTCCTCGGCCAGACGCTGGTCGAGGGGCGCAAGTTTCAGGACGACGACCTCGACTCGAAGCTCCCCGTCGCTATCGTGAACGCGGCGTTCGCGCGCAAGCACTTCGGCAACGAGAGCCCGCTGGGCCGGCGCTTCCGCGGGCTGGACGGCAACTCGCTGCAGGCAGGTCCGTGGCGCACCATCATCGGGGTCGTCAAGACGGTGCGGATGATGCCGCCGTTCAACATCCCGAACGTGGACGAGACCGGCTTCTACGTGCCGTTCTATTCGCAGCCGAGCGGACCGGCGAAGCCGGACGAGGGGGTCAGCCAGTTCGCCACGGTCATCGTGAAGCCGCGCAGCGGCATGCAGGCCGAGACGCTGATCAACTCGCTGCGTCTCGAGGTCACCAAAGTCGACCCGAACCTGCCGCTCTACTTCGTCGGCACCGCCAAGCGGCAGATCGACGGCTTCG
Source organism: Acidobacteriota bacterium (assembly GCA_041482595.1). GTDB lineage: Bacteria > Acidobacteriota > Polarisedimenticolia > Gp22-AA2 > Gp22-AA2 > Gp22-AA3. The sequence goes on from JBGPED010000008.1 coordinate 945, forward strand.
TGAGCCAGAACCGCGTCGTCGCCATTATGTTCTCCATCTTCGGCGTGGTCGCCACGGTGATCGCCGCGGTCGGGATCTACGGCGTCATGTCGTTCTCGGTCAGCCAGCGGACCCAGGAGCTGGGGGTGCGGATGGCCCTGGGCGCGGACAGCGGGCGCATTCTCCGCATGGTGCTGCGCCAGGGAGCGCTCCTGACGGCCATCGGCGTCGCGATCGGCGTCCTGATCACGCTGGGGCTTGTCGTGCTCGCGGGGGACGGCATGCAGGCCGTGCTATTCGGCGTCAGCCCGCGCGATCCGCTCGTCTATGCGGCCGTGGTCGCCCTGGTGGCGGTCATCTCGCTCGCCGCCTCGTTCGTCCCCGCGCGGCGCGCCACCCGCGTCGACCCGATGATCGCGCTGCGCGCCGAGTAGCGCGGGTCCTCGGAAGATCGGTGTCGTGCCGTCGCGCCGGCGATGGCGCGGGTGGTAGAGAAGCCGGTCCTTCGAGGAAGCCCGCGTGCTCGACCGCGCCCTCAGCGCGCCCGCCCGGACGCGGCATGAGCCGCCCGGCTATTTCTGGCCCTGCGCCCCGCCGTTCTTGGTCAACAGCGCCTCGAAGTCGCCGACCGGGTCGGCCCCGCCCTTGTCATCCTGCGCAGCCTCCACCGTGGCGTCCAGGAGCGGCAGGTCCTCGGTCGCCTCCGGGTAGCGCTTCAGGGCGTTTTCGGTGGCCTGGCCCATGACGATAGCGGGCTTCTTGGTCAGCTGGCTGAGAGAGGTGTTTTCGAGACCGATGAAATACCCCTCGATGAACCCCTGGTGTCCCTCGACCACGCCGAAGTCGACGCGGGCATAGGAGTGCGGCGCGTTGGAGCCGAAGATGGCGCGCATCGTCGCCTTGCCCTTGCTGACGCCGACCGCCACGATGCGGGCGACGACGACACCGTCGGTCCGGAGCATCGCGCACAGCTTGACCGCCTCCGGCCCGACCGTGTAGCGGTGCTCGCGGATCTTCTTCGGCCGGTACACCAGCTTCGACCATTCCTCCTCATAGCGGTCGTTGACCTTCCTGACCGCCGCTGTCAGGCCCGCCGTCCTCGTGATCTCCTGAGGTGTCGCGAGGCGGACCTTGTATCCCTTCGCCTCCAGCTGCGCCTTGAGCGCCGCGGCGGCCTCGTTCTCGAGCGTCGCCGCCTCGGTCAGCATCTGGTCCGTCATGATCATCTTGTCCTTGATGAACTCGGCGTGCGGCGGCAGCACAACGAGGCGGACCGGGCGGGAGGACCTGGCCCGGATGCCGTTGCTCATGTAGGCCCTGGCGAAGACCGTGGCCGTCGCCAGGGCGCCGGCCACGAGCGCCGTGACGAGGGTGACCGTTGCCCGGCGGCGCCGGGTGGAGTGTGGATGGTTCATCGCTTCGTGCCTCCTTTTTTGAGTGTCGCGTTGATCGCCTTCAGCTCGCCGAGGATGACCGGCTTGTCCGGCGCCTGCGGCCGGGCCTTGAGATAGATCACGAACTCCTTGCCGGCATCGATCGGACGACCGAGACGGTTGTAAACGTGCCCGAGGCCGCGGTGCGCCTCGGCGGCCGAGCCGTCGATCGTCAGGGCGCGCTGGTACGACTGCCGAGCCAGGTCGAGGTTCTTGCGGAGCGTCTCGCGCCCCTCGGGCGCCTCGAGCAGCTTCGCTTCCCGCTCGCTGCGGGTGTAGTAGGCCTTCTGACGGAGATTCTTGACCTTCTGCTTGTTGGTCAGATCCGCTTCGCCCCCGAGCAGGGCCAGCGGGCCGAGCGCGCAGCGCGCATCGCCGAGCGCGATCAGCGCCGCCGGATCGTCGCCATCCTCCTTGAGGAGCCGCTGCGCCAGGGTCACGGCGGTGCGCGGCTCGTCGGCGGCGATCAGGTCCTGCACGGTGTCGAGCGAGACACGCCGGACCATGCTCCTGTAGCCCTGGGCGTTGACCTTGAGGGGCTCGGTCTTGTGGCCGACCATGACGCCGGGCAGCATCGCCTGCGTGTAGTCGACGCGCGCCATCAGCGCCGGGTGCGTCGCCCATTTCGACTTGAACTCCGGGTTCTCGCCCTCCGGGTCCTGCGCCAGGATCTGGAGCATCCGCGGCACCTGGCGCGGGTCGTACCCTGCCATCAGCATCCGCTTCAGGCCGAGGCGATCGGCCTCCTCTTCCAGGTCGCGGCTGTACCCGAACACGCTCATCGCCAGGAAGTAATCGCCGACACCGAGCGTCAGCGGACCCAGGATGGCGCTGGCGATCACCTTGTGACGCGCCGAACGGTACGACAGGATGCCGTGGTGCCCGGCCGTGTGATGCACTTCGTGGGCCAGCACGCCGGCGAGTTGCGCCTCGTTCTCGAGCACCGCCAGAAGCCCGCTGTTGACGTACACCTGGCCGTCCGGCAGAGCGAAGGCGTTCGGCTCGATGTCGCGCACCACGAAGAAGCGGTAGCGGATGTAGTCATCGGTCGGCTTCGGGGCGAGCGTGCCGCCGATCCGCTTCAGCGCCGCCTCGAGCTCCGGCGAGTCGTACCGGTACGAGTGCCGGACGAACTGGTCCTCGGTGGCGCTGGCGTTCTTCATCAACTGCAGCTCGCTGTCCTTGAGCGCGAGGGGGCCGTAGAACCCTTCGCCCTCGGCGAGCGCCGCGGCGACGGCTGCGAGGCACACAACGACGGCGATGATCGAAAAGCGGGCAGATGCGCCGCGCATGTCCCGCCCCGCCACTCGCGTCGTCCAGCGCCGATCACGAAATCGAAATTGCACGACCCTCTCCGCAACCCCTGATTGATAGAGTTGCGAACCTAATCTAGGTCGTGGCCCACACCGGTCAAGGCCCGGGCCGCAGGGAGACGGCCATCACATGGCTGAACTCGAGGGGGTGGCGCGCCCGGGCCCCGGTGCGTTTTCTACAGGTACCGGGACGACGACGGCAAGAAGGCGCCCCCGGCGAACCTCGCCGTCTGGCACGGGCCGATCGACCCGCAAGGAATTTCAAGCTGCGATTCCAGGTCCGCCAAGGGTCATTCCGTCTACCTCAGGTCCGGCGGTGGCCCGGGCGTAGGGGTGACGTTCAGCCAGGCTGCATCTCCAACATCTTTCCAAGACTGGGGAGGACTCCAGAGGACGCCAGTGCACTCCAGAGGACAACGGATTGACCACATGGCAACGAGTTGTCAGACAGTTACGGCGAATAGTCGCGCGCCATCAGCCAGTCAGCGTTTTGGGGTGGCGCGGGTTCGACTCCCGCCACCTCCACCACCTATCCTGCCCTCCGACTCGCGACCCTCGGCCGCTCCAGGAAGCAGGCGGTTACTCCACCGATTTATCGCCTAAATGAAGGACAGATTTCGGGAAGGTGGACAGTCGGTGCAGGCCCCGACGATCACATCGGAGTATCCATCGCCGTTGACGTCTCGGGCCGTCGCGACGGAGTAGCCGAAGTAGGCGTAGGACTGATTCGCCTCCGCCGTCCACGCCGGGCTCGTCGCCAGAGGATCGATCGTGACGGGATAAACCGCGTCGGCGTCGTCGATCACGATCCGGATCCCGCTCTCGCCCGGACCGGCGAACCGCTCCATCCAGGCGTCGAGCTTCGTGCCCCGCGCATCCGTCACCTTGAGATCCGCGTAGTGCACACCCCGCGCGCCCCCGGGCGGCTCGAAGTCGATCGCGCACGAACCCCTGCTTTGGTCCGCGCGGGGAGTTCTCGTACGATTCGTCCACCGCGCCCCGATGGTAGTCGACCCGCGTCGCTTTCGCCTCGCGCGTCGCCTGCGCCACGCTCCACGATCGCCCGCCCCGGCCGTAGCCCACCATTCCAGGCCCCATTCCCACGACGACGTCGCCTCCGTCCGCGGCACGACCCGGATGCAGGAGGCGGCGAAATACGTCCGCAGGCTGTGCGCCCGGTTCGGCGCGTGCCATGCCGCCTCGACCCCCGCGATCCGGGTCGATGTCTGCCATGTGACTTCGTACTCCTGCTCGGCGATCTGCCCCTGAACCGCCGACTGCCAGTCGGCCGGCGCGCCCGGCGGCACCACAGTCGGGGACCCGGCAGGTGTCCCGGCCGGCGTTTCTCCCGGCTCCGTCGCCGGCCCGGAGACCCGGGACACGGCGATGTGATAGACGCCGGGGAGCCCGGTTTGACTCCGGGGAAGACACGAGGACGCCACGCTGTAGCGCTTCCATGTGGCCCTTGAGGGACAAGGCTTCTCGGCCGCCCTCAGAAGCTGCAGGCCTGCTGGCGAGTCGGGGCGACCCGGATCGTCAGGCGCCAGGTGCCATCCCCGCAGCCGCCGGCGCTGACGTCGAAAATCTCGCAGCGCGGTGAGACGATCCCCAGCCAGGGATCGACCACGCGCGACGGCAGTCCCCCGAGCCCGCTCTGCGAGCACCAGGCGTAGGTTCTGCCGGCGCATGCGGGGCCGAAACCGTTTGGATAGACACCATAGTCCGGCCCGACCCACTGCAACCCCGTGTTGTAGCTGAGCCACCACTTCGCCCAGTTCCCCGTGTAGAGGAAATTGCCCGACTGGGCGAAGACGAGATACCCGCCATGGTAGAAATCGGCGCGTTCGGAACACCATGCGTTCACCCGCCCCAGGTTTGGCTGGTCGATCTGGAACAGGATGTACGCCGACGGCACGGGCGGAAACCCGAAGAACTGGTACAGGGCATCCATCGGTACGTCGTCGGCTGCGGTGTCCGTGAAAGTGAACGTGTGGGTGCACGCGGGGTTCTGGAAACAGTCGCGATCGGCGCAGTCGGTGAGAAGGTCGCCGTCGTTGTCCACCCCGTCCGTGCAGGATGACTCACCGAAGCACCCACCCGTCCGTTCGACTCCCCTCGAGTCCTTCCCCCAGCTGCCCAGGTACGGCGCCAGCGGCCGGACCAGGTAGAAGAAGACCCCCGCCGTGGGAGGGGTCACGGGATCCGTGATGCAGGTCTGGCCGGTGACGACCCAGAACGTGCAGCCGCCCGAGAACCCGGGGCTGGTGGAACGCACCACCTCGTAGTCCGTCGCCCCCTGCTGCGCCGTCCAGCAGAAGGTTGAGGTGCTGCCCGGGGTCTGCTGCCAGGCGTTGTCCGGCATCTCGTCCACCGAGCCGTATCCCGGATCACCAGGACACTGGTTGTCGCGCCCGTCGTTGATTTCCGGCGCCCCGGGATGCGTGGCCGCCAGTCCGTCGTCGCAGTCGCCGGCGCAGATGCGCCAGCCGTCGGCGTCACCGTCGGCTTCGTTGGCCGAAACCGCCGGCCAGCCGGGCGCGCTGCAGTCGTTGTTCAGCCCGTCGCAGATCTGCGGCGCGCCTGGATAGACCGTGGCGTGCGCGTCGTCGCAGTCGTCGCTGTTCGAGACGTACCCGGTGGGCGCCGCGCCATCGCACGTCCTTGCCGTCATGGCGGGGTTGCCGTAGCCGTCGCCGTCCTGGTCGCGGAAGGAGGTTGTCGGCGTGGGACAAACTTCAGCGCAGTAGAGGCTTACCGCAAATGAGAGCGGATATCCGCCCCAGACGATCATCTCCGTGCCCGTCCACACGGCGGTGTGCGAGAATCTCCCGAGCGGCAGGTTCGCGCCGGTGGAGGTCGGCACCCAGGTGTCGGACCAGGGGTTGTATCGACCGCCGGTGGTCGTGTAGTCCGTGGCGTCAAATCCGCCCCAGACGATCATCTCGGCGCCGGTCCACACCGCCGTGTGTCCTTCCCGCGCTGACGGCGCGTTCCCGCCTGTCGATGTCACCGTCCAATCATCTGTCGTGGGGACGTACCGGCTGCCCGTGTTGAGATCGATGACGCCGTCATACCCCCCCCAGACAATCATCCGCGTGCCCGTCCACACTGCGGTGTGTCCAACCCTCCCTGCCGGCACGTCAGCGACCATGGACGTCGCGGCCCAGGTGTCGGTCGAGGGCACGTACCGGCCACCGGTGGCCAAATAGTTGATGCCATCGTAGCCACCCCAGACGATCATCTCGGTGCCCGTCCACACCGCAGTGTGCCCCCTTCTCTTCGATGGAACGTTCGCGCCTGTCGAGGTCGGCAGCCAGGTATTCGTCGGTGGGGAGTATCGGCCCCCGGTGTTCGTGTAGCCGCTGGTGCCGCCTATTCCACCCCAGACGATCATCTCGGTGCCGGTCCAGACAGCGGTGTGGTAATTCCTCGCTTCCGGCAGGTTGGCGCCCGTGGACGTCGCCGTCCAGCTGTCCGTCGCGGGAGCGTAGCGGCCGCCCGTGGCGAAGCGGCTGCCGCTGGCCCACCCGCCCCAGACGATCATCTCCGTGCCCGTCCAGACCGCGCTGAGAGTCTGCCGGCCCGTCGGTGTGTTCGGGCCCGTGGACGTCGCCGTCCAGCTGTCGGTCGAGGGGACGTAGCGGCCGCCCGTGGTCAGGTAGTTCATGCTGTCATATCCGCCCCAGACGATCATCTCCGTGCCTGTCCAGACCGCGGTGTGGTCGTACCTCTCGGTCGGAACGTTGGTGCCCGTCCCCGTCCAGCTGTCCGTCGAGGGAGTGTACCGGCCGCCACTGCTCAACTCGGCAACCAGGCTGCTCCCGCCCCAGACGATCATCTGGGTGCCGGTCCACACGGCGGTGTGACGGGTCCTGGCCATCGGGACGTTCGCTCCCGTGGACGTCACTGTCCAGGTGTTGGTCGCGGGATTGTAGCGACCACCCGTGTTCAAACGGGTCGTGCCTAGATCCGAGAGCCCGCCCCAGATGATCATCTCGGTGCCCGTCCAGACCGCGGCGTGCATGTACCTCGCGGCCGGCACGTTCGCGCCCGTGGACGTCGGCAGCCAGGAGTCCGTGGAGGGGTTGTACCGGCTGCCGGTATTCCACGCGTGGTACTCGTTGTTTTCGTACCGGGACCCGCCCCAGACGATCATCTCCGTGCCCGTCCACACCGTGGTGAACGACCGTCCTGCTTGCGGCACATTCGCACCCGTGGACGTCGGCGTCCAGGTGTTCGTCGAGGGGTTGTAGCGCCCCCCCGTGTTCAAGTCGCTGAGGTTGCTCCCACCCCAGACGATCATCTCCGTGCCCGTCCATACGGCGGTGTGGTCGCTTCTCGGCGTCGGCACGTTCGTGCCAAAGCCAACGGCCGTCGGGGTCCAGGTCTCGGTCGAAGGGTTGTAACGGCCCCCCGTGTTCAAGCCGCTGGAATTGAAACCTCCCCAGACGATCATTTCCGTCCCTGTCCACACCGCGGTGTGGCCGCTTCTCGGCGTCGGCACGTTCGCGCCGGTGGATGTGGCCATCCAGCTGTCGGTGGTGGGGTTGTACCTGCCGCCCGTGTTGAGAATATTCGACGATCCGGCGCCGCGCGCTCCGCCCCAGACGATCATTTCCGTGCCCGTCCACACCGCGGTGTGGCTGTCCCTGGCTGCTGGCACGTTCGCGCCCGTGGATGTCGGGGCCCAGGTGTCCGTCGACGGGTTGTACCGACCGCCCGTGTTGTAGTAGAGGTCGTTTGGCAATGTCGGCTCCATTCCGCCCCACACGATCATCTCCGTCCCCGTCCACACCGCGGAATGGAAGCGGCGCGCTTGCGGCACATACCGGGTCTCCCACGTGTCGTCGGCGCACGATGCATCCGCCGGCACCGGCAGCGTGAAGGGTCCCGCCGTGGCCTCGAGGCTCACGTCCCACGTGCGGCTCTGCTCCGACCACCACGACTCGAAGGTCCGCTTGGGCCAGACCACGCTGGCAACGACCGCCTCGCCCTCCCTCCGCGACAGCACTGCGGAGACGAAGAACCGGTCCGGGTCCTCCTGCAGGCCGCTCAGCCGCCACAGCGGAATCGCGTCGGGCGCCGTCCCGAACCGCCGGGCCAGGTGGCCCATCTGCTCGTTCCATTCCTCGCTATCGAGCTCGATTGCACGATCCTCAGGCCCACGGTCCGCGATCCTCCCGCCGTGCACGCCTCGCCGGAAGGTCGTCTCGACGTAATCGCCCCCCATCGCCCGCATCCCGCCAGCGCTCTTCGTTCCTGCGATAGCCGCCTCGGCCTGCCGCCGGACCTCTCCGTGGAACCGGTCGTCGGACGCGTACGAATCGCGGATCAGCCGGTTCGCGAGCGTCTGCCGCGCCAGCGTCTCGGCGATCAGCCACGAGTCATTCCCCAGCGCGGCGAACAGGTCGCGCAGCGTCTCCGGGTCGCGGGTGCGAGCCGCCATGCGGCTCATTTCGGCCTGCAGCTGCTCGGCGGTGATCGGGCTCTGCCAAATTCTCTCCAGGGCGTTCGACTTCCTGAGGTAATCCTCGACCCTGGCCCGGATCGTCTCGTCCGTCATCACCGCCGCGAGCGGCGGCTTCTGAGCCGGGTTCTCCTTCGGCCAGATGCGGTGCTTCCAGTACACTTCCTCGATGGCGCGCTGCGCCTGGACGCGCTCCTCCATGGAGAGCGTCCGGGTCGGCGACGGCTGCGCCGCCGGACCCGGCACCCGGGACACGGCAGTGAACACGAACAAAAGGCTGACGACGGCGATCGCAAGTTGGCTGGGTTTCATGGCAGACCTCCGGGCCTGGTGAGCACGCCCCCTCGTCTGGATAGACGCCGGGGAGCCTGCTTTGACTCAGGGGATGACGCGTGGCCGGCGCGCGCGGCGGGGTCAGGAAGGACGGGGCCTCCTCGGGTGGGACCATCGGCTCCCCAGCGAGCCCCGTAGCCCTCTCTAGCACAGGACGGCGCCCCCGGGCCCCGCCGGGTCCCGGTCGGGGGGAGCGCTTTCCGGTCAGCGGCCGTGTTTCACGATGCGCTCGCCCAGGAGACCCGGCACCCTGCACGGGCACTCTCCGGCGGTTGCGCCGGCGCGGCCCTGGCGGGGAGCCAGGACCGCGCCTGTCTCGCCTGCCAACCTAGACCAGTGGCCGCAACTGCTCGATGGCGCGCCGTATGGCGTCGTACACGGGCGCCTGCTTCGCGCAGCGCATGATCCAGTCGTTACGGTCCGGCGCACCCGCGGCCGCGCAGCCGTCCGTCTTCTTGAGGATGTCATTCTCGAGTTTGTCCAGCGCGTCGCGGTAGAGCCCGTTCTCGATATCCTGCAGCACCGCGTTGATCTTGTTGCCCAGCGTCTTGGCGAGATTCGCATTCTTGAGATCGGATGCGGGTATCGCGTTGATCAGATCGATCGTCTTCCGCAGAGTCTCAACCACCTCCGCCGTGCTGGAGGTGGCGGTGACCGTGGCGGTCGACGGATCGCTGTTGAGCACGCCGTCGTTGACGACCAGACTGGCGACATAGGTCCCCGCGACATCCGGGGTGAAGCTCGCACTGGCGGCAGTCGGGTTGACCAGCGTCGCCGTACTGCCGACCGGGACCGAAGCGAAGCTCCATTGGTAGCCGAGCGGATCGCCGTTCGGGTCGGAACTCGCCGTGCCGTCCAGCGTCACGGATGTACCCACCGGCACCGACTGGCTCGGGCCGGCGTTCGCGACCGGCTTCAGGTTGGCGAAGCTCACCGCCACCGTGTCCGGCGCGCTCGCCACCCACGGGTCGCTCACCACAAGGCTGAGGCTATAAGTTCCGTAGACATCGGCGACAAAGGTCGGCGTTGGGGACACGGCGCCAGAAAGCACGGCAGTGCTGCCCGCAGGCTTTTCGGTAAACGCCCATTGATAGGTCAACGGGTCGCCTTCAAGGTCATAGCTTTTGCTTCCGTCCAGTTGGACCGTGCTGCCCAGCACAACGATCGACTGGTCCGCGCCCGCATCTGCCACAGGTGCTGTGTTGACCGTGCTCACCAATACTGTGTCTGCAGCACTCGAAAGGCCGAGACTGTCGATTACGATGAGACTTATTTCGTAATCCCCCGGCAGATCGGGCAGAAATGACGGGTTCACGGCGCCTGGCGAGAGCAACTGGCAGGAACTTCCGGCAGGAGCCTTTGCAGTCGCCCACTGGTAAGTAAGGGGGTAGTTCCCGTCAGGGTCAGAGCTTCCGCTTCCGTCAAGGGCCACCAGATTGCCTGTATGCACTGTCTGGTCAGCCCCCGCGTTCGCCACCGGCGGCTGGTTCTGGACGATGTCGCAGGCGTCGCCGATTCCGTCGCCGTCTTGATCCGCCTGGTCGGGGTTGGCGACCAACGGACAGTTGTCGACGGCGTCGCACACGCCGTCGCCGTCGGTGTCGCCGCCCAAAGCCGCGCAGGGATCAGGCGGGATGAACACCAGGTCCGAGACGTAAATATCCTCGTTGCCGGTGCGCTGGTCGACGTAGGTGACGCTAGCCCCAAAGACGTCGTTCAGGTAGTGGTCGACCACGCCATTCGTCACCTGGAAGGTCTCCGCTGTCGACAGGCGATAGACAAAGATGTCCAGGTTGGCGTTGAGCATCGACTCGTAGGCCACGATATCGGCGTCGATGCTCGGCCGGAAGTTGAAGACGCCGCCATCGGCGATCACGCGCTCCTCGCTGGTGTCGAGGTTGCGAACGACGATGCGCGATGCAACAACGCCTTTGTCCTGAGCCTGCCAGGCGATCCAGGGGCCGCTCGTCGACGGCTCGCTCTCGAAAACCGTCGGCGTGGCGGTGACCGCGATCGGGATGCCGGCCACGAGATCGTACGCAAAGATGTCCTTCTGCCCGCTCGTCTGCTCGGCCCAGACCACGAAGCGATCGCCGATGTCCACGCTGTAGGTCGGCGGGAGCGGCCCGGCGAGCAAGTCGGCGTCGCGGGTAGTGCCGAGCCAGGCGAGGTCGTAGAGCATGACCATGGTGGCGTTGGCCCCGCCTTCCCGCCATACCACCTTGTTGCCGCTGATGCGCGGCTCCAGGATGATGAGGGCGTTGCCGACGCCGTGCAGGATGGTGGTGGAGATCTGGTAAACCATGATCCGGCCGGACATGCTCGAAATGCTGTCATAGGCCGTATAGACGATGTAGTCGCCGCTCACGTCGTCGAGCTGGTTGTCCTGCGCTCCGAACGTCACCTGGACCGATGCACCGAGGGGCGCGCCGCCCGCCAGCCGCTGGAACCAAATGTCGCCTTTGCCCATCGTGCCGTCGGCTTGCAGGGTGCGCTGGGTGAAGACCACGAGGTCGCTCGTGCCGTCCGAGCCGAGACGCGGCAGGGTTTCCCAGCTCGCGGTGGCGGTGACCGGGTACTCGGTCGGGATGAGGGTGTCCGCGAATGCGAGACCGGCAAGAAATACCCCTGACAGGAAAATCAGCAATGCGGAAGCGGAGTAATTACGAATCCTTTTGTTTTCCATGGAGCACCTCCTTAATGTGAAAGCCTGATCGCTCTCCACGGTCCAGACGGGGGACGCTCCGAGCCCCGAGGCGGAGCCGAGATAGACGAACGCTCGCCCCTCCTCCGCCTGTCCGATGTCGTACCGCGGGGCCCCGACGGTGAGCCCGCCCCCTCGTCTGGATAGACGCCGGGGGGCGCGGTTTGACTCAGGGGGGTGGGCTGTCTGTTGGCGCGGCCGGCGGGTTTCGCTTGGCTCAGCGCCTGGCGCGCAGCCGGCGTCGGATCAACACGGCGACACCGGCGAGGACCAGCAGCGCCAGGATGGCCGCGATAGTGCCGGGGTACACGGCGGGCTTCGCGTGCGCGAGCCGCACCGCTCCGTCGCCCACCAGGACGAGGCCGGCCCAGGCGGCGGCCGGGGCGCCGGCGGCGATGCGGTCGCGCTGCGCGGAGGCGAAGGCGTGGGCCACAGTCTCGCCCCCGCCGAGGTCGTGGTAGAACGCATTGAAGAAGTCGGCCGCCTCGTCGTCGCGGAGAGGCCAGAGGCTGCCGATGACGGCGCGGGCGCCCCCGGCCAGGAAGCCGCGCGCCAGGCTCTGGACACCCTCGCCTTCGAGGAAGGCGCCAGCGGCCGACCGGCAGGCCGCGAGGACGACGATGCGGCCCTCGAGGTCGAGGGCCGAGGCCTCGGCCACGGTCAGGCGGCCGTCCTCGCCGGTGGCGCCGGGATGCAGGAGAAGAAACGCCTCGGCCTTCCGCCGGTCCCCGAGGCGGGCGTGCGCGGCGACGTGAAGGACACCATAGTTGCGAAGCGCCGCCCCCTTGACTCGGGCCTCGCTCGCCTTCGCGCCTTCGAGGATCTTCGCCCGGCCGCCCAGCCCGGCGGCGGCGAGGCGGGCCTCCCTCCGCGCGTAGGGCAACGCCCCGTTCGGATCCCGGATCGTGGCGGTCTCGGCGTCCCCCGCGCCGGGGTCGGCGATCACCAGGGCCGCCGCGGGGAGCTCGCCCGGCGCCTCGATGCGCCACCCGCGCCAGGTGGCGACCGAGGGCGCGGTCACGACAACGCAGCGGGCCCCGAGGGGGACGGCGCCGGGAGCCGGCCGCAGCGCCGCGAACGGGACCTGGTGGAGCGGGCCGTCGGGGACGACGACGAGCGTCGCGATCCCCGGCGGCAGATCGTCGAGGGCGACGCGCAGCAGGTCGTCATGGAGCCGCGCCGCTCCGGTCGCCTCGGCGCCATCCCTTGATTCGAAGAGGCCCGCGAACAGGGCCGTCTCCGGGCCGAGCGCCTCTTCGTCGGGGACCCGATAGACCCGCGTCCCGCCGGGCGTGTGCACGAAGAGCCACGACCCCCCGCCGATGTACCCACCCTTCGTGACACTGGTGCCGATGGTGAAGGCGAGCACGGCCTCGTCCGGGCCCACCGCCGCCTCGACCTCGTCGAGGGAGGGGATCACGGGCGCGCGCAGCCGCGCGAACCGTGGGTCCTCCGCCGTCAGCCTGGCGCGCAGCGCCGCCTCCTCGCCGGCGACGGCTTCGAGGCGCGCGATGCGCGCGGCGCGGTCCGCGTCGGCGAGGAACGGGCTCGAGAGATCGACCCGCAGCCGCGCCGCCTCGTCCAGCAGCTCGTGCCGTGCGGCCAGGTCGGCCGCATGGGACGGGTCCGCGAGTGGGATGCCGGCCGCGTCCAGGCGTTCGAGCAGGACGCGGGCGCGCCGGCGCTCGGCGATCTCGAAGGCTTTGGCGATGTCGTCCCTCGACGGCGTGCCGCCGCCGGCTCCGAGCAGGTGGCCCAGCATCCGGTTGTAGAAGAACAGCCACCGGGTGAAGACCTCGGCACGGACCCCGTCGTCGGCCTGCAGATCGCGCAGCGCCTCGATCGCCTCGATCGCCCGATCCAGCAGCTCGACGGCCTGCCGCCGGCGATCCGCGGTCCAGCCTTGCTCGTCCCCGAAACGCCAGGCGAGGTTCGCATCGGTGATCCGGCAGCGTGCCACCGATTCGAGGTCGCCGTGGTCATAGGCCATCGCGCTGGCCTCGGCAAGGAGGCGCCGGGAGCGCTGCGGATCGCGGGGGTCGGTGAGGACCAGCAGCTCGGCAAGGAAGCGCATCGCGACGAGGCTGTTCGAGGTGTCGCCGCCACGCGCGGACAGTTCGGCCGCCTGCTCGTACAACGCCCTTTGGGCCGGGATGTCGGTCGTGAGCTGGGCGCGATACAGCGTCGTGGACCCCTGGATCCGGACGTTCCCGCCGGCACGGGCCGCGGCGGTCGCCTCGTCGAGGAGCGCGCCCAGGACCCTTCGGTCCTCGTCGCTCGGATCGCCGCGACCGATGCGTTGCGATGAGAGCAGGACGATGTTGGCAAGCGCCGCCGCCTGGTCGTAGCGGTTGCCGATCTCGCCCCAGATGCGCGCCTCGTCCTTGTAGGCGGCCAGCGATTCGTCATGGCGCGCCCGCGCCCAGGCCACCGCGCCCTCGGCCGACAGCCAGCCCGCGCGCTGCGCCGTGCTGCCGCGCGAGTCGATGAAGGCCTTCGCGCCCGCCAGCCCGGTCTCGGCATCGGAGTAGTCGCCGCTGCGGAAGGCCTGCCACGCCTCGACCACGGCCAGGTCCGCGGCGAGCGGCTCGTCACCGGTCTCGGTGGCGATGGCCCGGGCGCGCTCGACGTGCGGCACGGACTCGGCGGTGCGCCCGGCGCGCTGTAACACCGCCGCCCACTCGAGGCGGGCGCGGGCCTCGCGCAGGGCCTCGCCGCGCTCCTGGAAGGCCGCGATCGCCTTGTCGTAGAGATCTTGCGCGCGGCGGCTGCCGAGAGCCGTGTCGAGTCCGGCGAGGGTCCACAGCGCGAGGGCGTTGCGCGGATCGGCGGCGAGGATCGTTTCGACGCGCGCAAAGGCGCCGGCGTGGCTGCCGTCGCGGTTGGCGACGTCACGGAAGCAGCGGTAGCCCGCGTCGTCGTCCGGCGCCGCGGCGACCCGCGCGGCGCACGCGTCCAGGCCGGGCGGGGGGCCCGCGGTCGCGGCGCCCAGTGCGGCCGAAGTCGTGGCCGCGGCGCCCGCGCCGACGTGCACGCCCGCGAGGAGCAGCCCCGCGACGACCACCGCGAGCCCCGCTCTCGACATTCCAACCTCCGCCGGCCGGCGTCCCGGCCTTCGCGGCTCTATTCGAATCGCACCGAGAATGTCCCGGAGCGGATCCTCCGGCCATCCGTGAAGACCGCCTCGACCTGCCAGAGCAGGCGCTCGCCGCGGCGCAGCCGTGCCGCCAGGGACGCCGGCACTATGTACTCCGGGCGCTCGAGGCCGCGCACGACCGACAGGACCTCGAGATTCTCGCGCGCCAGGGTCAGGTCGTAACGCGCCCCTTCGACCGCCGTCCAGGCGAGCGTCGCCTCCCCGCCGTCTTTGACCGGCTCGCGGGGCCCGACCGCATCGATCCGCACGCCCGGCTCGTCGCGGAACTCCGGGGGCTGCGATCGATCGGGTCGGCCGATCATCAGGAAGAGGCCGACCCCGATGACCACGACCGCGGCCGCGGCCGCGGCGAGCCATGGACTGAAGAACCGGGCGCCCGACACCGTGCCCCATGATCGGGCGGCCTCGGTCGCTCCGGCCTCCCTGGCCAGGCGCAGCGCCTCGCGGCACGCCGCGCACCCCACCGCGTGCGCCGCCGCGTCCCTTGCCTTCGCCGCATCAAGTGCCCCCGCCGCCAGGTCCCAGAGGATGCCCGGCTCGGGGCATGCGGCCGTCGGCACGGCCCGCTCGGAGCGCCGCGCCAGCGCCTCGCGCAGACGATCGTCGGACGGTGTGCCGCTCATCATGATCCGAACCCCTTCCCCGTGAGGCACTGCCTCAGGGCCACCAGTCCGCGGTGCAGCAGGTTCCTCACGCTCTTCTCTCCCCAGCCCAGTGAGGCCGCGATCTCGCCGGCCGAGTACCCCAGCAAGTGAAACCCGACCACCATCCTCCGCGCCTCCGGCAGCGTCGCGAGGCAAGCTTCCGAGGCCGCCCCCAGCTCGTCGAGCGCCATGTCGGCTTCCGGCCCGGCCGGATCGACCGGGTCCGCCGGATCCGGCCCGCCGCGCTCGGCGTCCTCCCACGACACCTCCGGGCGTCGTCGGAGCCGGCGGATCTCGTCCATCGTCGCCGAGTAGGCGACCTTCCATAGGTATGACGACGGGACGGAGTTACTTGACTCACGCGTCCGCGAAATTTCCAGGACCCGGATGAGGGCGTTCTGGACGATATCGTCGGCCCGGTCCCGGAGCCATGCGGGGCAGACGTGCCGCACCGACCGCACCAGGCGCTCCCGGATCTTCGCGTATTCGATTTCGTAATCGAGCGTCGGCTCGGCGTCCATGGCGCCTCAGTCTATTAATATGATGCCATCACCGAGGACGCCACCCGGGATCGGGACGGACGCCAGACGCCACGAACCGCCGCCGCACCAAGCGCGGCGGGACGGCCATGGACAGGGCTGCGGATTCGGCCGTGGCGCGCCGGCCACACGTTCCTCGGAACGCCGCGCCAGCGCCTGTGTCCCGGTGGTGCGATGCGATGCTTTACACTTTGCAGCGCAGGACGTTCTTCAGGACCGCCTCGACCTCCGCTCGCTCGATGGGGTGCACGAGGTAGTAAAAGATCGATCGTTGCCGCGCGCTCCGCTCGAGCTCCAGCGAGTCCTCTTCCCCGATGATGATGACGGGCAGATCGCCCCGGGCGGCCCGGATGACCGGGATCAGGTCGAGGTGCGCCAGGGTGGGGGTCGCGACGCCGAGGACGACGGCCACGGGCCGGCGCTCGATGACGCGCCGGGCGAGCTCCGCCGGGCTCTCGACCGTGAGCGGCACGGGTCCCGTGGCACCGGAGGCGCTCCGGAGCACCGCGAGATCATCCTCGCGGCAGCCGAAGACGAGCATCTCAGCACGTGGAGACATGCTCGAGCGCCGCCCTCCCGCTCCGGGCCTCGATCGGGAGAGCCGTCCTCCTCTACTTCGCCGGCTCCGGGGCCGCGATCTTCCGCAGATGGGCCGCGAGGTCGGCCATGTCACCCGCGTCGAACTTCGGCCAGGCGACGGCCCGCTCCGCCATCAGCCGATGCATCTCGGGGGCGTGGTTCCACATGGCGGCCGAAAGGGCGATCGGGTCGGCCGCGGCCGCGCTCCGGGAAAGGTCCACGGCCTCACCGGCGTGTCCCTCGTGGCATCGCGCGCAACCCCTCTCCCGGAAGACCGACGCTCCCCGGGCCGGGTTTCCCGGCTCGCCGGAAAAGCCGAGGAAGTAAAGGTAGGAGATCAGGTCGGCCATCTCCGTCCCCTCGAAGCGCGGGAAGCGGATGCCCCGGGCGCGCATCCTGTCGTTCATCGCGTAGCTGTGGTTCCAGAGCGTGCCGCTGATCTCGGACACGGTCATGTTGAGCGCCGATCGGCCGAGGTCCGGGCCCTCGCCGCCTCCGCGGGGATGACAGGTGACACACCGCTTGTCCCGGAAGACCGTGACGCCCCGCGACGGCACCGGCAGGGGCAGGAGCTCGACCCCGCGATCGGAGCGGAGCCCGCGCGCGCGGATGTAGGCCTGGATGTTGGCCATCTCCCCGCGCGAGAAGTTCGGGATCGCTGTGCCGCGCGCCATCTGGGCGCGCTGCATGGCGGGCCCGGCGTTCCACATCGCCTGCGCCAGCATCACGGGCGAAGGGTACGCCGAGAACCGGTCGAGCGGGCCGCCCAGCGATCCTCCCTGGCCGCCGAGGCCGTGGCAGCCGGAGCACCCGAGCCGGGAATAGCTGGCCGACCCTCGCGCCGCGTCTCCCGGCTCGTCGAAGAGCCGTAGATAATAGAGGTAGCTGAGGAGATCGGCCATCTCGCTGCGGTCCAGGGTCGGCCAGGGATGGCCCTGGCTGGCCATCGCCTCGATCATGCGGGGCGTGTGATTCCAGAACGCGCCGACGAGATCGAGCCAGCTCTTCCCGGCGACCACCGCCGGCAGGTCCGGGCCGAGGGTCCCCCCGTGACCCCAGACTGAATGGCACTGCGCGCACAGCTTGTCCGACAGGAGCGCCCGCCCCCTGAACGGATTGCCCTGGAGGGGCCCCAGGTCCGCGGCCCGGACGGGGAGGGAGAGCAGCGTCACGGCGAAGATGACGCATCGGCGCAACGTCCGGCTCATGAGCCCGCCACCCGGACCTCGTCGGGAAGGTAACTCGCCACGCGTTCGGACACCTCGCGCACGGCCTCCTCTCTCCCCTCCTGGATTTCCCACAGCGAGATGATCGGGAAGAACTTCGTCGCCACCATGTAGACGAGGATGAAGCCCGAGAAGGTCGCCGCCATGATCGACAGCTCCACCCAGGAGGGGACGTAGTGGGTGGACGCCATCTCGATCCGCGGGTGGAGCGAGGTCGGAACGACGATCGTGTAACGCTCCAGCCACATGCCGAAGACGACGAATACCGAGGCGATCGAGGTCCCCCGGACGCCCCGCGTCGCCTTCCGGCACATCAAGGCGAAGGGGATCACGAAGCAGGAGGCGACCATGAGCCAGAAGGGGACCGCGAACGGGCCGGTCAGCTTCGACCAGAACGTCGCCAGCTCCGCCTCCTCTCCACCGTACCAGGCGGTGAGGTACTCGGCGAAGGTGAAGTAGGTCCAGAGCAGCGACATGAGGAGGAGCATCAGCCCCATGTTGTTGAAGTGGACGAGCTTGAAGTACGCCTCCAGGCGATAGACGCGCCGCAGGATCGCCATCGCCAGGATGAGGGCCGCGATCCCCGAGTAGATGGCCCCGACGACGAAGTAGGGGCCGAAGATCGTGCTGTGCCACATCGGCCTCAGGGTCATCGCGAAGATCCAGGCGATCACGGTGTGCACCGAGACGGCGATCGGGATGACGGCCACGGCGAGCACGGCGATGATCCGCTGCAGCATCCGGCGGGTCCGGGGCGAGTCCTGGTAGCCGATGGCGAGGAACCAGTAGAGCCAGCGGGGACGGATCCCGAGGTCGCGGATCAGCGCCAGGTCCGGGATCATCGGCACGTACAGGTAGACGCTGCTGGCCGTGAAGTAGAGCCCGATGCTGCACACGTCCCAGAGCAACGGCGACCAGGGCTGCCCGTGGAGGATGATGAACAACAGGCGGTCGGGGCGACCGAGATCCAGGACCGGCTGCACGGCCCCGAAGGCGATCACGAGGACGGTGATGAACTCGGCCGAGCGCGTGATCGCCCTCCTCCACTCGGCGTTGCTGATCCGCAGGATGGCCGAGATCAGGGTGCCGGCGTGCGAGATGCCGATGAAGAACACGAAGCAGATGATGTAGATGCCCCAGTACTCGGGCGTGTTGAGGCCGGTCACCCCCAGCCCGCTTTGAACCTGCAGCGCGTAGGCGAAGGCCCCCCAGGCGGTGACCGCGGCCAGCACGGCCGCCCAGATCCAGAACCACTTCGTCGTGCGGACCAGGGGCGCGAGGAGGATGCGCTGATCTTGCGGAAGTCCGGCCAGTCTGTCGACGTCGCTCATGGCTCAACGGCTCTCGGTCAGGTAATAGACCTTCGGCTGGGTCCCCAGGGCCTCCAGGAGGCGGAAGGCCCGGGGATCCTTGACCAGCTGCGCCACACGGTGGTTCGGATTGTCGAGATCCCCGAAAACGATGGCGCTCGTGGGGCAGACCTCGGCGCAGGCGGGGACATAATCGTCCTCGCGCAGCGGCCGGTTCTCGACCCGCGCCTGCTCGCGGGCGCGCTGCAGCCGGTGGTGACAGAAGGTGCACTTTTCGATCACCCCGACGGGGCGCGTGGAGACGTCGGGGTTCAGCATCGGCAGCGTCGAGGCCGGGTAGTCGGGCCGCCGCCAGTTGAAGGATTTCACGGTGTACGGACAAGCGTTGGCGCAATACCGGCAGCCGATGCAGCGGGCGTAGATCTGGCCCACGATCCCCTCTTCGTCGATCGCTGTGGCCCCGACGGGACAGACGGCCGTGCACGGCGGGCGCTCGCAGTGCATGCAGGGGCGGGGCAGGAACCGCGTCCGCACCTCGGGCCACTCCCCCTCGACCTCGGTGACCACGCGCATCCAGGAGATCGTCCGGTTGAGGGCGGCCGCGTTCGGCCCGCACACGGGGACGTTGTTCTCGGAGCGGCAGGCGACCTCGCAGGCCTGGCAGCCGTTGCAGCGGTCGAGATCGATCACCATGCCCCAGCGCGGCATGCTCTCCTCCGGGTCACGCGGGAACCACCCGCACGCGGCTCGAGTACCAGTCGGGAAGGCCGGTCGACGGATCGCGGCGGGGGCCGACGGCCGCGAGCGGATTGGAGCCGCCGGCACGGCCCCAGCCCTCGACCGCCGAGTGCAGGCCATACGGCACGTTCACCGCGCCGGGCTGCGCCCCGGGGAAGAACCGAAGGCGCGCGCGGAAGCCGCCCGTCTCTGACTCGATCCGCACCATCTGCCCGGAAACGAGACCCAGCCGGCGGCCCGTCCCCGGGTTGATCTCCGCCCAGGTCTCCCAGGCGTCGCCTGTCAGGACGCCGAGGTCCTCCAGAAGCCAGGGCAGGAGCGCCGTCCCTCCCGAGGCGAGCGTCATCACGCGGTAGGGGATCAGCCGCAGGGGATAATCCCCGGCGGGCTCGGCCGGTTCGGGGGTCTTCTCGAGCGGCAGGAACCCTTCTTCGAGGTCCGGGACGGTCGACGCGACGCGCCGCCGGGCCTGGAGGGAGAAGACTCGGATCCTGCCGTCCGCGAACTGCGACGCGGCGCTTCGATCGTTGTAGTCGTAGTGGGGGTCGAACCAGCCGCCGCTCTGACGGATCGAAGCCCAGAACTCGTCGGGCGACAGTCCGTGGGGGAGCCACCAGCCGCGCGCCTCGAGCTCCCGCAGCTCGTCCCGCCGGAACGCCGGCACGAAGACGCTGCCGCTGCGGGATGCCGCCAGTTTCTTGCCGCGCTCCTTCACTAGGTCCTCGACGCCGGACCAGGGGAAGCCCGCCGCGACCTCACCGCCGAGCCCGGAGGCGAGGGCGAGGATCACGTCGCCGGTCGCCCGCGTGTCATGCAGGGGGGGGACCACGGGTTGCACCAGCCCCCAGACGGGGATCGGCACCGTGGGTGGTGCGGGGGCATCCTGCCACCTCTCCAGATAGGTGTGGTCGGGAAGGACCAGGTGCGCGTAACGGGAGCTCTCGTCCAGGAACGGCGAAAAGGAGACAACCAGAGGAACGCGCTCGAGGACCCCCTTGACCTTCTCCGCGTCGGGCGAGGAGGCGGCCGGGTTCGCGTAGTGGAGAAACAGCGCCTTCACGGGGGGAGCGCTTTCGTTCGCGACCAGCGCCACCAGGTCGCCGGGTGCGGGGAAGGGCGCCGTCCGGTCGCCTCCGGCCGTCCCGCCCGCGGGACCGTCCAGAGGAGGGACCGGGAGCGGCGGCTGCACCAGGATGCCGCCCGGCCGGTCGAGCGCTCCCACCAGGACGTTGAGGGCGTGGATCGCCAGGGCGTCGGGCAGCCCGCCGCTCCGCCATGCGACCGACTGGTCCCACACGGCCACGGGGCGGCTCATGGTCCCGAAACTCTTGGCCAGGCGCACCAGGGTCTCGGCGGGCACGCCCGTCCGCTGCGAGACGTCCTCCGTACGTCCGTACCGGAGGATCAATTTTCTGAAGCCGGGCACGACCCGTCCCGTCTCGTCCTTCCAGTCTTCGATCCCCTCCACCTGGGCGTTCAGCCTCTCGGCGTCGTAGAGGCCTTCCTTGAGAAGCACGTACGCGATCCCGAGGGCCACCGCTCCGTAGGCGCCGGGACGCACCGGCACCCATTCGTCGGCGCGCGCCGCGGTGCGGGAGTGGCGAACGTCGATCTGCACCCAGCGCGGCCGGCGCCCCGGTGCGGCGTCTCTCGCCCGGGCGGCCTGGGGCAGGCACCACCAGGCCTCCGACAGCGCCGCCCCGAAGGAGAGAACCAGGTCGGAGGCGGCGAGGTCGAACGCCGGCGGCGCGCCGATCCCCTGGCTCAGCCGCAACACCTCGGCGGATCCGTCCGCGTAGTTCTCCTGGATGAGATGCGGCGTCCCGTAAAGGCGCGCGAACCGCCGCAGCATCTCGGCCATGATTCCGGAGACGTCCCCCGCCAGCCAGACGACCGACCGCGCCTCGCCCCGCGAGCGGAGATCGGTGAGGACCCGGGTGACCCGACCCAGGGCGTCCTCCCAGCTCACTCGCCGGAACTGGTTCGAGCCCGGCGGCCCGGTGCGCTCCATCGGTCCGGTGAGGCGGCCGGGGTGATACAGGAGCTGGATGCCGGCGACGCCCTTGGGACACAGCCCGCCGCGGTTGATCGGGTGGAGCGGGTTGCCGTCGATCCGCACCAGCTTCCCGTCGACGAGACGGCCGCGGATCCCGCAATGGGAGGGGCAGAGCAGGCAGCTGGAGGTGACGAACTCCTCGCGGCCGGGGGACCAGGCCGGCTTCACCTCGGGCGGGGGGAGGGGG
The DNA here is from genome assembly GCA_041482595.1 of Acidobacteriota bacterium. Taxonomy (GTDB): domain Bacteria; phylum Acidobacteriota; class Polarisedimenticolia; order Gp22-AA2; family Gp22-AA2; genus Gp22-AA3. The sequence continues at coordinate 22,610 of JBGPED010000008.1, forward strand.
AACGAGTGGGAGAGCGCCCCGAGGCCCAGTCCCACCCCCGCGCCTCCCACGCTGGCGAGGAACTCACGCCGGCCGATCGGCCAGCCCATCCTTTTCTCCTTCAGCGGTGGCATCGGGTGCAGTCCGTGGACACGTGGCCACGCCGATGGCAGTCGACGCAGAAATCCATGGTGATCCGCACCAGCGGGCGCTCCGGGGGCCTGGTCGTCCTGGCGATCGACCCGTGGCAGGTCTCGCACGGGATCTGGCCCGCCGCCACGTGGCGCCGGTGCGAATAGAACACGTGGTCGGGCATGCGGAACAGTTTCCGGAAGACGTCGTTCTTCCCCGCGGCGGCCAGCGTCCGGATCTTCTGCTCCTCGGGCTCCGGGGTCTGCGCGGCCTCGTGGCATCCCAGGCAGCTCGACAGGAGCGGCAGGCCCGCGTGGTCCCCCCGGGAGACGTACTCGTGACAGGCGCCGCATTCGATCTCAAGATCTCCTGTGTGCTTCTGGTGGTTGAAGGCGATCGGCTGGGCGATCCGTCCGGCGGGGCGGAACACGACCCGCCCGGCCGTGTAGCCGCCTGCCGTGGCGAGAAGCACGATCGCGCCCATGACGAGTCGCCGAGTGGGGCTCACCGTCCGTCCTCATGCGGCCGGCCTGATGCGCCGTGGCCCGGCCCGAAGCGATCCCTAGCAAAGCCGGTTCCAGGGGCAGGATCGGTGGGCCGGTTCGCGAAAAGCCCCAGCGCACGCGGAGTTACGGGTCGCGGAGGACTCTCCCCCGGGGACGTGGGGCAGCGGCGTCCTGACAGAATGTCAGTCCGGCCCGCGGCGGCGCGGTCAGTGGGTGTGGCTGCGGAAGTTGACGGACAGGCTCTTCAGCCGGCGGTAGAGGGTGCGCTCACTGATCCCGAGGACCTCCGCGACGCGGCCGCGGTGTCCGCCGAACTCCTCGAGCAGGCGGGTGATGTACTGCTTCTCCATCTCGGCCAGGCCGGGACGCCGCGTCGCCAGTTCGTGCACCATCGCGGCTCCCTCGTGGCGCAGGCTCCCCGGCAGGTCCTGGATCGACACCACGTCACCGTCGGCGAGGATGAGCGCGCGCTCGATCACGTTGTGCAGCTCGCGCACGTTCCCGGGCCACGCGTACGACTGGAGCGCGGAGAGGGCCTGCGGAGAGAACCGGATAGTCCTCCTTCGCGCCACGGGCGAGTTCTCGGCGAAGTACTTCGCGAGGAGCGGGATGTCCGCGCGGCGCTCCCGGAGCGGCGGCAGGGTGAAGCTCACGACATTGATGCGGTAGTACAGGTCAGGGCGGAAGTGCCCCTCCTTCACCATCTGGTACAGGTCACGGTTGGTGGCGCAGACGACCCGCACGTCGACCCGGACATCCTTCACGCCTCCCACGCGGCGGAACGTGCAGGTGTCGAGGACGCGCAGGATCCTCGCCTGCAGCGGCAGGGTGATCTCGCCGATCTCGTCCAGGAACAGCGTCCCGGCGTCAGCCACCTCGAACAGACCGTGCTTGCGCGCGACCGCCCCGGTGAAGGCGCCCTGCTCGTGGCCGAACAGCTCGCTCTGAAGGAGGGATTCCTGCAGCGACGTGCAGTCCACGACGATGAACGGCTGCCGGGCGCGCAGGCTGGTGGCGTGAACGGCCCGCGCGGCCAGCTCCTTCCCCACGCCGCTCTCCCCCTGGATCAGGACGGTCGAGTCGGTCTGGGACACCTTCGAGATCATCTCCAGGACGGATCGCAGGGCCGCGCTCTTGCCGATGAACTCCCGGTAGCGGTCGTGACGGGCCAGCTCGCGTTGCAGGAGCGTGTTCTCGCGCACGAGCGAGCGCTTCTCGAAGGCCTTGCGGATCACCGTCTCGAGCTCGTCGAGGTTGCAGGGCTTCGTCAGGAAGTCGTACGCGCCGTCCTTCAGAGTGTGGACGGCGTTCTCCACGGTGGCATGCCCGGTCAGGACGATCACCTCGGTGGAGGGAGAGCGGTCGCGGAGCTCGTGGATCAGGCTCTCTCCCGATCGTCCGGGAAGGTTCAGGTCCACGATCGCCACCTCGAACGTCCGGTTCTCGATCGCCAGGAGCGCCGCCACCGCCTCCGGCACGGCCCGGATCCTGAAGCCGCTGCGGCCCAGCTCCTCGGCGAGCGCCTCCCGGAAGGCATCGTCGTCGTCCACGAGGAGGACGTTGATCGCCGGCGCGTCCGTCTTCACGGTTGCTCCTTGATGTCGCTCCGCGGGAGCCGCAGGGTCAGCGCGGTGCCCCGGCCCGGCTGACTGCGGATCTGCACGGTCCCTCCCATCTCGGAGACGATGCGGTGCGTGATGAACAGGCCCAGGCCGGTCCCTTTGCCGACCGGCTTCGTGGTGAAGAAGGGCTCGAACACCCTCTTGAGAAGAGTGGCGGGGATCCCGCAGCCGGTGTCCTCGACCTCCACCTGGATCGTGCCGTCCGCAGCGGAGGTGGCGACCCGCAGCGTGCCGCCCGCGCCGTCCATCGCCTGGAGGGCGTTCAGGGTCACGTTCATGATCACCTGCCCGAGGCGGGACTCGTCCCCGCACAGGGGCGACAGGTTGCTGCCGAGCTCCAGGCGGGTGACCACCCCGGCGTGCTTGATGTCATGGGAGACGATCGCCAGGACGTCCTCGATGACGCGGTTCACGTCCACCAGGCTGCGGGTGAACCCCGGCGGACGCGCCACCTTCAGCAGCCGGTGGGTGATGTCCCGGCCGCGCTGGACCTCCCGGCCGATCCGCTGCAGCACCGACCCGAACGTTCGCGCGGCCTCCGGAGAGACGCCCGGCTCGCTCGACAGCCTCCGCTTGAGCCCCTCCACCAAGGTCGCGATCGCTCCGAGCGGGTTGTTGATCTCGTGGGACAGACCAGAGGCGAGCAAGCCGAGCGAGGCCAGGTGTTCGGAGTGGGCCAGGGAGGCCTCCATCTGGCGCCGCTCGGAGATGTCGCGGCGCACCTCCACGGCCAGATCGACGCGGCCGTCGGGCCCGTGGAGAGGGGACGCGTGGATCTCGATGGTGTGCTCCCGTCCCTCCGGATCCATCCGGGACAGCATCCCCTTGTGCAGCCGGCCGGTCTCGAACACCCGCTCGACCGGGCAGCCGCCGGGCGCGTCCGCCGCGCAGGACCAGCGCGGCCCGGCGGCTTCGCGGCACGGCCGGCCGTCGATCTCCTGTCCGGGCCGCGTCAATCCCCTCCGGAACGCCCTGTTCGCCGCCACGATGCGCTGCGCGCGATCGAGCACGACGATCTCGTCGTCCACGGCGTCCAGGATCGCCTGCAGCTCGTGACGCTGCGTGTCGACGGTGCGCAGCGTCCGCGCGAGGTGGCCGGTCATCTCGTTGACCTGCGAGGCGAGCAGCGCGAACTCGCCGGCGCCGGAGACGGCGGCCCGGGCGTCGAGATCGCCCTGCACGACCCTCTCGCTGGTCGCGACCATGGCCTGCAGCGGCCCGTGAACCATCCTGCGAAGGAGAAGGATCAGGATTCCGACGGTCAGCACGGCCATCAACGCCCCGAGCGCCAGCGTGCCGCCGATCTCGGCGAAGAGGCGCTGATCGGCGCTTTTCAGCGCCAGGTCCATCACGAGGATGCCGTTGGTGGAGACGCCGGGATCGTGGCAGCGGTGGCAGCGGGGCTCGTTGGGGATGGCGCTCATCGCGCGGAACAGCCTGAGCTCCCCTTCCCGGGTCACGGCGGTCGGGCTCGCGGGGGCACCGCCCCCCGGCCGATGGCAGACGAGGCAGGTGCCGTCCCGCTTCCGGTCCAGGACCCGCCCTTCGTAGGCCGGGTCGGACGTGAACCGCACCCGGCCGCGATGGTCGAGGAGCAGCACTCTCTTGACCTCGGGCCCTTCGGCCAGGTTGCGGACCGCTTCGTTGAGAAGATGCGGCTGCCCGGCGAGCATCGCGGAGCGGAGACCATCCAGGACCACGCGGTTGAGGGCGGTCGTGGCCTCGGCCAGGGCCTGCAGCTGCTGGTCTTTCAGAAGCCTCTGGAAGGCGATGAAGAACGGCAGGCCTATCAGGAGCAGAACGAGGATCACGCCACCCGTGAGGCGGATGGTCAGGCGATCGCGGAACCGGATTCCGGGGGAGAGACCCCCTCGCATGCCGCCATGATACCGCAGAGACTCCTGCCAGATTGTCAGTATCTCGTGCCAGAACTGTCAGGCCGACGGGGACGGCCGTCCGCCCCGTCCGGCCCCCGGGGGGCGGTTTCCGTCGCGGGGCGCCGGTTCCCGCGGCCGCCCGACCCCTGGTACTGAAATTGCTCGGAATCGTCCCAGCAGCGCAGGGACGGCGGCCCATCGAGCAGTCTCACGCGCAACCAGGCCTGCCGGCCCTCGGAGGGACGGACATGACTCGGTTACTGCGGGTGGCGGTTATCTGGATCGCCAGCGGCACGACGCTCTTCGCGGGCACGGACGCAACGCTCACTTCGGGCGTCCTCAATCCGAGCGCGCTTTGCGGCGACTGTCACAGGCAGATCTACGAGATGTGGAAACGCTCCATGCACGCCATGTCGGTCACGGACCCCGTCTTCGAGGCCTCCTACATGCGCGCCTACCGGGAGACGGAGGGCAAGGCCCGGGAGATCTGTCTCCGCTGTCACGCGCCGGCGGCCGTGCTCTCCGGGGATCTGCGGATGGCGCAGCCGATCAGCCGGGAAGGCATCACCTGCGATTTCTGCCACTCCATCGTTTCGGTCGATCTCGATCGGCACGAGCAGCCGTTCCGGGTCCTCCTCGACGGGGTCAAACGCGGTCCCCTGTCCGATGCCGTCTCGCCGGCGCACAAGATCGCCAAGTCGGACCTGCACAAGTCGCCGCAGATCTGCGCCGGGTGCCATGAGTACGTGAACAAGGCCGGAGTCGCCATCTTGACCACCTACACCGAGTGGATGGCCAGCCCGCAGGCGAAGGCGGGCAGGATCTGTCAGGACTGCCACATGCCGATGACGCCGGGGCAGACGGTCCGGCCCTCGCTCGGGATCTACCGCCCGGAAATCAACCTGCACGACATCTCGGGCGGGCACTCCAGCGAGCAGGTGCGCAAGGCGGCGACCGTCAGGATTCTGCGAGTCGCGAGGGAGGAGGCCAACCTCGCCAGCGTCGAAGTCGAGGTCGCCAATATCGGGTCCGGCCATTCGATCCCGACCGGGCTGCCCACACGCAGGCTCGTCCTGGAAGTCGTTCTCTTCTGCGCCGACCGTGAGGTGACCCGCTTCGAGCGACGGTACCAGAAGGTCCTCCTCGACCAGCACGGCGAGCCGATCACCGAGGACCACCGAGTGATGCTCGATGCCAGCGCGATAGGGGAGGACACCCGGCTGAGACCCGGTGAGCGGCGAGTCGAGAGTCTCGTCGCCGAGGTGCCGCCGAAAGGACCCCTCCGGGCCGAGGCGACGCTCCGCTATCTGTACGAACCCGAGATCCTGCTGCGTCAGACGATGTCCATCGAGATGGGATCGGACCGATCCCCGTAGCGTTCCTGCGTCCACAGAAGGAGGAGAGAGAGCGATGAGAAAATTCCTGCGCGGTTCCGCCCTGGTGCTCTCGACGGTCGTGGTGCTGAGCGGGCCGATCCCCGGAGCGGCGGCGGGCGAGCACTCCTACGTGGGAAACAAGAAGTGCAAGATGTGCCATATCAAGGAATGGAACTCGTGGTCCGCGACCAAGATGGGGCAGGCGTTCGACCTTCTCAAGCCCGGGACGCGGGCCGATCGGAAGAAAGCGGCGGGGCTTGACCCGGCCAAGGACTACACGAAGGATCCGCTGTGTCTTCCCTGCCACACGGTGGGGTACGGGAAGCCGGGAGGGTTCGTCGACATCGCGACCACGCCCGACCGCGCGGGCGTCGGGTGCGAGATGTGCCACGGCGCCGGCGGGACCTACACCCAGAAGGAGTACATGAGCCTGCAGAACACCGGCTTCAAGAGGGATCAGGTCGTGGCCGCCGGGCTGCTGGCCCCGATCGCCGCGGAGTCCTGCACGGCCCTCTGCCACAACAACAAGAGCCCCTTCGTCGGAAAGGACTACGTCTTCGACTTCGCGACGAGGCGCGACCAGGGGGTTCACGAGCGCTTGCCGCTGAAATACCAGCACTGAGCGCCCGTCGTCCGTCGCGCGGGGTGTCGCGCGCCGGCTGCGTGTTGCGGCCGCTGCGTCCCGGATTTGAGAGGAGTCCGGCAATTCTTGTCCTGATCGCCATATGGAGGGAATCGCATGTCTCGAAAATCTTCGTTCTGGGTCACGCTGGCTCTGTCGGTCCTCACCCTGCTGTTCGCCGCAACCCCGAGCTTTGCAGTCCCGATGTGGGCACGACGCTATGGCGTGATGTGCTCGGTCTGCCACCAGTATCCGAGTCTTCAGCTCACGGCGGGCGGCCTCGACTTCTTCCGCCGAGGTCACCGGATGCGTGGCGATACCGTCGACAAGGATCTCACGCATCTGCTCTCGGCCCACGTCGAGTGGGAGTACGATGTCCAGGAGAAGGGGTCGACCGCCTTCAGCCAGCCCGAGTTTCACCTCCACGCCGGAGGCGCCGTCTCGCCGCTCTTCTCCGTCTACGTCGACGCCAACGTCAACATGGACTTCGAGTCTTCCTACCTTCAGTTGACGAAGGGGCATAAAGAAAACGCCTACTTCACGGCGCGAGCCGGGAAGTTCATTCCGACAATCGTGCGGAACTACGGCATGGGCCTGATGGCCTCGGCCTCGACCCCGCTGATCCTGACGGACGCGACCCTGGGCACGAATCCGTTCACGCCGGCGCGCGACAGCTTCGGCATCAGCCTGGCGGGCCGCGTGAAGCCCTTGTTCGTCGAGGCGGGAGTCGTCAACGGGGAGGACATAGAGACCGTCGCGACGGTCGGCAACCACAAGGACGTTTACGCGTCGGCGGAGTATGCGTTGCCGGACGGTGTCAGCGGCGTGGGTCTCTACTACCACCGCGGCGGTTACGACCTGGGCGATCCTTCTTCTTTGATCCCGTTGGCGTTCGACCGTTACGACCGGAAGGGCGTGTTCGCGAACTTCACCCGCGACAAGTTCCGCCTGGGCGGAGCGTACCTCTCCGGCAAGGACGACATAGAGGGGGCGCCCC